>JAFGVI010000116.1 GCA_016938065.1 Deltaproteobacteria bacterium | reverse complement strand
TTATTGCTTGAATGTCAAGAGAAAAATAAAATTATTTGCGTCGGTTAGCATTTTTTTTTCGTGCAAGTTTCTAACCGGACAGCACTGGTTTTTATTGTTGAAAAAAATGTTGAAAAAAACAAGAAAATAACCTGTAAGGTACTAAACCGATTGTTACTGTTCAGCGTAAAAAATTTTAACCGCAGATGAGCCAGAGCCCGCAGAGAAAAGCCTGTAACTATTCGATCTTTGTGCGCAGGTCGAAAACTTTTGCGAGCCCGGCGATAGCCAGGGCATGACGCATTCGCCCGGAGCTTAAAGCGTTTTTAATTTCTTCAATGTCGGCGGTGATTACTGTGATGTCTTCCCCATCATCCAGTTTTAGAGGATGATCCCGCCGGACATCTTCGGCCAGCCAGTGGTGGCAGAGATTGTTGAGGATGGCGGGATTAGGCTCGGTCGCTCCCAGATAAGTCCAATTCTCAGCCGAATATCCGGTCTCTTCGCGTAATTCACGCCGGGCCGCATCAGCATGGCTCTCGCCCGCATCGATAACCCCGCCGGGAATCTCGATGGTAACCCCGGCGCGGCCGAAACGGAACTGTTTTACCAGAACGGCCTCCCGGGCCGGGGTCAGGGCCACAACATTGACCCAGTCCTTTGAGTCAAGAATCAGACACTCAAGTTCTTTGCCGTTGCGCGGGTTAAGACGATATTCGTAGCGGCTGCCGAAAACTTTCAGACTGGGGCCGCTTTTCTGCTTGATCAACTCCCACGGCCGCGGGTCGCTGGCTCGATTATTCATGTTTTTCAGAAGAGCGTCGGCTGCCGCGGCGGTGAGCCGTCGATGCCGGGAAAGGTGATGGGGTATTTGCCGGTAAAACAGGCGTCACAGAAACTGTGCTCGCAGTTGACTACAGCCGTCAGGGTTTTGCTGTCAATATAACCCAGACTGTCGGCCGTAATGTAGCGGCGAATGTCATCGACGCTGTGGCTGGAGGCAATCAGTTCACTCCGGGTCGGGGTGTCGATGCCGTAGTAGCAGGGGAAATCGGTGGGCGGTGAACTGATGCGGACATGAATCTCTTTGGCTCCGGCGGCGCGAATCATTTTGATGATTTTGCGGGCCGTGGTGCCGCGTACGATTGAGTCATCAACAACGACCACGCGTTTGCCGGCAAACATGCTTTTAATCGCATTAAGCTTGATTTTGACCCCGAAATGGCGGATTGACTGACTGGGCTCGATAAAGGTGCGACCGACATAGTGGTTGCGGATCAGGGCCAGCTCCCAGGGAATATTAAGCTCCTGGGCGTAGCCGATGGCGGCGGGAATGCCGGAATCGGGGACGGGCACCACCATGTCGGCAGCGACCGGATGTTCCCGGGCCAGAAGGCGGCCCAGTTTTTTGCGGACATCATAAACGGTGTCGCCAAAGATGACACTGTCGGGTCGGGCAAAATAGATATGTTCAAAAATACAGTTGGCCGGCTTATGGGTTGGGAAAGGATGGTATGACTCTAAACCTTCGTTGCTGATAACCAGGATTTCGCCGGGTTCAATCTCCCGGATAAATTCGGCTTCAATCAGGTCAAAGACGCAGGTTTCGGAAGCGACGATATAGGTTGCACCCAGTCTGCCGAGTACCAGAGGGCGGATGCCCCGCGGGTCACGGGCCGCGATCAGGCGTTTATCATTCATGAACACCAAGGAATAGGCGCCGCTGACGCGTTTTAAAGCAGCGGCAATGCCCTCAACCAGATCCGGCTCCTGAAAACCGGCGATCAGATGCATGATCACCTCGGTATCCATCGAAGACTGAAAGATCGAACCTTTGCTGACCAGTTCGCGCTTGATCTCTTCCGCATTGACCAGGTTGCCGTTATGCGCGACCGCCAGGGTGCCGTGGGCATAGTTGATCATGAACGGCTGACTGTTACTGAGCAGACTGGCGCCGGTGGTCGAATAACGGACATGGCCGATAGCCATCGAGCCCCGCAGCTTGTCGATTACCTCAAGCGGAAAGATGTCCGCAACCAGGCCCATTGATTTATGGGGATAGAAATCAATACTGTCGGTCGAGATGATACCCGCGCTCTCCTGACCTCGATGCTGCATGGCGTAGAGGCCGAGATAGGCCAGATTACTGGCCTCCGGGTGATTGTAAACGCCGATTATTCCACACATAAGTTCTTATTATTCCGCCGGATTCATAGTCCAGATGCCGCAGGGGCAGACGGCGGCGCAAAAACCGCAGCCAATACAAAGATTTTCATCCACGACATACTGATAACCGCCGTCCGCGGTCTCTTCCCGGGTGATGGCGCCGCGGAAACAGGACTCTTCACAGGTGGCACAGTCGCGACAGGTGCCGCAGGAGAGACAGCGCTGGGCTTCAGTATCACCGTCCCGGCCAACTTTCTGGCGGTCACGTTCATAGTATTCGCTCTTGATGCGATTGTAATCAACCATTTTTGGAGTGCGGTCAGTCAGGCCCTCGCCCGCGAAATCGGCTAAAACTGCCTGGGCCGCATGGCGGCCGGCTCCCAGGGCGTGCGTAATCAGGCCGGGAGCCGTGACATCACCGACCGCATAAAGTTTCTCCTGGTTGGTGCGGCCCCAGCTGTCAATCGTCAGGTAACCGCGTTCGCGGCTGACTTCTGCCGGCAGATATTCCAGTTCCGGGCTCTCGCCGATTGAGATCAGCACCGCATCGGCGTCAAGGTAGCTGCCGTCCTTAAAGTAGATCTTTTTTTCATTCTTGACATAGCGGTCGGTGAATTTGGGATAGAGAATCTGCGTGCCGCGGGCGGCGGCCATTTTCTGTTCCTTGCCGAAACTGGCCGGGGCCTGAATGTCGACGGCAATTACCGAGCGCGCGCCTAAATTATAGGCTTCGACGGCGATGTCCATGCCGACGTTGCCGGCTCCGATGATCACTACCCGTTTATCTTGCATGCTCATGGGCTGGCGGTTATTGATGGCTTTCAGGAAAACTATGCCGGGGATCACATCTTCGTAGCCGGGAAAGGGGATCATGCGGGGGGCATGGGCTCCGCTGGCCAGAACCACTGCGTCATAATCCTTTCTGATAGCGGCAAATTCTGCAGCGGTGACGGCTTCTCCGGTTTTAATCTCAATGCCCAATGAACGGAAACGGGCGATCTCCTTGTGCAGAATCTCCCGCGGCAGACGATCTTCGGGAATGCAGAGATAGATTTTACCGCCGAGTTCAGCTTCACGTTCGAAAAGGGTTACTTTAACCCCTTCCAGGGCCAGTTTCCAGGCGGCTGCGAGCCCGGCCGGGCCGCCGCCGATAACCGCCACCCTCTGTGGCCGTTCCGCAGCTTTGGCCGGGGCCGGCAGGTCGAGACTGAGACTGCCCAGAAAACCGATTTCGATCGGCTCCTTAAGCAGGACCGACCGGCTGCAGGCGTCCATGCAGGGGTTGGGGCAGACCTTGCCGCAGACGGTTGCCGGCAGAGGAGAGTAGGCCAGAACCAGCTCAAGCATCTCTTCCAGACGCCCCTCACGGATCAGACGGGTGCGCAACTGAGTCGGAATATCGGTCGGACAGTTGTAGGTGCAGGGTGCCTGATAGCGGTCATTATCCCAGGTGGGATAAAAACGTCGGTCTTCAGCCGAGGTGATATAGGGAAGAATGCGCCGGTCTTCCGTCAGAAGATCACCGACGATGCCGCCTTTGCCGACCTCCTGGTCCCAGTTTTCGAGACGGAAGCGGGCCATGGGCATGGACCCGGCTCCGAGTGTGTTCCGCTCCTGCGGGCTCAGGGCGACAATCTTCTGCCAGTCGCTGCGCTTCCGGGTCAGTTCATCGAGGTAGGAGAGCCGGTCAATGGCGGTCAGGTAGGGCACCATATGCTCGGTCAGCCAGGCCCAGTCCTGATCGTTCAGGTCTTCGATGCGGCTGTCTTTAGCACTGTGGTCATCCGCCTGACCACGGAAATAGATAGTGCCGCCCACCATGCCGACACAGGGACGGTAGCCCAGAACGCTGTCCGGGTGCCGGGGTTCGACCCCGCAGACCACGGCGATACCGCCAGCTTTGAACTCGGCAAAGGAGTCGCCGACATCACGGAAATACCAGGATTGCAGGGGGGCAAAACGGGGATTGAATTTGGTCATGGTATCGCAGCGCGCGCCGCCGCCGCCCTGAACATAGAGAATACCCTGGGCTCCGGCGTTATGTGCGCCATTGGCGACATCCCCTAAAACCGTAATGCGGGCTCCGCAATTAAGCCAGCCGACATCGTCGGAACAGGAACCGTTGACGATAATCTCAGTACCCATCATGCCCATGCTGCCGAGGCGCTGGCCGGAGGTGCCGTTAACGACTATTTTTTTAGCTTCAGGGGTCGGCCAGAGACGTCCGCCGATGCCATGCTGCCCGTCGGCATAAATCATCAGCTCGTGTTTGCCGCTTTTGACGGCCGCCTGAATTTTCTCTTCGAGGTCCTTGGAAGAGATTCTTTGATTTAAGACAATGCCGCTGATTTCGTACATCGTTTTACCTTCTCTCAGTTGTTGGAAAACTTAAAGCTTTAAGGCTGTAGAGCGTAAAAATCACTCTGTTTCTCCCGGAAAACTCATCTGTCAGCCTTTTTTAACAGGCGTAACTGATACCCAGCTGATCGGCAATAGCCTTTTCGCTGACACTCAAGCCGTCAGACATGCCGATCGGCAGCTGGGTGCTGCGGCCCATCGGAGCAAAGATTTTTTTCAGTTCTGAATCCGCTGCTTTAAAAATATCGACGACGCGTTCGGCGACCCTGTCGGGATCGAGGCGCCGGTAGAGGCGGGGATCCTGGGTGGTGATGCCGCGGGGACAGCGTCCGACATTACAGAGATTACAGCGGTTGCGTTCATCGCCGAGGCAGCCGGCAGCGGCCTGCATGATGTATTTGCCGCAGTCAACCCCGGAGGCGCCGAGCATGATCAGGGCCGCGGCATTGGCGGCCAGCGAACCGGTTTTACCGACCCCGCCGGCGGCAAAGAGCGGCAGCTCATTCTGTTTGCCGATCTTGACCAGGTTGAGGTAGCATTCGCGCAGATTGGAGGCGATCGGATGCCCCATTTTGTCAACCGAAACATTGTAGGCGGCTCCGGTGCCGCCATCTTCTCCGTCGATGGTCAGGGCCGCGGCAAAGGGATTGCGGGCCAGATTGTTAAGTACCGCAGTCGCCGTTTTCGTACCCGAAATCTTGGGATAGACCGGCACCCGGAAACCAAAAGCCATTGACATCGAGGTCAGCATTTTAGCCACGGCCTCCTCGATTGAATATTTGGTCTGATGGGTCGGCGGTGAGGCGAGATCGATTTTGGTCGGTACGCCGCGGACTTTCGCAATCAGATCGAGAACTTTGAAGGCCATCAGCAGGCCGCCGTCACCTGGTTTGGCCCCCTGGCCGTATTTGATTTCAATGGCGGCCGGGTCCTCTTTCATGTGGGGGATGGCGTGAATGATCTCATCCCAGCCGAAATAGCCGGAAGCAATCTGCAGAATAAAATATTTGAGAAAACGCGATTTCAAAAGGCGGGGGGGCATGCCCCCCTCACCGGTGCACATGACTACCGGAATATTTTCGACTTCATTGAGGTAGGCGACCCCCATTGCCAGACCTTCCCACATATGGGGGGAGAGGGCGCCAAAGGACATGCCGCCGATGCGGATCGGAAAAATCTCGCGCACCGGAGGAATGAAGGCGGTCTCATCGAGGCCCAGCTCATCATCTTTAATGATCAGCGGCATCTCGGTCGGGGCCAGATTGCGGCCTAAAAGGGTGCGGATATGAAACTCATGGCGACCGGCGTCCAGCGCCGGGTCGGTGAGCATTGAAATCCGGGTAAATTTAAGCTTGTCGAGGGTCGAGGTTTCGGTGCTGTTGCGGCGTCCGCCCCTTTTATAGGGACTGCCGCCCTGGTTCTTATGAAAGGCGAATTTGTTGCTTTCATTATACTCAGGAAAAATCGCATCATTGGGACAGACCTGTGAGCAGACCCCGCAGCCGACGCAATAACGTTCAATATCAGTGACCTGTTTAATGCCCTGGCCGATCTGCCGGATGCTCTGGGGCAGGGGAAACGGGCCGTCCGAAGTCACCAGACGATGAACAAAAACCGCCGGTTCGATCGCTTTCTGCGGGCAGACCGAGGTACACTGGCCGCAGCGGGTGCATTTGTCCGACTCCCAGCGGATTATATAAGGCAGCTCTTTTAAGGTCAGTTGACCGTTGACATCGAGCCGTGTTTTTGATTCCATATCTTGATCTCCTTGGCATCTTTGGCAATCATGGCCATATCGTATTTCATAGGAAAGACATCTTTGCTGCGGTCACGGTCGGGAATGGCGGCATCGATGCCGCAGATTTCCGACATCAGGGCATATTTGCCGGGCACGCCGCCGATGGCGCCGGGGCGCAGTTTCTTGGCGTCCTGGGCCATAAAGACGGTACCGTCGACATCGGTACCGATGGTGCAGTTGGGGCCGTCGATGGTCAGCGGTCGCAAGACCCGTTTAATCAGTTCGATCGCTGCTTTATCGGAACGCTCACTCATCTCCCGGTCAAAGAGCGGAGTGATGACATCCTTGTAATATTTCAAGGGGAATTTCAATTCCTTGCGCATATAGTGAAGGATGTGACAGAAAACCTCGGAGTCGCTTTTATAGCCGACATAACCAGGCAGGCCGCGACTGGTGAGAAACTCACGGATCGGGACAAAGGCGGTATTCTCGCCATTGGTCATGGTCGTATAGCCTTCAAGAAAGAAGGGGTGACAGGCGTAGAGATTGATCGCGTAGTTTGTGTTCTGCCGTCCCTGAGCAAAGATGTTCTTGGCAAGCAGGGGTTTTTTGTCGAGGCCGAAAAAGAGTCCGACATCCAAAGGGTCGCCGACCTCTTTCAGGGTGATCAGATCGGGCCAGAACGAGAAGATGATAATCGATTCATCGGCTCTACCCATTTCAATCAGTTCGAGCCTGGTTCTGGCCAGAAGTTCGCTCTGTGCCTCAGTCCCGGCCTCCTCGGCCCATTCCGGAAACTCATAGGCCCGGGCGAAATAGAAGCCCCTGACTTTCATTTGACCTTGATAGTCTTTGATGCGCGGGTTCCAGAGATGTTTGGTCTTGAAACCGAGTTTGACCATGTACTCGTCCATGACCCGCAAACCGGCTTTGCTGCAGATGCCGGAGAGAATGGGAAACTCTTTCAAGCCCTGAAACTCACCGCCGAGATCGCGTAAGACCAGGCCGAGGCCGGAACCGTCATGACCCTCTTTCATTGTTTCCAGGGCCATGATATTTTCCATGGGAGAGAAATAACTATCTGAAATTATGGCACTTAGCCGACACATTTTGAGATCTCCTTGCACCCGTTGAATCAAGGTGAAAAATTATCACCGGTAAAAAAGAGGGAACTCTATAGTTGGTTTTAGAGGATTTGTCAATTTTGAAAGAAGAGCTTACTGCATAAAATCTTCGAGAAAACTGTAAACATAGATGTTTTCAGGGTCTGGAAAAGTCCAGAAGCCGGAGGCCTGCTGCTCGATGGTTCCGGCCAGATCGCGGCAGCTTTTCGGTAAAAATGCCAGCAGACTTTCAGGTTGCGCCTTTAAGAGGCTGCTGATGATATCGGCGGCACTTTTTTCATCCTGCAGATAGACGGCATCGGCTGCGCTGAGGCCGACCCGGGCGGCGGCGGCATTGACCGCATCCGCCAGAGAACCGAGATGATCAACCAGGCCGATCTCTTTGGCCTGCATTCCGCTCCAGACCCGGCCTTCGGCGATTTTTTCCACTTCAGCCAGACTCAAACGGCGGCCCCCGGCGACAATTTCGAGAAAACGCTGGTAGCCGTAATTGACTTCAAGCTGCAGAGCCCGGGCCTGGGCCGGCAGCAGCGGGCGGGTCGGGTTGTGACTGTCGGCCCAGAGGCTGGTGCCGATACCGTCATTATGAATGCCGATGGCGTCAAGGCTTTTTTCAAAGGTCGGCCAGGCTCCGAAAACGCCGATTGAACCGGTCAGGGTGGTGGGTTCAGCCCAGATTTCATCAGCGTCAGCCGAGATCCAGTAGGCGCCCGAAGCGGCCAGGCGGCCCATGGAAATAATCACCGGTTTGCCGCTCTCCTTGAGCTGGAGAAGTTCCTGACGGATAATTTCGGAGGCGGTCATGCTGCCGCCGCCGCTGTCCAGGCGGATAACCACGGCCTTGACGGCACTGTCACAGCGGGCCCGGCGCAGCAGTGAGCTCAAGGTGTCGGCGCCGATCCGATAGTCCGGCTGCGGCCCCGGCGTGATCGTGCCGCGGGCGACAATCAGAGCAATTTTTTCAAAGGTGGGGGCTTTGCGGTAGGATTTTTGAATCTGCTGAGCATAGTCGCGCCAGTCGATCTGTTTGAAATCATCGTGGTCTTTTTCAGCAGAACCGGCAAGCCCCGCGAGATAGCGGCGCCATTGCGGAGCGGAGAGCAGGCGATCAACGAGACCGGCCGCGAGCGCTGCCTGCGCCGCATTGCCCTGGTTGACGGCCAGATGCTGATCGTAGTTGTTGATATAGTCATTAAGCTCTTCGTGCAGCAGATGCCGTTCGCTGACAATGCGGTTGCCGGCACTCTGCCAGAGGTCATCCAGCCACACCTGGTTGGCCTGCCGGGCCGCATCCGACATGTTGTCGCGAAAGAAAGGTTCGAGGGCCGATTTGTAGGTGCCGGCGCGAAAAAAATTGAAGTTGATTTTCAGTTTTTCCAGAGCCTGCCGCCCGTAGAGACGGTTGCGGGCAAAGCCGGTAAGCTCGACGCCGCCGATGGGATTGAGAATAATCTCATCGGCATAACAGGCGAGCAGGTAGTGGCTCTGAGAGAAGTGGCTGCCGATGGCAATCAACTTTTTGCCGCTCTCCCGAAATTTCTGCAGAGCCTCGCCGATGGTTGTGATCTGGCTCAAACTGAGCTCGTCGGTGCGGCTCAGGTCGAGTACCAGCAGGGTGATGCCTGTGTCGTGGGCCGCGCTCTTGACGACATCAAGAATATCCTGCAGAGCACTCTGCTGCAGCTCTTCCAGTTCCTCCCGTAATATTTTATGCCAGGGCTCGTTGATCGGAGCCGCTTCCGTAATCACGCCGACCGGTTTAAGCAGGAGCGCCGCCGGCGTCGCCGGCGGCGCCTTCTCATAATCGAGCAGGCTGGCGCCGAGAACGACCAGCAGCAGAACAAAGAGCAGGTTGGCGAACACCGCCCGGCTGAAACTCAAAATGCGCCAGCAGGTTTTAATGATGATTTTCAGACGGTCGAATAGAGCACGCATAGATTTTTCAGTCAGGGGTATTTTAAATTGAGTGATCGGGTTGAATTGTGAATACAGGTTTGTTCATACCTGCAAGTTTGATACGATGTCAAGCGGCAATCAATCGCGGACAAGGCATAATTTAAACGAGTTCCCGTAATAAAAAAAGGCGGGGAGCAAATCATGCCGATTTACTCCCCGCCTGTATGTTGTTCTACCGTCAGTTATTAAGGCTGACGCGGTGTTTTTTTATCCCTTCAGAATCCGTTTCGCTGAATCATCCATAACGTCGGTCAGGAAGGGGATGCCGGTGACGGTTTCGGTCTCGCGGTTGCCGGAAAAGAGCTCGTCGCGGGTGATTTCGTTGACATTGAATTTACGGGCACCGGCGAGGAGCTGCTGCAGGCCGGCGGCCAGTTTGTCGGCCAGGGTATACATGGCGATGGCACCGTAAGGAATATTTTTCATCTCATCTTTGCCGACTTTTTTCTCAACCTCGTAGTAGCCGGCAAAAATCTCATCAGCGGAATTGCCGTACTGGGCGACATTCGGGGGCAACTCGTCCCAGTTGCCGCTCAAGCGCTGACGCTCTTTTGGTTTGATGACCCCTTCGACATTGGCGCCGAGATAGCCGGGAATCATGACCGCCCGTCCCATCAGGGCAAGTTTGGTGAACGGGGCGCCGAGGGCGAGGGCTTTGAAAATATGGTCTTCGCGGGCGAGGCCTCCGCCGAGGCAGAGGTCGACGACCTTGCCGCCCTGTTCGGCAAGAATGCCGGCATATTCATGGGTCTTGGCATGCAGGTAGATTGACGGCACGCCCCAGGTCTCCATCATGTTCCAGGGACTCATGCCGGTACCGCCGCCGGAGCCGTCGATGGTCAGAAGATCCATTTTGGCTTCGCTGGCAAACTTGATGGCCATGGCCAGAGCTTCCATGCCGTAGGAGCCGGTCTTTAAAGTGATCCGTTTGAAGCCCAGACCTCGCAGATAGTCAACCGAGTTCATGAAATCGGCTTTGACTTCATCGATGCTGTCGAGGTTGGTGTAGCCTAAGCGACTGTGGCGGGCGAAGGAGCGGATGGCACCGTGTTTAAAGGCTTCCTGCACTTCGGGCAGGGTCGGGTCGGGATCGACGATATAGCCGCGGCCTTTGAGGAACTGCGCGTATTCGAGGCTGGTTACCTGAATCTCGCCGCCGATATCCTTGGCCCCCTGGCCCCATTTAAGTTCGATGATGACTTTGTCGCCGCCGTACTTGTTGATGATATATTCGGCGACCCCGTTGCGGGTATCTTCGACGTTCATCTGCACGATAATGGCGCCGTAGCCGTCGTAGTAACGCAGGAAGGTGTCGATGCGGCGGTTGAGTTCGGGGGCGTTGACAATCTTGCCGCCTTTAAGAATCGACTCCTTGTCGACGCCGACGACATTCTCGCCGACGACAATCGGAAAGCCGACCAGGGCGGCGCCGACCGCGAAAGATTCCCAGTATTTGGCGGCAATGAAGGTCGAGCCCAGAGCGCCGGAGAGCAGCGGCACCCGGCAATTGGTTTTCAGCGTCTGGCCGAATTCAGTTTCGATCTTGACGTTGGGAAAGATGCAGTCATCCGGGTCGTTGGAGAGGCCCTGAGCCAGGCCCTGAGCTCCATAGTTGTAACCCTGAATGCGCAGGGAGTTGTAATTGACGCCGATATGGGTGGTGTTGGCGCTGCCGGCGGTAATGGTGCCGAAGTCTCTGGGGTAGAGGAGTTTGCGGCCCCTGATGCTGGAGAGCCAGGTTTCACATTTGCCTTTACAGTCTGCCCGGCAAAGGGTGCAAAGTCCTGATTCACAGGGGTTGCCCCGGTTAACGGTTCCCAGAGCGTCATTTGCTTTCGGCCATTGGATCATAATGAACTCCTTTTTGTCAGTGGTTTGCGGCAATCGTTTGCCGAATAATAGTTGCTTGTCTGCCTCTATCATCAACAGTTATTCTCTGTCAATAGAGAACTTACTCCTTTTTATCGCTTTATAATAAAAATGTTTTATTGCTGTACTGTTCGGTAAAATTGCCGAATAATATTAGTTTGTATAAAATAAACATTGAGTTCGCTCGATTATCAAAGCTTGACTTTTGACCGCTTTTGTTATTACGGTTGGCATTGTTTACCCTGTGATGGTGTTAACTGAAGATTTACGTTACTTCCGGCTTCGCCGGATTGATATAATTTGATGGAGAGTGCATGAATCGTAAGGAACAGGCTATTTTAAGGATTCTGAAAGAGACGGCAAAACCGCTTAGCGGTCGTAAAATTACGACCGAACTGCAGCATACCGGTCACGAGATCAGCGAACGAACCGTGCGTCTCTATCTTCATAAGATGGATGAATCCGGCCTGACCCTTAATTTCGGTAAGCGCGGCCGACAGATCAGCGCTTTGGGTTTGCATGAGCTGGAGGCGACAGGAATTATTGAGAAAGTCGGTTTTCTTTCGGCCAAGATTCACCAGATGACCTATCGCATGAGCTTTGATCTGGAGCTGGAGCGGGGTACGGTTGTGGCTAATGTTTCTCTGGTTAAACCGAAGGATCTGCTGTTCTGCGCTTCTGAAATTGAAAGGGTTTTTGCCGAAGGGTTTGCCATGGGAGAGCTTATGGCCCTGCTTCGGCCCGGTGAAACTATCGGCCCGGCGGTGATTCCACCCGGGCATATCGGGTTCGCTACGGTCTGTTCAATCACTCTGAATGGGGTGCTGCTTCAGTATGGAATTCCCACCAACTCCCGTTTTGGCGGCCTGCTCGAACTGCAGGGTAAAGAGGCGGTGCGTTTCGTTGAAATTATCAATTATGACGGCACCAGTCTTGACCCGCTGGAAGCGTTCATCCGCAGCGGCATGACCGATTATAAAGGGGCTATTGCCACCGGTGATGGTAAAATCGGGGCCAGTTTTCGCGAGTTTCCGGCCGACAGCCGGGAGGTCGTCGAGGAGCTGGCCGGCCGTCTCAAGCGCATCGGTCTGGGCGGTTTCATGGCTCTGGGCTGGCCCGGGCAGGCGCTGCTGGATATTCCGGTCAATGAAGGAAATTTCGGAGCGGTGCTGATCGGGGGTTTGAATCCAGCGGCGATTTTGGAGGAGAACGGTTATCGGATTGTCTCCCGGGCTCTGGCCGGGTTGCTGGATTGGGAACGATTTTTTCACTACAGTGAAATGACGAAAAGGTTGCAGGCGGGCCTTTGAATCAACCAGTTTCAAGATGTCAGGCCCTCTAAGTCTCTTAACTTGACAAGCCGGCGGCTGAGGGCTTTAATATAATCATTCATTTTGTTTTCGGCTGTCGCGCTCAGGTGCGGGCGGTTTCGGGGTGGTAAAATCTTTAGCGGAAATTACGCAGGGAGGATGTGATGCTGATAAAAAAAGTTCTGGTTTTGACGGATGGATCACAAAACAGTCGCAGCGCTTTACGTTATGCGGTTGAGCTCTGTCGCAATTTTAATGCTTCGCTGCACCTGCTTTCGGTGATTGAGGATATGCCCTCTTATGCGACGCTTGAGGTCGGCAGTGAGTTTATTTCCAAGGTTCAGGAGGCGATCAAAAGTGAAGTGGTGAACTGTTCCGGCTATTGTGAAACCTCCGGAATCAGTTGTCAGGGTGAAATCCGTCACGGGGTGCCCTATGAGGAGATTGTCAACTATGCCAAAGAGATTGATGTCGATTTGATTGTCATGGCGACTCATGGTCATACCGGGCTCTCCCATATTCTTCTCGGCAGTGTTGCCGAAAAGGTGGTGCGGCATGCCCCCTGTCCGGTTATGGTCACGCGCATCGATAATAAAGACTGGGATATTACGAAGCCCGGTACCTGCGCGGTTTAGGGTGCTGGCCTTGGGCCCGGCCGGGAAGAGTGTCGCCTGATCCGGCCTAATCCAGAATCAGACGTTGCGGATCACAGCGCCGGCGCAAAATCTCAAGTTCTGCCGCTGTTGGCGGCGGGAAGGTTTCGGCACGCTCTAGATCAAGGGAGAAACCGGTATTTTCCTGGACTTCTGCGGGCGTGACCCCGGGATAGCAGGCGGCGAGATACATTTTTTTGCTCTCTTTAGCGAACCGCAAAATTCCGAGATTAGTGATCACCGTTTCCGGGCCGCCCGGCCCCAGGCCCAGCCGCTCCCGTCCGCCGGGTCCGTCGATCCAGCCGGGGCTGGTCAGATAATCAAGTCTGCTGACAAATTTGCGTTTTTCGTGCTGCATGAAGATGATGGTCCGGTTGACGAAACTGGCGACATCGCAGGCTCCGCCGCTGCCCGAGAAGCGCACGTCCGGCTTATGGTAGTTACCGATCGCGGTCGAGTTGAGGTTGCCGTAGATGTCGATCTGGGCGGCTCCGAGAATGCCGACGACCCGGCTGCCGGTAAAGCGATTCTGCATGGTCGCAAAGGCGTCAGCCAGGCCGCCGTTGACGGCAGTCCGGTACATGACCCGGGAATCCGCCACGGCTAAAGGCACCTCGGCGAGCAGCGTATCGATCGCTCCGGTCTCGAAAAAAATCGTACTTTGCGGAGCGTTAATGTTTTTCGCCGCCATCGCTGCCAGCATCGAGATCCCGGTTCCACAAAAGACAATTTCGCCGTTTTTGATCTCACGGGCGGCGGCAATCGTCATCATCTCACGACGGCTGTAACCTTTCTCTATCTCTTTTTTTCCCATAGCTTATTGATTTCTTTCCAGGCCGGTGGCATAGCCGGTTTCAGGGTCGGCGACCAGGCTTTGCAGATGTTCTGGCTTGTTTAATTCGAGAAAATGCTGATGGTCGGCGGTCCCTGTAATCTTTTCGGCAAGGTAGCTCCTGTAGTCTGCATCATCCTCGGCCGCCTGGCGATAATGGTTCAGGTAGTGCGGGTCATAATCGTAATGTTGGTAACAGGCCGTGGGATAAGCGCCCCAAGCGACCGGCACGACGGCATCGACGTGAAAAAAAGGAATCTGGTTGCGGTCGGAATCACGTTTGAGGAAGTCTTCTGCGACGAGCTCTTCACAGGTGATAATCAGATGGCGCGCGGCTTTGGCCTGTTCGATGTCGGCGAAAGTCAAGCCCTGAATCCGGGCGTTGCCGCGCTGGTCGGCCTGCTGCACATGGATAATGGTAACATCGGGATTGATCGCCGGCACCAGCACCAGCTTCGGGGTGTCGCCCCAGTTGCCGAAAGGGTTGTCGATGGTAACCAGTTTCTGTTCCGGCAGGGTCTGGTCCTCTTCTCTTAAGTCTTTGCTGAACCCCCAGCGCTTGATGATGTCGGTGCCCAGTCCCGAGCGCGTCGGGAGAAAGGGCAGGCCCATGGCTCCGGCCATGAAACGCAGCGTCATCTGGTAGTTGGAGTAGTCTTCGACGAGAAGTTCACCGTTTTCCACAGCCCGGCGAAAGCGTACACAGGTCGGCGCAAAACGACCGCTGCCGGCATAAGCGATGTCGAGGCGGGCCACGCATCCGGCACCGATCAGTTCGTCGACCCCCTGACCGTTGGAGTGAGCGTAGAGATGGAGCCCTTTTCTACCTTGGCGGATAATTTCATAGACGGCGGCCATCGGGTTGCGGTTGATCGTGAAACCGCCGATACTCAAATGGCAATTATCTTGGACCAGCAAGGCGATGGCTTCTTTCAGGGTGGTGATTTTGTTTTGGGCTGATTTCATC
>JAFGVI010000115.1 GCA_016938065.1 Deltaproteobacteria bacterium | reverse complement strand
GATCGAAGTCAGAGTGCACGGCAGAGGTGGCCAGGGTGGAGTTACCTCGGCTGAGATGTTGGCCATTGCCGCGATCAACGAAGGCAAATTCGCCCAGGCGTTTCCCAGTTTCGGTCCGGAACGTCGGGGGGCTCCGGTAATCGCCTTTGCTCGGGTCAGTGACCAGAAAATCCGTAATCGAACAAAGGTTTATAGTCCGGATGTTGTTCTCGTGCTTGATCCTTCCGTCTTATCCATTGTTGATGTCGAAGAGGGCTTGAAAAGCGACGGCATGCTGGTTATCAACAGCGCTAAATCGGTAGCTGAGCTGCGGCGTGATTATGGTTTTAAAACCTCTCTGGCCCGGGTTGACGCCACCCGGATTGCCATGGAGGAGCTGGGCTTGCCGATTACCAATACCACGATGCTGGGGGCTGCGGTCAAGGCCTGTGCCCTGATTCCGGTTGCGGCTCTGGTGGGTCCTTTGGAAGCCCGTTTCGGGCGGATTGCGGCCCGCAATATCAAAGCCATGCAGCGGGCCTACGACGAGACTGAGATTGACCTGATCTAGCAGCTGTCAACTTTGATGATGCTTTCGACTTAAGAAGTCGGATAAGAGCTAAGGAGAGTAAATCGTGACGAAGAAATTTAATGAAAAAGCCTGGCATGAATATGAGTTGGGTTTTATGGTGAGCCGGCCCGGCTGCTCGGCCGAGTACCGCACGGGGGACTGGCGCTCCCAGAGGCCACAAACCAATAAGGCAAAATGTATCAAATGCGGGGTCTGTTATCTGGTCTGCCCGGAAGGGGCAATTGTGCTGGCTGCGGATGGGAGCTACGATTTTGATCTTGAGCACTGCAAGGGCTGCGGAATCTGTGCGACCGAGTGTTGGACCGGCTGTATCAGCATGGTCGAGGAGGGTGAGTAATGGCTAAAAGAATAGGAATCGAGGTTTCGCTGGCAATCAGTGAAGCGGTCAGACTGGCTAATGTTGATGCCATAGCCGCCTATCCGATTACCCCGCAAACCCACATTGTGGAACACCTTTCCGAACTGGTTGCCAGCGGTGAGCTGGATGCGGCTTTTATTCCGGTTGAATCAGAGCATTCAGCCATGAGCGTCTGCGCCGGCACCTCAGCGGCCGGGGCCCGAACCTACACCGCCACCAGTTCGCAGGGTCTGGCTCTGATGAATGAAATCCTCTATATAATTCCGGCGCTGCGTCTGCCGGTGGTGATGACGATCGCCAACCGTGCGGTTTCCGGGCCGATCAGCATCTGGAACGATCACAGCGACATCATGGGGGTGCGCGATACCGGCTGGATTGCCCTGTTTGCCGAAAATGGTCAGGAAGCCTTCGATCTTTCCCTGATGGCCTTTAAGATTGCCGAGGATCATCGGGTTTTGCTGCCGATCAGCGTCAACATCGACGGATTTACCTTGAGTCATGTTATCGAGCCCCATGAATTTCTCGATCAGGATGAGGTTGATAAATTCCTGCCGCCATATACGCCGGCCGTGCAGCTTAATCCGGATGCTCCGGTCAGCATGGGCACCGTCGGCATTCCGGAAATTTTCAGCGAAGCCAAGAAGTGTCAGGATGAGGTTCTGAAAGGTTCGGAAGCGGTGATCAAGGAGGTTTTCGCTGACTTCGGGGAAAGGTTCGGCCGGCACTATAAAGTTGTCGAAACCTATCGCAGCGAAGGGGCTGAAACCCTGCTGCTGACCATGGGCAGTGTCGGTGAAACGGCGATGGAGGCGATAGACCGGTTGCGCGATGAGGAAAATCGCCCGGTAGGTTTAATCCGCCTGCGGCTCTGGCGCCCCTTTCCGGTTGAGGCTCTGCGGGCTGAAATGAGCGGGGTTAAAACTTTAGCCGTTATCGACCGGGCGGTCTCCTTTGGCGGAACCGCCGGTCCGGTAGCCGGTGAAATTCGTTCAGCTCTGTACTCTACCGACCAGGCCCCCTATGTGGCCAGCTTTATCGCCGGACTGGGCGGGCGTGATATTACCATCAGCGATTTTATGGCAGTGGTTGATCAGGCGGAAAAGATGGCGGCAGCGAACGAAATCCATCAATACAAGATGATAGGAGTGCGGGAATAATGGAGAATTTAAACGTCTACGCCGCCAAGCTGGCGCCGCAACAGGAATCCCTGGCTCCCGGCCATCGTGCCTGTCAGGGCTGTGCCGAGCTGCTGGCGGTGCGTCTGGTGGCTAAAACCCTGGGCCGGGATTATATCATTGCCAATGCGACCGGTTGTCTGGAAATCGTAACCTCATCTTTTCCGCACAGCGCCTGGCAGGTGCCCTGGATTCATGTGGCTTTTGAGAATGCCGCCGCCGTGGCCTCCGGGGTTGAGGCCGGAATCAAGGTTCTGCAGAGGAAAGGCAGATATCCGGTCGACCGCAAAATTACCATCATTGCCCAGGCCGGTGACGGTGGTACCGTCGATATCGGCCTGCAGGCACTCTCCGGGGCTCTGGAACGCGGGCATGATATGGTCTACATCTGTTATGATAATGAAGCCTATATGAATACCGGGGTGCAGCGTTCGAGCTCCACCCCCTACGGTGCCACCACGACGACCTCGCCGGCGGGCAAGGCTGACCCTTTAGGGCAGCATACGATGAAGAAAAACATCGTCGAAATTGCGGCGGCTCATAACATTCCTTATGTGGCTACGGCGTCACCGAGTTACCCGTTTGATCTCATGCAGAAAGTCCGCAAAGCCGCCGACACGCCGGGGCCGGCCTACATTCACTGTTTTGTGCCCTGTCCCACGGGATGGCGCATGGCGCCCAATCTGGCTGTCAGCATCGGGCGGATTGCCGTTGAGAGCAAGGTCTTTCCCCTCTATGAAATCGAAAACGGGGAATACAAGATGACGGTGACCCACAAAAATCACCGGCCGGTGATCGACTACCTCAAGCCCCAGGGCCGTTTCCGTCATTTAAGTGAAGCCAATATCGCCGAGATTCAACAGCAGGTCGACAAATCCTATGACCGTCTGTTGAAAAAGGTCAAAATGAGCCAGATTGAGCTCGATTAAGAGGGGGCCAGTATGAGTGCAGAAAGATTAAGCCGAGAGGTTGCAGCCCTCTACGATAACAATCCCGCCAATATTATTGCTATGCTGCAGGAGATGCAAAACCGCAATAAGAACCGTTACCTGCCCCGTCCCGAGCTTGAGGCCCTGGCGGCCTGTCTCGCAGTTCCGGTGGCCAAGGTTTATCGCATTGCCACCTTTTTCAAAGCGTTCAACCTTGAACCCAAGGGCGAACATATGGTCAGTCTCTGCGTCGGCACGGCCTGTCATGTACGGGGTGCCGCCAAAATTCTGACTGCTCTGGAGGGTGAGCTCGGCATTGCCGATGGCGGTACGACCAGCGATCTGAAATTTTCAATTGAGACGGTTAACTGCGTCGGGGCCTGCGCTCTGGGGCCGGTTGCCGTGATCAACGAAGAGTATTTCGGAGAGCTGGAAGCCGAAATGCTGCCGGAAATCCTCAATCGTTTTCGTTAAAAAGCGGCGGCAGTTTTTTAAGATGTCAAGCAAAGAAACCTGTTTTTATAAAGGATAAAATAAGATGAAAAAGATAGAGAATGCAGCGCAGCTTGAGGCCTATCGCAGCCAGTGTGCGGCTGAGCGTGATCCCGACCGGGCCATGATCGCGGTCTGTACCGGAACCGGCTGTCAGGCGCATGGCTGTGACAAGGTCGTCGACCTGATGCGAGCGGAATTGAAAAGCGCCGGTCTGGCGGACAAGGTCGAAGTGAAAACCACCGGTTGCCATGGTTATTGTGAAAAAGGGCCTCTGGCCGTAGTCCGGCCCGAAGGGATTTTGTATCAGCGCGTTAAAGAGAAAAATGTTGCCGATATTGTCAGTCAGACTATTGCCAAAGGCGAGGTTCTCGATAAACTCCTCTTTTTTGATCCTACCACGAAGGAGCGGATTAAATTGGAGAAAGATGTGCCTTTCTACAAGCTTCAGGAACGACTGGTTTTTGGTGATAACGGCTATATCGATCCGACCAGTATTGAAGATTATCTCGCTATCGGCGGCTATAAGGCTCTGCAGAAAGCTTTGACCGAGATGACTCCCGATCAGGTTCTGGCCGAGGTCAGTGAAGCGGGCCTCAGGGGGCGCGGGGGCGGAGGCTTTGCCACCGGGCGTAAATGGGAATCAGCCAAGAAAGTGGCGGGTGAGATTAAATACGTTATCTGTAATGCGGATGAGGGCGATCCCGGGGCCTATATGGATCGCAGTCTTCTTGAAGGAAATCCCCACGCTATTGTCGAAGGGATGATGATCGGTGCCTTTACGATCGGGGCCACGGACGGCTATGTCTATGTGCGTAATGAATACCCGCAGGCCGTGCGCAATCTTCAGTGCGCGATCAACCGCGCCCGTGAACTCGGTCTGCTCGGAGATAATATTCTGGGTTCCGGATTTAATTTTGATATTCACATCAGCAAAGGCGGCGGCGCCTTTGTCTGTGGCGAATCGAGTGCCCTGATCGCTTCGATCGAAGGCGAGGTGGGTGAACCCCGGGCCAAGCATATTCATATGGCTGAAAGCGGTCTCTGGGGTAAGCCGACGGTTTTGAATAACGTCGAGACCTGGGCCAACGTGCCCCTGATTATCAATCGCGGCGCCGCCTGGTACAGGGGTATCGGTACGGCGGGCAGTACCGGGACCAAGATCTTCAGTCTTGTCGGCAAGGTCAAGAATACCGGGCTCGTCGAAGTGCCGATGGGCATCAGCCTGCGCAAAATCATCTTCGATATCGGTGGCGGGATTACCAAAAACCGGGCCTTTAAGGCGGTGCAGACCGGCGGTCCTTCCGGCGGCTGCATTCCCGAAGCCCATCTCGATATGCCGGTCGATTTTGATGCCTTGACCGAGCTTGGCTCAATGATGGGTTCCGGCGGCATGATCGTCATGGATGATCAGACCTGTATGGTTGATGTCGCCAAATACTTTGTCGCCTTTCTCAAAGGGGAGTCCTGTGGCAAATGCACGACCTGCCGTGAAGGTCTGCAGCGCATGCATGAGATTCTGGTCAAGATAACCGAAGGTAAGGGAACCATGGCCGATCTTGCCCTGCTGGAAGAGATGGCTCCAGTCATTCAGCAAGGTTCAATGTGCGGACTTGGTAAAACCGCCCCTAATCCGGTTTTAAGCACCCTGCGCTATTTCCGCGATGAGTATCTGGCCCACATTAATGATAAACAGTGTCCGGCCGGTGTCTGCAAAGCCTTGATGGCTTCGTAAAATGTCCACCTGCTTCGTTGCTCGGAAACCTTCGTCATTGCGGCGTACTGCCTGTACGCCTCACTCCTCAGGTTCCCGGCGCCTCGCATCTGAACATTTTACTTTGCCATCCAATTTTGACTTTTTACGATTCCGTAAGGTTTAAAGGACTAGGATGATGATTGCGATAACTATAAACGGTAAAAAGAGCGAAGTTGAACGGGGCACGACCATTCTTGCTGCGGCCGCCGCCCTCAATATAAAAATTCCGACGTTGTGCAACCATGAACTGCTCGAACCCTATGGTGCCTGTCGTCTCTGTCTGGTGGAGATCAGCGACGGCGACTGGTCGACGGTTACGACCTCCTGCAACTATCCGATTACCAGACCGCTGGTGGTCGAAACTCAGAGCGCGGCGGCGGTTAAAGCCCGACGTATGGTTTTAGAGATGCTGATCGCCCGCTGTAATACTTCACCCGAGCTCAATCGTCTGGCGGCTGAACATGGGCTCGAAACCTCCCGTTTCGAGCTGCGCTACGATGACTGTATTCTCTGCGGTCAGTGTGAGCGGGTCTGCCGCGAAGTGGTCGGAGCCAACGCCATCACCTTCGCCCAGCGCGGGGTCGATCGCGTGGTCGTGCCGCCCTTTGGCGAAGAGGCGGAACAGTGCATCGGTTGCGGCGCCTGTGTCTATGTCTGCCCGACCGGAGCCATACAGATTCAGGAAGATGGCGACCGGAAAATCATCGATCGCTGGTCCCGGGTTCTTGATCTCAAATACTGCAGTGCCTGCGGTGTTGAAATCGCCCCGGTATTTCAGTGCGACTATTTTCGTAAAAAAGCTGACCTGCCTGAAGATTTTTTCGATCTCTGCCGCGATTGCCGGGTGACTCAGCGTTAAATATGTTTTCGAGGGAACTGCTTTTTGTCTCCCGCAGAGACGGACGTAACGCCGCAGAGAAAGGCGAAACCATAACAGAGTTGAGTGGTTAAAGTGAAAAGGCCCGGAAATATCTTCCGGGCCTTTTTACTATCTTAAAGTTGGTAAATCTTTACGGGTTGAGCAATTCGCAGGCCATGATGGTCTGTTTGCAGAGGACCGAAGTGGTAACTGAACCGACGCCGGCCGGGACCGGGGTGATCTTGGCAACAACGGGTTCAACGGCAGTAAAGTCAACATCGCCGCAGTATTTGCCGGGATTGTCAGGGTCTTCGTTGATGCCGACATCGATGACTACCTGGCCGGGCTTGACAAAATCGGCTTTGACCATTTTGGCGCGGCCGACGGCGGCGATCAGAATGTCAGCTTCCTGGCAGACTTTATTGAGGTTTTCGGTACGCGAATGGCACAGGGTTACGGTGCCGTGTTCGCGCAGCAGAAGCATGGCCACCGGTTTGCCGACGACCAGAGAGCGGCCTAAAACGACGCAGCGTTTGCCTTTGATGGGAATGTTATAAAAGTGCAGCATATCCATGCAGGCAGTCGGTGTGCAGGGCGGAAAGCCGGTCAGATCATCCGCGAAAACCTTGGCGGCGCCGCCTAAAGTCAGACAGTCGACATCTTTCTCTACTGGAATCAGAGCGCGGATTTTGCGATCGTCCAGGTGTTTCGGCAGCGGAGCAAACATCAGAATACCGTGTACTGAGGTGTTGGCGCCGACGGCGGTGACGGCCTTTTCAAAATCAGCCTGATTAATATCTTCCGGGTACTCGAAGATTTCATAGGCCATGCCGATCGAATCACAGGTTTTCTTGGCGCCGCCTTCATAAAAAAGATCATCAGGGCGGGCGCCGACCCGGATAATGCCGAGTTTCGGCATGATGTTACGGGCTTTTAAGGTTTCTACTTTTTTCGCCAGTTCTTCTTTCATGGCGTCGGCAACCGGTTTACCTTTTAAAATTTCAGCCATCAGGATTTTCTCCTTATCGTCTAATTTAACGTTAGTTGATGATTATGTTCGGCATTCAGCGCAATTTGGCAAGGACCAGTTCAAGGGTTTCGTCGGCAATCCGGCTGCCATCAGCCAAGAGTTGATCCATTTCGGCCTTGGCCGCCTGGTTGAAAGACTGATCCTTGATCCCGTTGATATTGATGATGACATTGAGACTGCCGGAGATCAGGGCCGCTTTCAGGAAAACAACGCCGCAGGCGACATCAGAGATGGCGATCATGGTTCCGATCTCACCCATCCGGCGATGAATTTTGATCCCTTCGTAGGCGAGACGCATAATATCGAGCGGTACGGAACAGGCGGTTTTACCGCAGGCTTCCATGGTTTCGTCTTTAAGTTTCTGCTCTTCGGGGGTGCTTTTCGGCATGCCGTAAGCTTTAGAGAGGGGTTCGAAAACTTCGGCATCTTTATCGACCAGGGCTTCGAGACCGGCAATAACCTTGGCACCCTTGGCCACAAGTTCCTTTACCTCATCCTCAACGTCCGCATATTTCTTTTTGCCGATAGTCAGGTTGCCGACCATATTGGAGAGCGCCATGCCGATGGCACCACCCATGGCGGCCGCGCCGCCGCCGCCGGGGACCGGGGCTTTGGAAGCCAGAACTTCGTTAAACTCTTTACAGGACTTGTTGAGCATCGACATGGGGTATCCTCCTTTAACTTTCAGGTCTGAAATGAACACCGCAACCGGTTTCGGGCTGGCGGCGATTGTCTATTGTATTTTAAACCGATAAAACAGGCCTCGCTTACAATGGTTGCCCTGTTTTGTCAAGTGAAAATAGGCTCTTGAAGATTCTGCATGCCGGTTCAGGGCAGTGTAAAGATGGCATAAAGGCTGAAAAGATAGACTCCGACCACCAGCAGGGAGTCGACAGGCCAGCGTCCGGCCAGTTTTCTCTCCGAAGCGTAGCGTCCGACAAAAAGATAGAGACCGGTCATCAGCAGGCCGATGGCGGCGATCAGGCTCTGGCCGGGAGAGGCTGCCGCAAACAGACTGGAACGGAAGAAAAAGAGATCAGCTACAGCAAGGATGGCAATGTTGAAGATGTTGCTGCCGAAAATATTACCGGCCGCCATGGCAAAGCTGCCCATGCGCACGGCGCTGAAGGTGACGACAATTTCCGGTAGGGAAGTGGCTATGGCCAGCAGGCTGTTGCCGACAAAGGTAGTGCCCCAGCCGGTGCTTGTGGCGATATGCTCGGCACTTGTCGCCAGGGTCATGGCCGCAGCGACAATAACGCCGGCATTTATCATCAGGCTGCGTCGAAGTTCGGCGGGAATGGTTGCTTTCTCTGCAGCCGCAGGGGGGGCGGCGTCGTCGATGAGCTTGTCCGGGGTCTGAAAGCGATGCAGTTTCTGCAGGCCGATAATGTAGACCGCGGCGATGATCAGAGAAAAAAGGTCAAGGTGCAGGATATGCCAGAAACCCCGGCTTGCCAGTCCCATCAGGGCGAGGCTCATAATGATCAGCGAGAGGTACGCGGTAAGCTGGTTTTCCTCATTGAGGTTGTGGCGGGCCTGATTGATCTGGCGAATGACGGCCAGATCCAGAAAAGCCAGAATTGCCAGATTGGCGGCGTTGCTGCCGAAAATATTGCCCAGGCCTAAGTTCGGTGCGTTGCAGAAGAGGACCGCGCTGACGGTGCTGACCAGCTCCGGCAGGGAGGTGACCAAACCTAAAAGAATGACGCCGATAAAGCCGTGGCTTAAGCCCGTAACCTCGGCCAGTTGATCCGCGGCCCGGGTCAAACGCTGACCGGAAACAAGTACCGTGAGGGCGGCAATAATAAAGATGAACCAGATCATAAATTTTTCCTGATGGTTTAAGACGTTGCCGGTAAAGGGCTGCATGCCGGCCGGCCGGCTTTGCGTTCGCCGGCTGCCGAACCGGGGCCAGTCCGTTTCCTCTGATGCGGGAGCGAGTTCTGCAACCTAAGGGGCCTTTACGGCCCATATCTTAAGGTTTTTCTGCTGGCCGCTAAAGAAAGAGCCCGGTAATTGATCGGGCAATTACCGGGCTCACAGTTTTTTTTCAGGTTTGACAACGAGCTCGCAGGCTTTTATTCGTTGCTGTCTGCTTCGTCGGCGGCTTTGGCGCTTGCTTCGTCCTCTTTCTGGCTGTCGCTGGCCTGCTGCAGAATTTCGCCCAAAGAGACTTTACCCTTCTGGAAGCTGTCGGTGATGTATTCGCCGCTCTCCATCTTCTCTTTCTCTTCCAGAAACGCCTTGATACTCAGACCGATTTTGCGGTCATCGTTATTGATGTTGAGAATCTTGGCGGTCACGGTATCGCCGACCTTTAAAACATCTTCGGTCTTTTTATCTTTGTCGGCGGTGATTTCAGAAATGTGAACCAGTCCTTCAACGCCGTCTTCCAGTTCAATAAAAGCCCCGAAGTCGGTAATGTTGGTGACAACTCCCGTAACATGATCGTTGGACATCAGTTTTTCGCTGATATTTTTCCAGGGATCTTCATTAAGCTGTTTGATGCCCAGGGAGAAGCGCTGATTGGCGGTGTCGAGGTTAAGTACGACCGCTTGAATCGTATCGCCTTTTTTGTAGATTTCTCCGGGGTGCTTAAGGCGTTTGCTCCAGGAGATGTCCGAGATATGGACCAGGCCGTCAATATCATTCTCGATGCCGACAAAAAGACCGAAATCGGTGATATTTTTGATTTCACCTTCAATCTTGGTGCCGACCGGGTATTTGTCGATAAGACTGTCCCAGGGGTTGGGCTCGACCTGTTTCATGCCGAGCGAGATGCGACGTTTTTCCGGATCGATACTTAAAACCACGGCATCAATCTCATCGCCGACATTGACAATCTGGGTCGGATGTTTTATCTTTTTAGTCCAGGACATCTCGGAGACGTGAACCAGGCTTTCGATGCCCTCTTCAATCTCGACGAAGGCGCCGTAATCTTTGATGCTGATAACCTTACCGGTAACCTTGGTGCCTACCGGGTAGTTTTCGGCGGCGTTGGTCCAGGGATCTTCCTTGAGCTGTTTGATGCCCAGGGAGACGCGCTGACGATCCTGGTCGTATTTGATAATCTTGACCTTGATGGTTTCGCCGACATTGATACGCTCACTCGGATGGTTGACCCGGCCCCAGGAGATATCGGTAATATGCAGGAGGCCGTCGAGTCCGCCCAGATCGATAAAGGCACCGTAGTCGGTAATATTCTTGACCACCCCTTCGACGACCGCACCTTCCTGAAGCTTGTCAAGGAGCTGTTCCTTCATGAGCTCACGTGACTCTTCCAGCACGGCCCGTCGGGAGATAACCACGTTATTGCGTTTCTGGTTATGTTTGAGAATGCGGAACTTATAGCGTTCACCGATCAGTTTATCGAGATTGCGTACCGGTTTAAGGTCGATCTGGGAGCCGGGCAGAAACGCCGCCACCCCGATATCGACGGAGAGACCGCCTTTGACCTTGCTCGTGATGACCCCTTCAATGGTCTGATCTTCATCGGCAATCCGCTTGATCTCTTCCCAGACCTTCATCCGTTCGGCTTTGGTGCGGGAAAGCTGTATATTGCCGTGTTCATCTTCATAGCGCTCAAGAAAAACATCGACTTCGTCACCGGCAGCGACTGTGCATTCGCCATTACTGTTACGAAACTGGTTGATCGGGATATGTCCTTCGGATTTATAGCCGATGTCGATGACGACGTCGTTGTCGCTGACCAGAACTACGGTCCCGGTCACCAATCCGCCGATTTTTACGTCTTTGCCTTTAATGCTCTCTTCAAACATGGCGGCAAAATCGTCGTCAAAACCCTCTTCGTCGAAACCTTCTTCATCCTCGGAAGCATTGTTCATGTCGAAGTTTTCGTCCATTGCGGCCGCCATTGACGGCTTATCCTGTTCAGTACTGCTGGTGATGTTGTGTTCTGTCATTGGTTTAAATTTAAACCCCCTGTTAAAGTTTGTTGACCCTGGTGGCTCCTGCCGAAGCCGGCAAGCTCGATCGGCTTCGGCATCCGTTACCGGGCCGGATATGGGTAAAGCGCCGGGGAATGCGGCATTTTCTTTACTCAAGGTTATTTTTTGATTTGAATCTCATCATCCTTAATCCAAACCGGGGCCTTTAGCATAGCCATTGTTTAATTGCAAACTTAAAATTTCTTGTCGTTGACTTTTTGCTGACTTGATGCGTATAGAATGCATCGGTTAAGATTACGGATCAAATGGTTTGTAAAGGGGGGCGTTTATGCTGACAGTTGTGATTTATGCTCTTTTGCTGCTGCTGCTTTACCATGATGGCCTGGTCTATATGATAAAAAGCTGGAACAGTAAGGATTATAACTACTGTTATCTGGTTCCATTTATTATCCTTTATATGATCTGGGAAAAAAGGGATGCGGTTAAGCGTCTGCCGAAAAGGGTTTCTCCTGCCGGTTTTTTGCTTTTCCTGGCGGCTCTTGCCCTTTTTTGGCTGGGGGAGCTGGGCGGCGAGTATCTGACGCTCTACCTTTCGGCCTGGCTGATGGTGCTGGCTTTGTGCTGGATTCATGCCGGCTGGGCCCGTCTCAAGGAGGTGCTCTTTCCTTTACTCATGATCCCCGCGATGTTTCCTCTGCCCAGTTTTCTGCACAGCCGGCTTTCCCTGAAACTTAAACTGCTCTCTTCCCAGATCGGGGTCGAGATGATGCAGCTGGCCGGTTTGTCAGCCTATCGCGAAGGTAATGCTATTGATCTGGGTTTTACCCAACTGCAGGTGGTCGATGCCTGTAGCGGTCTGCGCTATCTTTTTCCAGTCATTATTCTTGGTCTGCTGCTGGCCTGGATTTTTCGGGCTCCATTCTGGAAGCGCATCCTGCTGGTGGTTTCGACGCTGCCGCTGATTGTGTTGACCAACAGCTTTCGGATCGCGGTGACTGGCTTGCTGTACGAACCTTTCGGTCCGCAGGTGGCGGAGGGTTTTTTTCACGATTTTTCCGGGTGGTTGTTCTTTATGGTGACGCTGGCCATTCTCCTTGTGGAGATGTGGCTGCTCAATAAATTGCCGGGACAGCTGCCCCGGCCGGTTTCGCCGGATACGGCTGCCGGCAAAACCGGTTTCTCCCCGGCTGCCGGTGAACGCGGCCGGAAACCGGCTCTGGCGGTGGCGGTACTGTTATTGCTGATCTCCTGGTCGATCTCTCAGGGAGTAGAATTCCGGGAAAAAATTCCGGCGATCAAGCCGCTGGAGCAGTTTCCTCTGGTTATCGGCGATTGGCGCGGTAAAACTCAGGTGATGGAGAAGATCTTTATAGATGCCCTCGATCTGAGTGATTATTTTATGATAGATTATGAAAACGGGAGCGGTCGGCAGATTAATTTTTATACCGCCTATTACGAAAGCCAGCGTAAAGGTGAATCGATTCATTCACCCGCCTCCTGTCTGACCGGCAGCGGCTGGGTTTTTCAGGGAGCCGCAGAACAGCGTTTAGAGATTCCCGGTGTCGGCAACATCAAGGTCAATCGCGCTTTTATGCTGAAAAACGGTCGGCGCCAGCTGGTTTACTACTGGTTTCCCCAGAGAGGGCGCAATCTGACCAATGCTTATCAGCTGAAGCTCTATGTTTTCTGGGACGCCCTGACCAAACAGCGTACTGATGGAGCCCTGGTGCGGCTCATTACTCCGGTGGGTGAATTTGAAAAGGTCGAGGATGCCGATCACAGATTACAGGCCTTTATGGGCAAAGCTCTGCCGCTTCTGGATCAATTTCTACCCGGTGCCCGGATCGATAAAATAAGATGATTGTCTTTTCAACCTTTCTGCTGGCTCTTTTCCTGACGATTGCTCTGGTGCCTTTGTTTCGGCGATTGGCCTACGCCCTGCATGTTGTCGATCTGCCTCAGGAACGTAAGGTGCACAGCGCCGCCATGCCCAAGACTGGCGGTCTGGCGATGGCGGTGGGGCTTGCCGTGCCGCTTTTTTTGTGGGCCCCGAGAATTGCCCTTTTCCCCTTTCTCATGATTGCTCTGTTGATCGTGGTCGGTGCCGGATTTCTTGATGATGTCATGGAGTTCGGTTCTCGGGCCAAATTTTGTGCTCAGATTATGGCCGCACTGGTCGTGGTTGTGTTCGGCGGGGTCAAGATCAGAAACTGCGGGGTTCTACTGCCGGAAGGGATGGTTCTGGGTGACTGGCTGGCAATTCCTTTGAGTGTCTTCGTGCTGGTCGGAGTGACCAATGCGATTAATCTGGCCGACGGGCTTGATGGTCTGGCCGGCGGGATCTCGGTGCTGATCTTTGTGGTGCTCGGCTCTCTGGGTTTGCAGAGCGCTGACAGTTTTGTATTGATTACGGCTGCGGCCGTGGTCGGCGCTCTCTTCGGTTTTCTGCGCTACAATACCTTTCCGGCAACTATTTTCATGGGTGATGCCGGGAGTCAGATGCTGGGTTTTCTCGCTGGAGTTCTATCGCTTTGGATGTCGCAGTCAGATGCGGTTTTAAGCCCGTTCATGCCGTTGCTCTTACTCGGGTTTCCCATTCTTGACACCCTGACGGTCATGCTTGAGCGCCTTTATCATGGCCGTTCACCCTTTACGGCCGACAAGAACCACTTTCATCACCGTCTGATGCGCTTCGGCTTTTTTCACTCCGAAGCCGTGCTGATGGTCTATGCTCTGCAGGCGGTGATGGTTGGTGCAGCTTTCTGGCTGCGCTATTTCAACGACTGGGTTATTCTTCTGGTCTATGGGGCTCTGGCGTCGGTTATCCTGCTTGCTTTCTTTTTTGGCGGCCGTTATAAATGGAGTTGGCGGCAGCCTAAGACCGTCGATGCTCAGGCCCTGCAGCAGCGCATCCGCGAGCACTACCAGCTGATTCAGCTGATCAAGTTTCTGTTTCGCGCTCTTCAGGTCAACTTAGGCTTGGTTCTGTTGATTCTGGTCCTGTCGATCGGCTCGGTGCCGGACTGGCTGGCGCTGTTGGCGCCGGGGGCATTACTGCTGTTTGTCGGTGTGCGTTTTTTCCGGCCCGAGCGCGCCGGGATGGCGCTGCGCTGGTCCGTCTACCTGATTGTGCCGACGCTGGTTTATCTGTGTGAGCTGGCACATAGCAATGCCGGCGACGTCTGGTTCGGTCTGTCACTGGAAATTTTCTGTAACTTGAGTTTTCTTTCCCTGGTGACTTTTACGCTGCTGGTGCTGCGTTTTACCCGGCGGGCCGGTTACCGCAGCACCCCGCTTGATTTTCTTATTCTGCTTGTCTCCTTTCTGGTGCTGGCGGTTATTCCTGAGGGGCTGTTTGCTGTTTCCCTGGGATTGGTGGTAGTGAAGGTGTTTGCCGTCTTTTTTGCTTTCGAAGTGGTTCTGGAGGAGTCCCGCAGCCCCAACCGCTGGCTGGAGCTGACGGTGGCTTTGATCCTGTTGACGGTCGGTGTGAAAAGATTGGAGCTCTGGTTTACCGGTCTCGGATAAGCGTAATTTAACTTTTTTGTTTTGGAGGATTACTATGTCGCGTTTGCTGAAAGTGTTGCTGGTGCTGGTGCTGGTTTTGTCACTGATGGCCTGTGGCGGCGGCCCGCAGGAGAAACGGGACAAATTCTATAATAAAGGGGCGGCCCTCTACGAACAGGGTGATTATGTGAAAGCTTCCCTCGAACTGAAAAACGCTCTGCAGGTCGATCCCAAGTTTGCCAAGGCATTTTATCTTTTAGGGATGTGTTCATTTCATCAGAATGAGTTCAAGCGGGCTTACGGGGCTTTCAATAAGGCCCTGGAACTTGATGCCGGGCAGACGGCCGCTCAGGTCATGGTGGGTCGTCTTCTGTTGATGGGTGGCGAAACCGATAAAGCTCTGGCTGAAGCTGATAAGGTTCTGGCTGTGGCGGCTGCAAACCAGGAGGCTCAGCTTTTGCGCGGGGCTTGTCTGGCGGCTCTGGGTAAAGAGCAGGAGGCGGTCGGGGTTCTGGAAAAACTTCTGGCTGCGGGCAGCAAGGAACCCGATCTCTATATTCTGCTGGCCAACCTTCGTCTTAAACATGAAGATCAGAGCGGCGCTCAAGCCTATCTTGAGCAGTTGCTTGCGCTCGACAACCAGAATAAATCTGGTCGTCTGCTGCTGGCCGCGATTCTGGAGCGGCAGAAGAAATTTACTGAGGCCGAAGCCCAGCTTAACCTGCTGATCTCGCAGCAGGAGAAAGAAAAGCAAGTTGAAGCCCGGATGCTGCTGGTTAATTTTTATCTGCGTAATGGGCGACGGGCTGAGGCCGAGGCCCTTATTACTGCGATGGTCAAGGATCGGCCCGAGGAAGAGCGTTATCGGGTACTCTTGATTCGTTTTCTGGCCGACGGTCAGGAAGAGGATAAATCTCTGGCGGTTTTACGTCAGGGGCTGGTTGATTTGCCGGATTCTCTGGTGCTGACTGAGATGATGGCGAAATATCTGATCAGCCGGCAGGAGATGACAAAGGCTCGTGACTTCTTGACCGCTTATTCCGAAAGGATGAAAACCGGGCCTCAATTTTTACGGGCCGAACTGCTCCTCGCACAGATTGCCGTACAGCAGGAAGAGTTTGATCATGCCCTGGTGCTGGTTGATAAAATACTGGCGGAGAACAAGAATGATCTTGGCGCGCGGATTCTGAAAGGCGATCTTCTCCTGCAGCGGCGCGATTTTGACGGGGCGATTGCCGAATATCGGGCCGTGCTTAAAGAAGTGCCGCAGAATGTGCCGGTTATGTTCAGTCTGGCGAAAGCCCATGTCGGGAATCAGGAGGTTAAAATTGCGGTTGAGCTGTTGCAGAAAGCTTTTGATCTGGATCCTAAAATGGCGCCGATGGCGATGTTTCTGGTGCGCCTCTATCAGCAGGAGGGGAGGTTTGCCAACGCTCTGGAAACGGCGGAAAAAGCGCTGCAGCAGAATCCCGACAACCCCGAACTGCTTGATCTGGCTGCCAGCCTGATGGTGCGTCGGGGCCGGGCGGCCGATGCTCTGCAACTTTGCCGGCAGTATCTGGCCAAAGATCCGGATAATCCGCGACTCAATGTGCTTTTAGCCCAGATCCAGGTATCGATGCGGGATTTTCCGCCGGCCAGGGAGCGCCTGCTCAAAGTACTTTCGCAGGATGCTGATAATCGGGCCGCGCTGTTCACCCTGGTGCGCCTGGAACTGCTCAAGGGGTCGCCGCAGGAAGCTCTGGCCCGGGGGCGGGAGCTGCATGAGAAGAATCCTGAAAATCAGGTTTATGCCCTGCTGCTCGCCAATCTTTATGAACAGACCGGCAGCTTCAGCGCCGCCGCCGCTATCTATAATGAAGTTCTGGCCAAAAATCCGCAGGCCCTGGTGGCGGCCAACAACCTAGCCTACTATTATGCCGAGCATCAGCCGATCCCTGCCAACCTGGCCAAGGCTCGGACGCTGCTCGAACCCTACATCGATAAATATCGCGAAGAGCCGGTTTTGATGGATACCGCCGCCTGGGTCTATTACCGTTCCGGCGAATATGTTAAAGCTCTGGAGCTGCTGGTCGGGGTAGAGGCTAAAATCAAACAGGTGCCCGAGGCCCTTTATCATCTGGGAATGATTCATAAAGAACTGGGCCATCGCGAACAGGCCTTAAGCAATCTGCAGGCGGCTCTGGCCAGCGAAAACTTTGTTGCTCCGAAAGCGGCGGAGCTGGCCCTGCAGGAGTTGAAACAGTAGATTCAGCGTTCAAAATAAGCGATGGCGTCAAGCAGTTCAGGAAAGGAGTGGATGATGTAATCCGGCTGCACCCCCTCCTTTTCCTGCTGACCCTGGTTTGATCTGAAAAAGACCGTTCTGATGCCGAGTTTTCGGGGGCCATGGACATCGCGATACATGTCGTTGCCGATAAAAAGCACCTCGTCCGGCGTCATGGCCAGCGCGGTCAGGGCTTTCCTGAAAAGGCGCTTGTCCGGTTTGCGGTAGCCGAAGTCTCCGGAGATAATGACCGGGTTGAAGTATTGACTGAGTTCGACGGCGTTCAGTTCGGGCCGGGCATAAGCTGTCTGGCCGTCGGAAACAATTGCCAGTCGGTATCTGTCATGCAGCTGCTTTATCGTTTCGGCGACGCCGGGGTAGAGTTGAAGGCGGAAGCGCGATGCCGCGCGGAAGGTTTCGGCGAGAAACAGGGGTAGCATCTGCAGCTTTTCCGGAGCCAGCTGCTGCGTGTAAGCGGTTGCCTGCAGGCCCAAGATCTCCGCGAAGATGGCGACTGCGTCAAATTCCGGATGACGGGTTTCGCTGGCCGCCAGCTGCTTATCCATAATTTGAAAATACTGTGATTTCAAGGTTTTCGCGTCGATTATAATCCCCTGATATGAGAGGAGGTTGCTCAATGTTCGGTAAATATCCTCGTAACCTTCGTCGGTCTTGATGTCCGTCAGAGTTCCGTTGATGTCGAAAAGAAGTCCTTTAATGTGCATCAGAACCCCCTGAGGCAGGCTTTCGCCTCGTCGATCAGGCAGCGGCGGTAGGCCGGGCTGACCCAGTTGTTGTGAGCAATGCGCAGCAAGGTCAGCCCCATATAAAAGGGCACCCGGCCGGTGATGGAGCCGAAAGCGCGATTACGGTCCGGAAAGTGGCAGGCGTACTCCCAGAGGAAGTGGCCGATAAAAGGTTCGGCCGCATATTTATTGCCGGTAGCCATCAGGAAGAAATGCTTCAATTCACCGGCAATCCGGCCGACATCGAAAACCCGGTCGTCGCGATGGCAGCGTTCCAGGTCGAAGGCCACGATACTGAGGCCGCCTCCGGCCATGAAATTTTCCGGGGTCGCGTCGCCGTG
>JAFGVI010000114.1 GCA_016938065.1 Deltaproteobacteria bacterium | reverse complement strand
GTTGATAAATTCCCGGCGTTTGCTGGTTTCAAACCAGAGTTCCTGGCGAAAACTTTTCATCGAAAATTCTCCTTTTCCGCGGCCTCTCGGGCCATTTTATAGAGTCTTATTATCTGGTTTCGGGTCGTTTTAAGTTCCGGTTCATCCGGAAGCAGTTTTAAGGTCATCTGCAGATCGGCGGCGGCCCCTCGGTAATCTTTCAGGTAGAGGCGCAGGCGTCCCCGGTTTTCGAAACCCCGGGCATAGCCGGGGTAATTCTGGACCAGGGTATTAAGGTCGTTTAGAGCTCCTTCGGGTGATTTGTTTTTGAGGTGGGCCACCGCCCGGTTGTTCAAGGCGCGGCGGCTGGTCGGATATTTCTCTAAGACATCGCTCCAGATGGTGATCTGGTTTTTAAAAACCGGCAGCCGCTGCCAGGTGATCGTGGAAAGCGCAAGCAGCCAGCCGGCGCTGAAAAGGAGTAGACCGGCACGGGCTCGGTTTTTATTTTTCTCATGTAAAGATTCTATTCGCCGGAGAGTCACCGCCATGAGGTTGCCAATCAGCATGATGGCGCCGGGGGCGGCGAGATAGGTTTTGTATTCGACGAGGAGCTCTCTTTGCGGCAGAAAAAGATAGGGCGGGCCTAAGACGAGATAGAACCAGAGGATGCCGTAACCGGCCAGAGGATAGTGGCGGCGGATTTTCCAGGCCGCGGCGATTAAAATAGTGTGGCCCATAATCGCGACCAGAGCCGCCGGGTCGGAAAACCCGGGGCTTGGTAAGAATTCATGGTGCAGGCTCAAGCTTTGCGGCCAAGGCAGAAAAAGCATCTGCCAGTAGTGGAAAAAAGCCCGGGCCTCACTTAAAAATTGAATGCCGGGCGACCAGAGCCGTTTGGAACGAAAACCGATATTGATCCAGGATTGATTGAAAAGTCCGATCTTAAAGGCGAAAAGAAAAAATATGGCGCCGGTCAGAAAGAGCATTCCCCCCAGCCAAAAGAGTTTTTTGCGGTCGCCGGGCCGGGGTTGGCGGAGATAGAGTTCGTAAACGGTAATGGTGAGAGGTAAGGTTATGGCCATCTCCTTGCTGTGCAGCGCGGCCCAGTAAGATATTCCCGCCAGCAGAAACCACAAAACTTGTCGTGAGGAGAGCGAAATTTCTGAATCTCTGCGGCGTCCCATCAGCCAGGCGTAAAAGCCGAGCAGGTAAAAAAATGCGGCCTGGGCCCCAAAACGCTGACTGATATAAAGAACGGTATTTAATGCCAGCGGGTGACAGAGGAAAAAGAGAGCCCCGAAAAGCGCCGGCCAGCAGATTGGCGAGAGGTTTGATCTTTTTGCGCCGGGGTCGGTTGCTGGTATATGGCGAAAGAGAAGCAGGGCAATGATCAGGTAAACCAGAAATGAGCATAAGCCGTGCAGGCCGAAGTTGACGATGCGAAAGGCTGCCGGACTCATCTGCTTCAGTTTGTAGCTTATGGCGAAGCTCAGCCAGGTCAGGCTGCGATCCGGGCGCAGCGGATAAGTGCGAAGATCGTGCAAAGCCGGGGCCGGACTTGTAATCATGGAACTGACCTGACCCTGATCATTCATCAGGCTGTTGTAGTCGTCAAAAAAGAAAGGGTAATCGAGGCCGGGGCCATAGAGGATCGCGGTCGAAATGACGATAGTCAAAAAGAGTACAATGGTCGGCAATATTCGATTAAGGCGCGAGGGCAGAGACATTATTTAAGTAAACTTTCTCTTCTTGGTGAAAACTTTTGTGTTTTATGACGGCCGTTCAGGAGTAGCAGTAATAACGCATTTTGCTATTGATTAAAACCGAAAATATTTTACTTTCCGACCCGGCTTGACTTGTCTGAAATGATGTTGTAGGTCAGAAGGGTGAGCTTATGTTGGATGTCTTTTTTTTCAGGGAGGGAGCAGATGTTGCCTAAATCAGTATGCCGTATGGTTGCCGTGGTTTTATTTCTAGCCTTGACGACGTTTGCTGCTTTCTCTGCACCGCCGCCGATGGGCGAGGTGGTTACCACTTCCGCAGATCAGATCGGGGTGGCGGTTACTATATATAATCAGAATCTGGCCTTGATTAAGGATAAAAGGCAATTGCTTCTTGAAAAAGGGGAGATTAAACTCGCTTTTCGCGAAGTCAGCGCCCAGATGCGGCCTGAGACCGCCATTTTGAGTGCCTCAGGTCTTAATGTTATTGAACAGAATTTTGAGTTTGATCTTCTGACTCCGGAAACCCTTTTACAGAAATATGTCGGGCAAGCGGTTGAAGTGATCAGCCGGCATCCGACCTCCGGGGTTGAAAGCCGCAGATCAGCTAAAGTTTTAAGTGCCAATAACGGGGTTGTGCTGCAGTTTGACGACCATATCGAGACTGGGGTTCCCGGGCGTCTCGCTTTTTCAGCCCTGCCGGAAAACCTGCGCGAGCGGCCGACCTTGACGATGCTTGTGGAAAATCAGCATAGTGGAAGCAAAGAGCTTGAATTGAGTTATCTGACTGGCGGTTTACGCTGGCAGGCCGATTATGTGGCTGAACTCAATGCCGATGATGACGCCGTCAATCTTAGCGGCTGGGTAACCTTGACCAATGCCAGCGGGGCAAGTTATCCAGATGCCAGAGTGCAGCTGGTCGCCGGCGATGTCCATCAGGCTCCTTCTGAGCCACAGTTTGATGGTGGCGGGCGGCGCGAGATGATGATGAAGGCGATGCCGGCTTCAGCTCAGAATATGGCCCAGGAAGAGATGTTTGAATATCATCTCTATACCCTTGCACGGCCGACCACGATTGCCGATAATCAGAGTAAGCAGGTGGCGCTTTTGCAAGCGTCAGCCGTTTCCTGTAAAAAGGAGTTCCTGCTCAGAGGCAGCTCTTTTTATTATCGTCAGGCCTATGGTGAGATCGACCGTAAGCTTAAAGTCGGGGTTTTTATTGAAATTGAAAATCGTAAAAATAATCACCTGGGTCTGGCGCTCCCCAAAGGGGTGGTGCGGGTCTATAAAGAGGATGGCAAAGGCGCCCTGCAGTTTGTGGGTGAGGATCGTATCGACCACACCCCGGAAAATGAGACAGTGCGACTTAAACTGGGCGAGGCTTTCGATTTGAGCGCAACCCGAAAACAGACCAGTTTTAAAAAAATTGCCGGTGATGGCCGTTATAATTATATTTATGAAGCAGATTTTTCCATCGTTATGAAAAATGCCAAAGCCGAGGCGGTCGAAATTAAGGTCGTGGAACCGATTCCCGGAGACTGGGAGATTCTGACGGAATCGCACCGGCATATCAAAGAGAGCAGCAGTGCGGCTTCCTGGCGGATTCCGGTGCCGGCTAAGGGAGAAGCCGCGCTCGATTATCGCGTTCGGGTTAAATTTTAAACGAAATTATGCGAAAAGTTGCAGAAACACTCCTGAGTACCATCAGAATTAATGCTGGCTGAACAGTCACCTCAAGTTTTTTATTTTTCTGTCGAAGAATAATTTATGATCCGGCAGGCTTGCCGACATACTTGCACCGATACACTGAATAAAAGAGATAACCTGTGTGTGGAGGGCTTGAAAAATGAGAGAAGAAGTGTGTATTATGGAACTGAGGTTTCTGATCGACAGATATGGCGAGAAGTTTATTCTCAAGAGTTTGGCGGAAATCGTTGGTCACAAGAAGCTTGAAGAGGCGCGGGTAGATTATTTTCTCAAGCAGGCTCTTATAACTTGTGCCGCGCCCAATCTGGTAATGTGAGCGGAGCTCTGGTTGGAAAATGGCGAATGAAGAGCACTTTCCTGGTAAAGGCCGGCTGTTGCAGGCGGCAGCGTTGCAGTATGATCAGGAGCGCCATCAGGCGCCGGTAGTCGTGGCCAAGGGTTCGCGGATAGTGGCCGAAAAGATTATTGCCCTGGCCAAAAAACATGATATTCCTTTACAGCGCGATCCAGAGCTTTTGCAGATTCTCATGAAGCTGGAGATCAACCAGGAGATTCCCGAGAATATTTTTCACGCGGTGGCTGAGATTCTGGCGATGGTTTATAGGGCCAACCGTAATTTCAGCGGCAATAAACTTTAACTGCGGGCCTTGCTCGCGTTATAATTATCAGGCAGGTCATGAGTGACTTTCTTACACCGGTAACGGCCGATTCTCTGTTTGTTAACGCTCTGCAACAGCAGGCCTCGCTCGAACAGCTGGCGGGCAATGCGTTGAATGCCGGAATTACGGCTTATCAAAAGGGCGACTATAAAAAAGCGATTATTGCCTTTCGTAACGCTATCGGATTGGCCCCGCAGTCGGCCAATGCTGTGGATACGGCTCACTATGTCGCCAGTTCTTATCTTAAAATGGGTGACAGCTATAATGCCGCCAAGGCTTACGAACAGGCGATCTCTTTAGATCCCTCCCGGGACGACACTCATGTCAAGCTTGGTAATCTCTACTATTCACAAGAGAAGTTTCAGGAGGCGGAGACCCAATATTTCAAGGCTGCAAAACTTAATCCCGACCCGGTCAACTTCTACTCTCTGGGTCAGGCTTATATCAAGACCGGGCGCTATAACGATGCTGAAGATCAGTTTGCAAAAATTCAGCGGTTGGCTCCCAAAGCTGTCAACGGGCCATACGGCATGGGTTTGAACTTCAGTGCTCAGGGTCGTTATGATGAAGCGGTAGCCAAGTTTCAGGAGGCCATCAGTTTAGATGATGAATTTTACGATGCCTACGTTGAAATGGGTTATGCTTATGCCGATATGGGTGAGATGGATCTGGCCCAGGAAGTTTTCGACAAGCTGGAAGAGCCGCGGCCCGATCTCGCCGATACCTTGAGCCGCTATATGTACAAGGTTGATAAACCTAAATTCGCTTTTGCTCATGCCGACGTCACCTTTCCCTACATGCAGCCGCCGCGAACCAAGGTTGCATCCCTTGACACTTATCTTGAAACACCGGGTGCCTCAAAAACTTTCAAGATGGTTTTTCAGTTTGATAAGGAGATGGACCGGGAGTCGGTTGAGGATCGTTTCAACTGGAAGATAAGCCGCTCCACCGCGAGCGGTCCGGGTGAGTTTTATAATTTCGGAATGTCCGTACCGGAGACTGAAATCAAACTTCCTGCGACCCCGGAGTATGTTTATTATGATGCCAATCAGTTGACGGCCACGGTTTACTTCAAGATCACTCAGAACGCCACGGCTGACGGCACCCTTGACCCTTCTCATATTGTCTTCAAATTTCAAGGCGAAGACACTTATGGTCAGAAAATGGACCCCAATGCCGATGAGTTTTCCGGTTTTTCCCGGGTGGGTTAGGAGGGGGGAGGTTTTTAAGAAAGCCCTGGCAAGATGGTTTTTTGCAGTTAAATGCACAAATTTAATGGGTCGGCTCCTGACTTTCCGAAAAAACGGCTGGTACTCTGCCGGTTTTTCGGAAAGTCAGGAAATGGCCTTTTTTTATGCAGGAGGATTGGCCGAGTTTCAGCTTTCTTTTTTGCCCTGCCAAGTTCGTCATTCTTTTTGCGGAATGGGTGATTTTTAGATACCTTACAGGAAAAAATTTATGTCTGCCCTCATTCATCCGGATTTAGCTGGTAACCAGCAGCTTTCGCGATTTGTTGCTTTGCTGTTGTCCTTTCTTGTTTTTCTACTCACTGTTATCGGTGGGCTTGGTCTGGTTGTCGCTTTTATGGATATGCGCTTCATCTGGATGGGACTGATGCTGCCGCTCGTTTCCTTTCCCGGAGCCAGGCTGCTTTGTCTTTTCTATAAAAAGTGGAAGCTCTCGGAGTCGGAGAAATTGAACTGGGGCAGCCGCCTGCTCTATGAAACCAGACCCTGTCCGATGCGGATGCTGTTTAAGAATGTTATCGGCTGGCGCGGTCCTCTGGTTGAATTTGAAGATCCTGACAGCCAATTATATCTGGCCGGAGCCCTGCAGACCACCAAGTTCAACTATCCTGAAAAAAAGGAGACCCAGGTTGAGGTTTTTTATCAGGCCGACAACCCTTATCTGCTCTATCTCCGGAAAAAAAAGTCGGGGAGAAAAAAACTGGTTTTCGTCTCCCTCTATAACCGTGAAAATATAGAGCGCGAACGGCAGCTGCTGAAAAAAGTATTTATAGCGTTTTTCTTCGTTCTAGTCATGATCTTTGCAGCGGCTAAAACCTATATGTTCATTGAACTGTGGCAATCCCGCCAGGAATTGAGTCGGGCCCGGCTCAGTCTGCACTGGCCAGCGGTTACCGGTAAAATTTTACGTTCCGATATTCGGCAGTGGAGCTGTAAAAACCGAAGCGGCCAACAGATCCCATATTATGCCGTTGATCTCGAATACTCATATATGGTAGCCCATCATCTTCATCAGGGTCATCGTTTGCGTTTTGGTTATCGAGGAGAAAGTCGCCGTGATAAAATAGAGTCCCAGCTGCAGCGCTGCTCCGCCGGTACCGAGGTTGAGGTTTATTATAATCCCCAGGACCCGGCCGAAGCCGTACTTGAGCCCGGTAACCTGGCAGCCATTCAAAGAAAAATCACCGGCGCCTGGGGCGGCCTGATCTCAATGGCTGTTGCCGCCCTGATTACCTTGGGGCTGGTCTGGATATTTCTGGTTCGACGCTGCTCACGGGAGTTTGAGAGGGTTAGACAGCGTCTGGTGGCAAATTAAGTATTGCAGCCTGTCACGAGAATCTTTTTTCCCGGCCGGGTGCGGTCAAAGTGGAAGATTGTGCCAATATGCTGTATCAGGAAGATGATTTTATCGGTGACCTAATCGCTCTTCAGTAAACTTCCCCGCTGATTGACAGGGTCAGTTATGTTGTGTAATGTAAAATCTGTAACGGAAAAATCTGGGAGGTCGGAGATGGTCAATCCGGAGGAAGAACGGAGATATCAGGTTGTTTCACTGGTTCGCGTCTTCGTTCTGCTCCTGCTGTTCTGGACTTTGTTACTGGCCGGGTCACTTTTTTTCAATCTCAGGCAAACTGAAAAGACCATGTTTGCTCTCGCCGAGATCGAGGCCCAAACCCATTTCAATAAAGATACTGTCTATCGCCGCTGGGCTGCCATGCAGGGCGGCGTTTATGTCCCGATTTCCGCCCTTACGCCTCCCAATCCTGGCCTTTCCCATATTAAAGAACGAGATATAGTGACCGCGAGCGGGCGCCGCCTCACCCTGGTGAATCCGGCTTATATGACCCGGCAGGTGCACGAACTTGGAGCCGAGCAGTACGGTGTGCGGGGTCACATTACGAGTCTGAAGCCGGTGCGACCGGAAACGGAGCCGGATGAGTGGGAGATTAAAGCTCTGCTTGATTTTGAGAAGGGGGTTCAGGAGGTTAAATCTCTTGAGATGATCGACGGTAAACCATTTTTACGCTTTATGAGGCCGTTTATTGCCGAATCCGGTTGTCTTAAATGTCATGCTTATCAGGGGTATACGCAAGGGGATGTTCGCGGCGGGGTCAGTGTTTCTGTGCCGATGGAAAATTATTATGAACTGCGCGACAATCAAGCCCGAAATCTGATTCTCTGGCATCTGCTGATCTATCTGGCCGGGGTGTTCTCTCTCTTCACAGGTTTTCGTATTCTTCGCAGAAAGAGTCAGGATAACCAGGCCGCCTGGCAGGCGGTTGCCCTTGATCGGGATCGCTTTGCTTCCCTTCTGGAACTTTCCCGGATGGGGGATAAGAGTGAGGAGCAGTTGATCCGTTTTTCGCTGGAAGAGTATGTCCGGCTGACAAGAAGTCGGATTGGCTATTTTCATTTTTACGATGAGTCGACGCAGATGGTTGAGCTCTACGCCTGGTCGCGGGGCGCCATGGATATTTGTACGGTTTCGGGGGTGAATGATCATTTCCCGCTGGCTGAAACCGGTATATGGGCCGACTGTATTCGTGAACGCGGGCCGGTTATTCATAATAACTATGAGTCCTTGCCTAATCGTAAGGGCATATTCCAGGGACATTTTCCGATCAGTCGTCATTTGAGTGTGCCGGTTATGGACGCAGAGTCGATTGTTGCTATCGCAGGAGTCGGCAATAAAGCTAAGCCCTATGATGAAAATGATGTAACGCAGTTAACCCTTTTTGCTAACACCATGTGGGAGATTGTTAAAAATATTCGGGCCTATCGCGAGCTTGCGGAGCAGGAGCGGGAGCTCAAAAAACATCGTGATAATTTGGAAGTAATTGTGGCCGAGCGTACTGAAAAGCTGGCCCGCCGGACCCAAGATCTGGAGATCTCACAAAATACTCTGCAGGCTCTGCTTGCCGATGTCAGCCAGGCTAAACTGCAACTTGAGACTGCCAATGTTAAATTGCAGGAGCTTGACCGTTTGAAATCGATGTTTATTGCTTCGATGAGTCATGAGCTTCGTACCCCGTTAAATTCTATAATCGGCTTTACCAGTCTTATTCTTGGTGATATGGTGGGCAGTGTCAATGAAGAGCAGCGGGATATGCTGGGTCGAGTGCTGCGCTCCGGCAAGCATCTGCTCTCTTTGATTACGGATGTCATCGATATAGCCAAGATTGAGTCGGGGAAAATTACACCTTATCCCGAGTCCTTTATGCTTTCTGATCTGGTGCACGAGGCCGTTTTACAGGTTGAAGGCGCGGCGGCAGAGAAAGGGCTGGCGCTCGAACAATGCTTACCGGAAAAACCGATAAACATGCATACGGATCGTCGGCGTCTGCTGCAGTGTCTGCTTAACTATTTGAGTAACGCATTGAAATTTTCGGAAAAAGGGACGGTGACTATTGCCGTGGCAGAAGGTTCAGGCAGAGATGTTGGCGAAGGTGGCCAAAAAATTGCGCCAGGGGACTGGATTGAAATCAGTGTGGCGGATACTGGTATCGGGATCAGTCAGGCAGATGTCAAACTCCTGTTCGGTTCGTTTGTCCGGCTGGATACACCGCTTAAAGCAACGGTTCAAGGCACCGGTCTGGGACTCTATCTGACCAGAAAGCTGGCCACTGAAGTTTTGGGAGGCGAGGTTGGGGTGGAGAGTGAAGCCGGACGGGGGAGTCGGTTCTGGATCAGGTTGCCAAGCGTTTTGCAAGTTGTTACTTAAGGAGATGGGCATGGCCAAAGTACTGGTTATAGAGGATACCCCGGATAACTTTGCTTTGATAAGTTTTATCCTGAAGCGAAACGGTTATGAAGTGCTTTGGGCTGAGACCGGTCAGCAGGGGATTGAGATGGCCCTGGGCGAGGCTCCGGAATTTATCGTGCTTGATATTCAGTTGCCGGATATGGACGGTACCGAGGTTCTTAAATTCATTCGGGCTTCAAAGGTCAATGGTACCATCCCGATTATTGCCATGACCTCTTATGCCATGAGTGGCGATCGGGAAAAATTGTTGGCAGCCGGCTGTAACGGCTATATTGAAAAGCCGATAGATCCGCTGACCGTAATGGAGCAGATGCGACAATTTTTGCAGGTGAGCCGAAAATAGCTGTGAGAGGTCAAGCCATGCGCGTTTTGATTGTGGAAGATAGTTTAGACGATCGCACGCTTCTCCGATATAGCCTTGAACGCCATGGTTGTCAGGTGTTTGAGGCCGGCAATGGTCAGGAGGCTCTGGAACTGGCCCGTAAAAATCCGCTCGAGCTGATCATCTCCGATGCCTTGATGCCGGTTATGGATGGTTACGAACTGCTGCGCCGGCTCAAAAAGGACGCGACCCTTAAAAATATTCCCTTTATTTTCTACTCTGCGGTCTACACTGAAGTCGAAGAGCAGGAACTGGCTCTGATGTTAGGAGCTTCGGCCTTTGTTGTCAAACCTTTGGAACCGGAGATCTTCTGGCAGCGTTTGCAGGATATTTTGCAGGAGGATGGTGGGCAAACGAAAGCCGGATCTGCTGATGAAGGCAATGATCTGAAGCTGCTTCATAAATACGGTCGTATAGTGGCCGAAAAGTTGGAGCATAAAGTCAGGGAGCTGGCTCGGGCGAGGGATGAGTGGCGGAGAACCTTTGATGCAATTTCCGATATAGTTACGGTGCAGGATCTTGATCATCGGCTTTTACGGGTCAACCAAG
>JAFGVI010000113.1 GCA_016938065.1 Deltaproteobacteria bacterium | reverse complement strand
GTAAAGCAAAGCCAGATTAATCCGCCAAACCGGCGTCAGACGGCTTGCTTCCAAGTCACGTTTTGCCAGGACAAGGGCACCAGACCAATCTTTACTTTCCGTCCTGAGCCAGCCTAATCTTGCAAATCCATCTTTAAACTGCGAACTTTGTTCATATGCATGACCTATCAGTTCCGTCGCCCGACTTAAATCACCCATGCGACCATGAACTAATCCCAAATTCAGCAACGCTCCACCATGTAAAAGATTAGCTGATAAAACTTTTACAAAGGCCTTCTCAGCAGCAGCGTAATTTCGGCTTTCCATAAGCAATAAGCCAAGCTGAAAATTTGCTGTCACATTTTCCGGATCAAACCCTGTCGCCTTTTCAAAAAAGACTTTAGCATCATCTTTCTTCCCTTCGATTTTATGAATTAACCCTAATTGTATGTATGCATTGAAATAATCCGGGTTAGTAAGCAAAAGTTCACGAAACGTGGCCTCCGCCGCTTCATAGCGCCGTTCAACCATATAGACCATACCGGTACCAAATTTGATCCAATCAAGATCCATATTTACCCAACCTTCATCTGAGAAAATCTCTCTCGCAGCTTTTGTGAAATCACATCGTCAGCAAAAAGATGCCGGTAGTGCCAGACTGCACTGCAAAAATCTTTCTCCCGCAAACGGATATCACCAATACTTTCTCTACAGAAGACACTCTTCTCAATATTTTCATACGACAACCCCTGCAAAATACCGACCGCCGGTTCCGCATCCCCAACATCAAGATAAGCCTGAGCTTTCATTAGAAGTTGTTGCCATGACAAATTTTTTCTTTCTTTCTCTTTAGCATCTTCAACCACTTGTCGCGCATCCTCTTCATCAAGGATATAAATCACGTCACGAAGTGTAGAAATTTCACTATCATCCGGAACCAGATTCAGGTACTCCATCATTTTTCGCCGTACATGCTCCTTCCTACCTAACACCCAATTTTTTTTAATACCATCTAATAGCTCGTTGATCTCATGCTGCAGTTTTTCGTGGTAAATCACGGTTTCAGTAGCGCCAGGAAAAGATTTTTCCATGCTCTGCAGATGATTCCACAACACCACCCATAAGCCAAGATCGCAATACAGATCCGCAAGTAGACATAGCGCAGCAAGATGATTCCGCTTTTCGACCGCAGCAGCTAAAACATACCTATAATTACATTCAGCCTGCCAATACTGCTTCCCCAACAAGTGAACCTCCGCTGACTTAATAAGCCTATCAGTTTTTTCAGCGGCGACAACAGGTATCATCGACAAGTGATACAGACTTTGATAGTAGTAAAGCTGAGCCTGCAACCTCTTGGCAAAAAAATTCGCAGCCTCCATCACGGACGTAAGATCATCCCTAATAATCTCCATTTCGGCTACCGTGACCTCACTTACCGCCAGCAAAGCCTTATTTCTTGCCAGTTTAATCTGACATCGTTTCAACTCCTGATATTCTTTAAATCGTGCAGCACTCAACAAGTTACCAACATCGGCCCAACGATTTTTAAAATCTTCAAAAAAATCAACAATCTTTTTTGCTAAAGAACGTTTTTCAACTTTAGATTTTTCAACTTTTACACTGAAAAATCTCTTAACCTTACCTATCCCAACTTTACACTCCTGCAAAAAACAGGACAGATCGGTCAGCATCACCTGGTAGGCATGAATAATCTCAGGTATAGTAATCTGTGCCTCCCAATCAAGCTCTTTTAAAACAGAGCCAACATCAAGCTGTTCTTTAAGTTCACATTCAACCACCTCTGAAAGAGAGCGCGTCTCAGTGCCTTTCAATAATACTCCCCGCCGACTGGTATTAATTATCCGAGTATCAATCTCCGCAATTACTTTTTCAATCTGCACTTTATCTGCTACAAGAGCAGCTTGAGAAAAGACCATTCTTCCATCGACACCATCTGCCAATAAAATTGAATCTGGTCGAGGATATGAACGGAAAACTGTACTCCTGGCGTGATCCAGACCCTCGGGGAACGACAGGTCCATGCCCACCAACACTATCGGCTCCAACCCCAGGGCTGAAGCTGTAAAAAGTGCGGTTTGCCCAACCGAAGTTATGTTAGGCAACTGACAATCAATGTCCAGATATTTACATAGCCATTTCTCTAAAAGATCAATTTGCGAGCTGACGCCAACCCGTCTACGCCCTAAAAAGGCACTTACATTCTTTGCATTGCAGCCCAAGGCAAAAATCAGAACCGAATCGCGTATATTATCTAAAACATTCCTCAATTTTTCAAAATTTATCTCTTTAAAATCGGCCGTCACCACGACATGTGGTTTAATGCCGGCTTCCACCAAAACCTGCACGGCCGAATCCAATGCAATAATAATCCCTTGGTTCCCTACTTTCTTTAAATCAACAAGAGCATCGTTTAAAGAAGGACCGGCAGCTACACAAAAAGCCGGCATTCCCTTTAATGCGCCTCGTAAATGGCGCAGCGACTGCCCAGCAAAAAGACTGGGCAGATTTTCAACCGTATTTTGAAATATCCTACGACTCGACCGCTCCAGGGTGATGCGGCTTTCCTGCCTGCTTTTCAACCACTCTTGTAAAAAATTATAGCCCGACTCGTAGATATCACTAAAAAAAGGCGGCGGCGGAAAACAGGAGAGCAGTTGAGCCTTACCATACAAAAGTGGAGAAATATATTTTCCCACGATCATTCTAAAATCAAAACCTGCACCGACATAGAGATCAAGATACGGATAAGACAGTAGAGATGTTAAATCAAGATATTGCAGGGAAAGTAAAAAGATATCAAAGGATGGTTCAAAAACTACAAGAGTAGGCTTCTCACGAAACTGCTGCAGGGCTGTAAGAGTGTGATACCCGAGACCCATGCCGACAAAAAACAAAATGTCACAAGCGCGAAGATCTAATTTACGAAAAGTTTTCTGAGATTCGATTACAGGATCATGCACTCCGTAAAGCGATTTCACTGTGCCATCGGAATGGGTTTTAATCAGGTTAAAACTGCCATATTGGTTCTCAACAATTTTGCAATTTTGCGGTAATTCTGGAGGGTTTTCTGGAATCTGGGAAAATATTAAAGGGAATGATTTTTTTATGGTGCTAAGATTATTTTCATAGTAATTTACAACATTCTGCGATTTCATTACATCCTGTCTCTGAATACCATTAATTTTATCGGCTAAGAACCATTACCTCAGACGCAAATCCATCCTTTTCTTCGCCAAAGGTCTTACTATCAACCCCAAGCAAACTGAACTCGGCAAAAAATTGAAGATAATGTTCGCGGGTAACCGGCTTCAACACCCCAAAATCTCCGGCTTTTTTCGCAACCTGCTTACCTGTACGTTGATTGCGAAGCAAAATAAAATTTTTCACTAAACGATTTATATGCCTGGCGTAGTTAGCTACAACATCGGGTTCCATCTCCTGAAAAGATATGAAATTGACAAAAAGCTCAAAGGCACCTTGTAAACGGGGAAGTTGCCACGAACAGAGAACCATGGCTTTAAATTTTTTTGCCATCTCAGCAACCTCAATAACATCCATATTCTTAGTAAGATCGTACCCCGCGACGTTCTCCTTACCAAAAACTTCCTCTAAATAACGGGTGGAAACATAGGCAAGCGGAGGGATGTCTACATTGACATAAAAATAGCGGTCAAAATCACTTTTCAGAAAAATTTCCCCTAAGGTGCCATAACCGCCGCCTATTTCCAAGACAGAGCTTATCTTGTCTGTATCGACCAGATTTTTTAAATACACCAAGCCGCGCAAATAGTTTAAAAACGAACGACTGTACACATTTCCAGAGAAGTCAAACTGTTGCGATGGACTTCCAATACAGCTTTCGCTTACACTATCAAACTTTGGACAGCGAGCGGAAATGTCATTTTTTTTAAACCTTTCATAATCTTGCTCAGCCATCAACAAACCTTTTTTATCATCTGGATAACTTGGCACATAAAAGTTTTTTGCGCTGGAGTGATTACGAAAATCAGAAAATTCAAAATTGGTCAAATCGGACATTATTGCCGGAGAAGCGCTTTTCCATAAATTTGTAGCCTGGTAACAATCTGAAGCAAGAAATAAACCATCACACATTAAACCTAATAAAGAATCATCCATATTTACCACTACTAATTCCGCAATAAAAAACCGACACACCTCGCTAAATTGTTTAGCAGGTTACGGTAAAAAACCAAATGAATCGTAGCATAAAAAAATCAGCACCAACATTGACTATCTGTATCTACTTTTTCGACTGATCCAATATCCTGCTGTACCGTATCAGTCAAGAGCGCATGCCAAAAAGCGTTGCCAACTGTTTCTCTATGGACTGCAACAGAATATGTATCAGGAATATGAGGATTTTTAGGCCAGAACAAACCCAGCCAACTATTATCAAGAACAATAAAAAAATCCCGATAAAACTGCCAACTATCCAGCAAGTCACCACCCAGAGAGCGGCCGATTGTACGACAAAAATTGACACCCAAAAAACACTCTGCCGGCATACCATCAAGGCTCAAATTCTTGAGATTTCTGGTCTGACATTCCTCCAACAAATCGAATTGCCTGTCATCAAGAGGAATACTCCAGAATCTCAGCAGATCTTCTACGGTTCCGTACATTGCTAAATCAGAAGGGCTGTATAATAAATATTTACGAGTAAAACTTTGCGGAATAATAATTCGGTTAAACAGACCAAACTGCTGACAAACCTTTGGCTCGTAATACTTCAGTAAACTTTTGCACTGTTTAAATACATCATGTGCAGTAATAAAGATATCAGACCTGGTTTTTAAAACTGTTTTAATTCCCTTTTGCAAGCAGTACTCTAATCCAGCTCTAGTTGAAACTATTTGCATATTTCGGTTCTGTACACCTGGAAATTCTGGCACATTATTCAGCAGAAGGTGGTCAACAAATGGCTCGACCTCGTCGATTAAAACCTTTGCAACGCCTTGCCACGTTGAAAAGATTATCTGTATATCCGGATAACAATGCGCATAATAGGAGACTATCTTCGCTGTCAATTCAGGCAAAATCTGCCCCTGAATCAATAGGGCACTATCGGTGACGTTCTGTCGCCGTATGGAAAAGGGCTGCTCTAAAACACGATTAATACGTTGCCACTGAAACTTATAGTCAAAGCAAAATAAAACTGAAGCATTTATTGAATTAAAAGAACCCAGGCGAGATATATGCCGCATAATTTCAACTGAAAAGCTGGAATAAACAATCAAAAAAACCTGCTGTGGATCTTCCTTCTGCAAGACTTCGGGACTGTATATTTTCAAACCCATCTTGATTGTCTTCTGGGCTTTGGATGAATTGTCAACCAGACATGCCAGAGGTAGAGGAAAAAGTGAATGGAAATATTCAAAAACACCACCGCTGCCCCAACCTATCAGTTTTTTGCCAGAAACTAAGAGATTATAAGGATTGCCGATAAACATAAGTGCCATCTCTTTTTATTAAAAAGTGGTCGCTTTTTCAGAAACCGGCATAGCCATAAAAAATTCCAGATCTTCGGGTGTACCAAGACCGTACATGCCGGAATTGATCTTTCCAATATTATAAAAGTCAATAAACTGTCCGGCTTCAAGCATTTCGTTGTAAACAGGTGCCACATAAAACTCATTGTTGACGCGTAAATTTTTAGCAATCATATTTTCGGCGCTGATCACATAGTCAGAACCATATCTATAGTTGTAAATTCCCACCGTTGCCTCATTCGACACCACCTCTTTTTCCACCACCTCCAAGACTCTTCCGGCTGCATTTAGGCGAACAAATGACCATTTCGGATCATCAGCCCACATAGTCATAATCAAACCAGCAACATTCGACATTTCCATTTTTTTCAAGTACTCATTAATATCAACATCAATCCACTGATCACTGTTGGCAATCATCAGCGGATCATTGTTGTTAATTAAATCTCTCGCCAATAACACAGTGCAGGCAGCCCCCTCTGTGACCTTATCAACATAGATTATTTTACACCCGGGAGCCAGCGCTGACAGATGTTCCTGCAAACCATATTGTTCCTGGTGCTCACGCAAACAGATAAAAATAAAACAATGAGGACACTCCGGAGTAAGGTTGTTGACGACAATATCTATCATTGATTTGCCGTAAACCTGTATCAGCGGTTTCGGCTGCCGGAAACCGACACTGGCAAAGCGACTACCACGACCGGCCATCGGAATAACTATATTCAGCATTTTTACTTACTCCCGAAATATTTGTCGTTCAAGGCACCAGGGATTTTCAGCACCGCCGTAGTAGTCTCAGTGATCGCTCGAAAATCGGTCGCTTCATTCGGTTCAACCACAATGATATCACCAGCCATATAGGTGACACCATTCATTTCTGCCTTTCCACTGACGATCACAGTGATCTCAGTGGCTATTTTATGATGATGTTGCTCTTCGTAGCTGCCTTCAGAAAAATGTTGAACAGCAAATTCAAGATCAGTGGTCTTATATACTGCTGGAACGAAATTTCCGACCAGCCACCCTCTGACCATATTTTCCAATCTATCCTTTTTCATCAATGATCTCCGATTGCTACTAACCGGGATTTCAGATATTCTTCGTAGCTAGTCACACCCTGAGGTGTGGCTAAAGAAAAATATAGTTTGCGGGGAATCTGATGGGTGCCGATTTTTTTCTGCGCCAGAATCATCTCATTGTAACTGGGACAGACATAATATTTGCCATCGACATTAGCATCTTTGACAATCATATTCATTGCCGATGTAACAAAATCCCGCCCATGGGCGAAATAATAGACACCAATAGTCGCGAGTTTACTGATTGGCCGTTTTTCTGCGGCTTCCACCACCAAACCACTAATGCCGTCACAACGAACATAGGACCAACGAGGATGTACTCCTTCAAAAACTATCAAACCACCATCAAGATGCTTTCTCTGAAAACCAGCAATTGCCTCCTTAATCTGAAGATCTCCAAAAATATCGCCGTTGATAATCACCAGAGGTTCTTCGTTATTAATCTGTTCCACGGCGAGCAATGCCGTACAAGCGGCACCGGCTGTTGCAGACGAAAGCTTGACAATTTGGGCTCCCGGCAACAAGAGTTGAATAATAGCACCAGTATAGTAACGATCATCTTCATCTCCGTTCAAAGTGAAGATAAAATTGTTTCCGTCAGTTTGAAGCGATTTCAATTCATTAATAAAGAGCTCAACCAAAGGTGTACCGTTGAGTTCAATCAAATTTTTAGGATATATATAACCGGCTTCCCTAAATTTAGCACTACTGCCGGCCATTAGTACCAAAATATTCATGCTATTTCCCCTTCGCAACGCTGAATATTCTCCATAATCCTCTGATAACTGACATCATGAGTTGTCTGGACCACCATCAAATGAGCCCCTGCAGCCCTGGCGGCAGCTATACCATTTTCATTATCCTCAATCACCAGACATTCACGCGGAGTCATACCCAGTCTGGCGATTGCAGTAGTATAAATTTCCGGGTCTGGCTTAGATTTACCAACATCCTGGTTGCTGAGCATGATCTCCAGATAGTTAGTTAAGTTAGCCTTGTCCATCATTGTAACAACACTGTTACGAACTGCATTTGAAGCAACCGCTAATTTGTAACCATCAGCTTTCAATCTAGAAAGTGCAAATTCATGAAGAAAAGTCGGTTTACATTTGGCGTGAACAATTTCCATAGTGTAAACCTGTTTGAGCTCATTCAAAAAACGATGCAGAGCCCGCGGTAAACCCCTCTCCAGCGAAAGCATCTCTAATTTACGCGAGGTCGGCAAACCATCATAGGTAACCAAGTGCTCATAACGACTGATTTCATAACCAAAAAGTGATAAGGCTCGATTAAGTGCTTCATAATGCCAATCTTTGGCATCAATCAGCACACCATCCATATCGAAAATCACCGCTTTGATCTTAGTCATCGAAAAAGTCCTTTGCTGTTTGAGGAAAATCTGTGCAAATCATAATATTAGAATCCAGATGCAATCCGTTTTTTTTTAAAAAATCCCAGAATTGTTCATGTGGACGCCGATGCAGTTCCGGTGAAACTAGACAGATTTCCTTACCTTTATCAAGGGATTTCCTAATCTCCCCAAGGGTTATCCACTCACGATAAAAACAGTCTATCCAGACACCACAAGCCTGATCATAACAGATCGGCTCCGGCTCTATTTCACTCTGCCGGGTAAACACCTTCAACGCTGCATCCAGGCAGACCAAAGTATCAGGAGCCGACATATCAAAAACAAAATAGTTATCGATCGCATATCGCTTCAATGCCGACTTAAGCAGAGACTGCAAGCCGTCCGCCTTGATATTCAGTGCCAAACAGGCTTCAAATGCATGCTCTTTATATATTTGAGCAAATTCATCAAATCTCATGCACACTCCCCGGGGAGGATCATGGGAAATAACCAGATCACCATTATGGTCGCGCAGATCAGTCTCTAGACCAAAGCCAGCCTGGAAAGAACGAATAAAGGCGGCTTCGCAGTTTTTTTCTTCCGGTTTCAACCAGAAGCCACGATGACTGAGAATCTTCATTGTAAATATTAATTTTTACCTATGTTGTCACTTCTGGATCAGATGCGGTATGTTCCGGTACAGAATCTATAAAAATCATAGGATAATTATTTTCTATCTGACGATAGTATTCTATATGATTAAGAATAGGAAAATACTCATTTCCAGCAAAAAAACTTGTAGCATTACAGTAATTAAAAGGACCAAGCTGTTCGATTTGCTGACTTATTTCTTCAATAAAACTGGAGTAGACAATTACAATTGTTTTGTCCGGATCTTCGCATAACAAAGATTCTGGAGCCCTGATTTGCAGACTATCTAGCTGCAAGCCCCAAATGCCGGGGTTGCTATCAATCAAATAGGCCAATTTTACCGGATTATTTTTAGCCAGGGATCTATAGAGCCCACCGGTACCCCACCCGATCAATTTTTTGTCGTCCGTCATAATCGAACAACGACTTAAATTCAGTTCAGTATTGCGAACCCAGGTTTGCACTACTCCATTCGGCCAACTGAAAACAGAAAGACAAAAAAAATAATATATCCTGGCAATGTCATCACGACAACTCACCGGTATATTCTTAAGCCGCTGATAAACAATTTGCCAAAAATCACTTAGCTTTCTACATGAGTCATAATCTTCTTCATCAAGGTGACAATCTTCCGGTAATTGAGGAATGGTATTTAGATGTTCTGCCACCCTTCGATAATAGCTTCCTCTAGTATGACCAATTATCGGTTTACATCCCCAAGGATTTTGAGAAGCAAGCCTTCGTTGGATTGCACTTACAACCGGTACTCCATGTCGTTTTTCACCCGTAACACTCAATACAGGAATGGACATAAGGGCTATAGGATGTGGTGTAAGTGACTCAAACAAACAACACTTAATTATGCGATGAGGAATGCCCAATTGTTGAGACTGTAAACCGAAAAGTAAATCTTCGGACTCTGAATGGAAAAGAGCCTCGTCCTGTCGAACCATGTTCCAGAGACTTTTTTTCGCTATATAAATACCTCCACAACAGAAGGCTGTTTCATGAAAATCATCATAACTCGGATAATAGACATTGTCCTGCTGAAAAATCCTGGTATCAATGGACTCCTGCAACTGCTCTTGCTGCAGTAACACCTGGTAATCAGCATAACGTAGAGAGCAACTACGATCCCGATGAGGATAGTAAGCTTCAGGGAATGTAGCAAAGGCAAAATCACTTCCATAACTATCCATGACAGAAAAAAAATCAGCCGGAAAAACAAAGCGATCATGCATCAGGCATAAGTTGACGTAACGAGAGGCATCGACTATCAAGTTTTTTTTTCGGGTAATCCAACCTCGGGGTTCCGGTTGTTCGAGATCAATTGTTATAATACGAGGATCATCCGGCAGGTTATTTTGTTTCGGACCGCATATAATGACCTCACGACGAGGACCCGGCAAATCAAGAATAGTGCGTACCATCTGTTGTGCATTTTCAGACTGGCCCGCTGTCAAAATGCCGAACGACCAACCGGATTTTGCCAAATCACCACTAATAAATGCTGTACTTTTCTTCTGAAACAGAGAAACACATAACTTCGCATAGCTACAATCAATTCGTCTTTCCAGAACCGATTTATAATACTTTCGGTCAAGGAAATCCAACGAAGTAAGAGCTGTCCCGAGACAATATTCAGAGACGTCAATATCAAGCCATCGTCCCCCCGGTTTCAACAGATGAAAAATTTCCCAAAACAATAGAGCTGCAAAGCGCGACTGACGCAACCCTAAAGTAATTATTGAGTCAGTCGTCTCATAACCGTATTGTAAACTTAAACGGGTTGAATTATCTATATTTTGTTCTACTTCAATAAAATGATAGCGATTTTTCAGGTCCTCTGAAAGCGGCTGAAAGCCAAAGTAAAGAGATTTTTCGCAATAGTCAGCAAAATATTTATTAAGAATTGATGCTATTTGCTCTTCAGAAAATTGTTCAGGAACAAATGCAAATTCCGGATTAAAATAGATAGGCATTCACACCTCAATCAACGCAGTGCCAACATATCTGCTTCAACAAGATCAGAAACCCGATAGAGTCGTTTTACCCGGTCCGATACTGGCAATCTCTCTAGCAACACATGATCAGTCAAGTCTGCATTGCGGCCTATTTCACTCAAATCCTGAAGTAGATTTAATGATTCATAGTAAAGTCGATCACCGACAAGTTCATCATTAGCCAACGGAACTTCATCACCAGAATATATCCCTAACAATATATCTAATGGAATATAGCTCCCGATCATTTTAGGTGGATGATTCTTTTCCGCAACAAAAACGTGTTTGAGCCTTTCCAGCCCATTCCGAACGAAAAACAGGCCGGCTTCTGGAATTTCTACGTTTACTCCCCACTTTTCTCTCCAGCTTCTGTTTTCTTTGACTAGTATCGGTGTGGCATGAAAAATTCCATCCGGCAATTCCCTTCTCAAACGTTCCAGTACCCAGCTTAACTCAGCATTTGATGCAGGTTGCAACAAGCACGACACTCCTCTGATAATGCTGCGCTTTATAGCTGAAAAAGAACCTGCCGGCGCCAATCGGTCCCAAAGACCACGTGCAGAAATCAACTCTGCTGACATTAAAGATATAGCCGTCATAAAAGTTACCAAGCTGATGAAAACTACTATCAGTACCCTAATAAATTATACACTATGGTTAACAGAAGTCAGCGATGCTATTACAGCGGGAACGTAGGCTTTTCCATCAAGGCCATTTTTTTTCAAAATTGACATTATTTCCTTATGGAAACAAGAGGCAATTAAAATATAATTATAATCTATTTTTTCCCCCGCGAACTCTTCTATTTTTATTTTTTTAAAACCGAAAAATGTACCTGACTCAAAAGAATCCAAAAAACACTCCACTTTGACAAAAGCGCAATTATCAATTGCCTCCAGAACCTTCATACCTGTTCTACCGCAACCGTAAATACAAATTTTTATCCCTCTCTCATCGGGCAGAATGTCTGCTAAGTTAAACATGGTCGACTCAAGTTCAGTTATTTTTTTCTCAATCCCTGCAATACTTTTCTCAATTCCTGCAATACTTTTGTACATGATAAGAAATAGATATGAACTTATTTTCGCCAAATCTTCTATTGACAGATTCGGCTCCTCCCCGCTCTCACTTAAACTCTCTAAAAAAAGTTTTCCTTCCTTACGATTGAGGTATGTTCGGGCGATTTTCTCATAATCTTCTTCATTTAACTGAACAATTCTATTTGCTATTTCGGGACTTATAAAATTAATAGGAAGGAAAGAAGAACAGCAATTCTCATAGAATTTTTCCGAAAATTTCGATAAAGCTTTTCTCACCCAAAAAGTATCTTCACGAGTGTTACAAATTGAATTAAATATCCTTTTAAATTCTAAAGCCCCTGAAGATAATCGATTATTTACGTTTGGACGAGGAAACTTGTATGAAGAGTCAATGTCGATATTAAAAATTTCGAAAAAATCTTCATATATGCTCCCACCCTTCAATTGTGCGCGTTCATAAGGCCGCACAATTAAATTTTCATCACCAAAAACTTTTGAAAATAAAAAAACACTCTGAGCCAGTGACCTTGAATACTTATCACAAAATTCTTTGTCCAGCTTTTCTCCATTGAATAACTTACCAGATTTTACAAACTCAACATAAGTACTCTGAATCCATTGATCCTGTCTTCTTATATAAAAAATAATTTTAACATCCCAATCAAAAAATAACTTTTTTATTTCGGTAAAAAACTGTTCAGCATCTTCACTGAAAGTTTTCCAAGAAAGAGCCTCCGAACTTACCAGCACTCTCGAAAAAGGTAATTGTGAGACCCTGATCCATAATGGCATGGGATCTACAAAAATATCACCTCCAAGCCATCCTGCTAATGGATGATGAACTATACCATTTTCAATCTTATCAAAACGTCCTATTTTCGGTACGGTTAATCCAACTCTCTTTAATTTTTTTTCGTTTAAAAATAAAAATTCCTGAATTCCAGTTGTGCCTGTTTTTGAAGCACCAACATGGATGAACAACTCTTTTTTCATTGATTAACAGACCTCTTGATTAAAGTCAGTAACATTCAATTCTCATTTCGAACAGTGCTCTGGTAGCTTTCAGTGACAACTCATGAAATTCTGCCGTTTCCCCCGGCGAAAAAATTTCATTAAATTCTACAGTTTGAGTACGTTGGTACAAATTGGAATCTGATTCTTTTCTAACGATCTAGAACATGATAAACTCTTTCAGCCAGGCTATATCCTTTACTACCGCTGATAATCAGATGATCAAACCAAGTTCCGTAGGCTTTTGTGTACAATTTTGCAGCAATAGGAAATTCTATAAATTGCAGTCTAATATCACGAAAAAATTCGCGAAAATCTTCTAAAACTAAGGGAAGAGCGTCCGGGGTAATCCAAACATCAGCCTCACTATTCGTTCCCTTGGCCTCATAATCATTAACATCCCATGCAACGTGTGGCTTAGGAACTTCTGATGCAATTATGTTAGGATAATAATGAAATTGTATGCTGAACATTCCTCCAGACTTTAGAATTCCAGCTATACTTTCCAATATTTTCCGCCTTATTGCTCGAGAAGCAATATGCTGCATACAAATTTGAGAGTATACAATGTCGTAATATTCTAACGGAGCATTACCACAATCTGCTCCATCAGTTAAAAAGAACCTGGATGAAGTCAATTGTTTATTTTGTTTGGCAAAAGAGAGCATTTTTGAACTAATATCAGCACCGTCAACCTGAAAACCACTTTCCGCCAAAGGTTGCATAAGGCGACCTATTCCACAACCAAAATCGAGCAGTTTCAAATCAGTTTTTAACGGAAGCAGTTGCTGTAGAATTTCTTTGAAAGTGTTACCATGCAGATTAACGGCAGTCCTTTCTGCAAATTCTTGCAAAACATACGAAAGGGATGCAATTGCTTGAGAGCTGGCCATGTCATAGTTTGGATGAACAAGCTCCTTAGCATTTTTCACAGTCACGGCGCGCATGTCATAAAAATTTTTTTGCATCTTCGTGTAGCGTTTTGCATCAATCGGAAGAGCCCAGCTATACTCTTGCTCTTCGACCACTTTCAATTGATCCGCCATGTAAAATCGAGGGTCATAAATCTTCTCCGGCAATTTAATACTTGAAGCCTCATCAAAACCAAAAATTTCCGCATAGTCACGATGAAATCCATCACAAATACCACACAACGAACACTGTTGACATCGCTCCCCTTTGGTGTAAGGATGCACGGTCTTTGTCATCCAGATGCGATACTCCTTATAGGCATAATCCAAAGCAGAGAACCCATCAACCTCGCCCAATTCATCAAGATAAAAAAGCGGTTTATAGGGCCCCGTCTGACAATAATTACCAAAATAATCAAGTGTTTTATTCCTCAAGCCATACTGTTCTATAATGGTGTGAATCTGAGGTATAAAAGAGTCGGTGGTGGTAATAATAACATCCGGAGGATCAAGAGCAAGTTGATCGTCACAGTACCACGGTGCACCATTAAGAGTGTCAGACTGGTGATATTGCCTGGATGAGATGTAGCCATACATCTGCCAACGTGTTTTCCAGAAAGAATGCTCATTAAGAATACCGCAAAGACGTTGGCCTACGCCTGCATTGCCAAAAAAAGCAACACGCAATGGCTTATTGGTTGATGCTGTGAACTTCATCTGCAGTTGATCAAGCAGCCGCTCAACCGCCAAAGGATATCCCTGTTTCTGCTCAACTTTGTCCCGGAAGCGTGTTTCCCTTATTTGAGCTATGCGATCATAAAAACGAACAGGTGACGAAAGCTGTTCCTTGCTGTGACGTTGCGGAGCCGCGCCCGACCACACCTCAGAGGCACTTTCCCACTCATGCAAGTCATAGATAATCTGCTGAAAATTCTGTACATATTTACGGTATTTCTCTGGGAAAATACAGAATGGCAGATAGCGAATATTAACCTCGATTTGATGTTGATCTAAAAAATCGATTATCGGTAGTAATGTTTCTGCAACTTTTGCATAACGAGGAATATTTTCAGCTGAACGCTTACCGTCAGCTTGATCAATAAAAGGATTAAAAGCAATAAAGTTAACGGCTCTGGCCCCTTTCTCCTGGGCGATTCTGGCGATATCTGCCAGCATGGTAACTGCATCATGGGACAAAACAGTATTAACACGAAATGGAATACCAATTAGCTTAAAGTTGTCCAGTGCCTTCATCTGCCGAGCACTGGCACCTGGAACCTGTACCAATTCATCATATGAGTCACCCAAGGCATGAACACTGACCAACAGATCAAACAATCCAGCGTCTTTTAATTTTTGACAAATTTCTATTTTATCGAGAACCAGTGCATTGGTGATCAGCGTCGGCTTTAATCCAATCTCACTGCAATAACGAACTAATTCGTATATACCCGGATATATTGTTGGTTCACCTCCTTGAATATCTATAGAGTTATTGCCGTACTCTTCAACCAGGGTTTTACAGATCATTTTTGCCTTTTCCAACGACATAAACGCATGCTCAGGATGGTCAGAGTTAGCAATTCTGTCAGCAAAGTAGCAGAATTTACAACGCAAATTACAAGTTTGCCCCAACCACATAACCCCACGTCGGCAATGTACGCGATGGTTGGTCAATTTATATCCAACACAATCAATAACTTTTAATTCACTAGCCATTTAATTTGTCCCTATCCTCCTAATGCGGGGGCGAGCCCCGCAACCCAAGGAGCCTTCACGGCCCGCAAATAAGTGCACTTATCAGAACATTTTCTTGTTTTTATTGTTGACAAAAATGTTGAAAAAAACAAGAAAATAACCTGTAGAGCACTAAAATGGGTCAAGTCCGATCGCAGAACGAGTCTCCGACGCCATTTTTTTTACATCGTGAGCCTCTTCCCAAAGCAAACGATTGCGTTTTCCAATTTCAGCCAGTTCGCTTTTTGGGGTTGCCAACATAGCCTTCAACTCCTCCTTAATTTTGGCCCGCTGATAGTTTTCGTCCATATAAATTGAAAAACCACATTTGTGCTGCTGTACATATTCATGCAAATGCCACTCAAGATGACCAATTGACAGCACCGGCTTGCCAACACAGAGATATTCAGAAAGTTTAGTTGATAATGAGTGACGAAATAAATGCAGGTTGTGCCTGCGGAAAGTAACAGATGATACTAAGAAATCAGATTTCAGATATATTTCCGGCAACCGGTTTTTGTTAACATGCCCTTTATAGTAGACTGCATCAGGAATTTCATTAGCGTTTACCATATGTGCAAACTCCCAGGGAGTATAGACGTGCAGGTGGACCGGTGTTCCTTCGGCATTTAACTCAGCGATGGCACCAGTCAGAAAAATCAAGGTTTCTCCCTGCAAGTGCCAGTTAAGAGCCCCGGCATAGGTAAGTACAGGAATCTCGTTATCCGCCTCAATCGGTTCAGAAACTAATTCCATTAAATCTTCACAACAATTATTGGCCGGCTTATGCTTATAACCGGTCAATCTTGTAACCTTTTCTGATAATGACGGTGAATTCGTAGTCGAAGCCAAGGATCTTTTGGCAGCTTCGGTCATATTCTCAATGATTCGCCGATACCAAATATTCCCCCATCGCTTAAAGCGATGTTTTTCAACTTCCATCCAGTCATCCATATGCAACACAACCATTGGAACATCAAAATACTCTGCGGCCATTACCGCTAAGCGCAAAAAACGCAATGATAAACCGGAAAAATAAACAATACCAGGCATGAAATTTTCTTCACGCGTCTTCCATACGACAAACTCCAGATCCATCTTTAAATTTTTATCAAACAAAAAAGTTCGTAAAAAATTATCAATATACTCACGTTTGTGCAAAATTGGCCGAAATAACTCTGGTACTCGGTCTGTACCAAGGTAATGGAAACGATTGCCATATTCAGGAACTGGAGTGATGTTACGGTACTGAAAAAATCCAAGCAAGTTCTCAGGGGGTAAACCTTTCAAAACATTATAAACAACAATACCTCCACCTTGGATTGAACTAATTGCGTTCTCGGCAAGATATAGCACTTTTTTTACTGTCATAACATTTCTCCCTTCAATTTTGTACTAAACACAATGCAAGTTGTTTTTGCCAAAAGTCATCTTTTGGCCGATAATAAATACCTTCATTACTTCTCAAATCAAACCCCAAGTCAAAGACGTTCCTTTCAGAACATTTATTTTAACTTCCTTACCCAAAACCATATCAAAATATTTAGGACTGATCCCTCCGCCGGGCCTGATCGAGCGAACATTTTCCGGAGTCAGCAGATCACCCTTTTTCATATCTTTGACAATGACTAGTGAGCGCCGAAAACTTAGATTTTCATATTCATCCCGGAGCGGCCCAAAACAGACTTGGCCAAGAGCCTGTTCAGTCAATCGAATCGATTTAACCATCTCCCTAAACTCCTGCGGCTCCAGAGAAAACGCAGCATCCAGACACTCATTTTTTCGTGAGAGCGTAAAGTGTTTTTCCACAATACTGGCGCCGACGGCAGCGGCGGCAATCGGAATGGCAATACCTTCTGAGTGGTCAGACAAGCCGGCAGGAAGATTGAATGTTACGGAAAGATGGGGAATTGTTTTAAGATTCATATTAGAAGCTTTTGCAGGATAAGCACTGGTACATTTCAATAAAGCTACTTGTGAAGCGCCGAAAGATCGCACCGTACTCACCGCTTCGTCAATCTCCCCTAGGGTAGCCATACCGGTCGATATGATGAGCGGCTTGCCGGTAAGCGCAATTTTTTTAATCAAGGGGAGGTCAACGATTTCAAACGAAGCAAGTTTATAAGCCGGCACAGCCATTTGTTCGAGGAAATCAACGGCCGTGGAATCGAACGCGGTCGAAAAAAGATCTATATCAAGATCATCAGCTAGCTCTTTCAATTTGGGTTGCCATTCCCAGGGCATAGAGCCTTCCCGATAAAGATCATACAGCGTGCGGCCTTGCCATAAAGATCCTGGGGGCTGAATAAAACATTCTGCTTGACAATCTATCGTCAGTGTATCCGCTGTATAAGTTTGCAGTTTGACCGCGTCAGCTCCGGCCGCCTTGGCGGCTCGCACAAGTTTTTCCGCCTCACCAAAATCCTGGCGATGATTGGCGGAAAGCTCGGCAATGATATAAACCGGATAACCCTCGCCAATCTTTCGGGAAGCAATCTCGATGTAAGGGGTGCTAGAGTTTTTCAGCATCTATGTTGAAGCTTTCAAGCAACTCAAAAAGAGCTGCAACTAAATGTGGAGTACCGTCTTTAATCTCCGGATTGAATACCCTGCCTTTTTGCAGAGGCATGAGCACTTCATATATATCGGCTAAAGATTGTATTACTTTAACCGACAAACCAGTTTTTTCGTAAAAATTATGGGCATCACTCAAATGAGCTTTGGAATCGGGCCAACAAAGCGGCGTGGTGTCAAGGTAAAGAGCTTCGTAAAAACTGGAACCGAAACCGCTCAAGAAATAACGTGACCGCGCCAACAACGTCGGAAAGTTATTATCAAAAGAGGAAAGAACGATAATCCGGTAGTCAGTTTGCGCAGCAAGCGCTTCAAATAGATGACGCAGTTTTGCATCATGCAGGTAGACCAAAAGATCGATATCTTTTTTTATCGGCCGTCGGGTAAGCCTGCGAATCTCCCGACGAATAATAACGTAGTCCAGTCCGGAAACCGTTTTCGGAAAAATTGGATCCGCAAGATTAATATTTTTCAGCATCAACCCTGGAACCAATAAAAGATCAACCTCCAGAGACCACGGTTGAAAATTATCAAAAGCAGCAACCGGCACTTTTTTGGCCAGCTCTTGCCGCCATCCCTTTTCCGGCCCTCTTTGATCAAAAATATCGATTACCAGCAAGTCGTAATCACAGATTAAGTCGTTTATTCTGAACGTTTTCTGGCCGGCCAAAAAATTTACTTTACGACCTAAAGCCCCACAAAATCCGATGAAACCATGTTCAACCAGCAGCTCTAATGCCAGCCGGTCATCAACCATAAACGCAACCGGCCAGCTCAAACGCTCAGTAATCTGGGATGCCAGTTCAAGGCTGCGCATCAGGTGCCCGTAACCAAAACGTCCGCCAGCATCTATGACAAAGAGAACTTTCTTGATGTTTTCGACCAGACGGCGCTGATGGACGTGCTCATTAATAATACAAAGTTCGGGCTTTTCCGCCACAAGACGCAAAACTGAAGGCAGATCAAAAAGCTGCTGACGTTCCGATAACACAGCGTAAACCGTGTTCATAAATTCAAGGTCGGCCAGAGTGTCAACAGAGAAGCGATTGAAAGAAAAATAAAATTCATCAGGCAGGGAAACCATTTTAGCATTGAAGAGATCAGGACGCTGGGCAAATATCGGGAAATGATGCTCTTTCAGTTCAGGCCGGTCCGAAAGATCATCACCCATCTGCCAGGCTCGGGTTCGAGCCAGACTGATGCCTTGCAGAGCCAAAGGTTTTTTCTGCAGAAAAGGCGTTGGACAAACAATATCGCAAACGACATCATTTTTTAGAGCTTTAACTAACATGTCAATCAGAGGTGCGTAGATAAGCGGACAATCGCCACTAACCAGAATAGAGATATCGGCGCCGTATTGTTCAGCCGCTTTTCTCAGGCGGGTCGTAACATGATCAACCTCGCCTTCATACCAGAAGCAGGGTATTTTCTCCTCTTCAGCCCACATCTGCAATGGTCGATTGCCCTCTTCTGCTACGGTTGTAATGACGATTTCATCAACTTCCGTACTCAGGCGCAACTGGTCGATAATCCAGGAGATCAAAGGCTTGAAGCCGATTTTCCGGAAGTGTTTAGCCGGCAGCCGGGAAGAAGAAAGACGGGCAACGACGAAGGCAACGACTTTCTCACTTTTAGCAGTTGGAACATTTTTTTTCTTCATAATTATTTCACTGAGGAAAGAATATGCAGACAGCTATCTGCCACTTTTTGCACATCTTCATCCTGCATCGCGGGATAGATCGGCAACGAGAGAATCTCTTCATACGCTTTTTCGGCAACCGGAAAATCTCCGGCCAGATAACCGTACTTTCTCTGCATGACCGTCATCAGATTTAGGGGTTTATAATGCACATTGACACCAATCCCAGCCTGGCGCAATCTTTTAAAGATTTCTGCCTTGTCAATCGACAGAACCTCAAGATTGAGCCGAACCACGTAAAGATGGTAGGCGTGACCGCCTGCATCATTTACATGCAGAGGCTTAAGATATGGGGAATTCTTGAAGGCCAGATCATATCGTCGGGCGATTTCCCGACGACGAACAAGCCAGATCGGCAACTTTTTAAGCTGGCTTAAACCCAAGGCACATTGGAAGTCGGTCAATCTGTAGTTAAAAGCAAAAGTTTCGACATCATATTCCCAGGTAGCCCTTTGCGCCCGCTGCTGATGGTCAACGCTGATTCCGTGATTGCGAAATTTTCTGATTTTTTCAGCAAATTCAGCTTTATCAGTCACCACCATACCACCTTCTCCGGTCGTGATATGCTTTACCGGGTGAAAGCTGAAAACCGTCATATCGGCCAAACTCCCAACCTTGCGACCATCCTGAGAGGACCCCAAGGCATGACAGGCATCGGCTATCAGACAGAGATTGTGTCGATCCGCAAAACGACGCAAGAAAATATAGTCGCATGGTTGACCTGCATAATCAACTGCGATAAGTGCTTTTGTCCGAGGAGAAATCTTATCCGCAACCGCATTGACATCAATCAAAAGATCTTCGTGCTTGACGTCAGCCAGAACCGGCCGTGCGCCTGAAAGAGCAACCATACTTGCATCAGCAACAAAGGTGAGAGCCGGCATAAGGACTTCGTCTTCATCTCCGACACCGGCAGCAACAAGAGCGCAATGCAGTGCGGCGGTTCCGCTGCTTACGGCAACGCCATAATCGGCACCGACATAATCGGCAACTGCAGACTCAAACACATCAACTTTACTTCCGGTCGTCAACCAATCCGACCGTAAAACTTCGTCGACAGCCGCAATATCAGAACTATCAAGAAAATGACGACCGTAAGGAATAAAGGTATCGGTCATCTCTTAAAAGCCAAACTTTTCGACAATCGTTCTCAATTCATCTATCGACAACCAACTGCTGTTGTCATTACTGATATACTGAAAATCGCGCACAACCTGATTGTCAGCATGCCCTATCTCTTCACTGGAAAAATCATACATGGAGTGGGGTCTAACCACAAAATAGTCTTCATGTTCAATCGTTCTTCTCGCTTCATCTTCACTGATCAGGGTTTCATGCAGCTTTTCTCCGGGGCGAATGCCGATAAATTCTATTCTGCATTCAGGAGCCACTGCCTTTGCCAGATCCATAAGGCGCATACTTGGCAATTTCGGCACAAAGATCTCACCGCCCCGCATCCTCATGATGCTGTTAACTACAAAGGCTACCGACTGCTCAAGGGTTATCCAGAATCGCGTCATACGTTCATCTGTAAGCTTCAGCACGCCGCTCTGTCGCTGCTTTAAAAAACCAGGAATGACACTGCCTCTACTGCCCACAACATTGCCATAGCGAACCACACTGAACTGTGACTTCCCCGACCCCGAATAGACACCAGCCGCAACAAAAAGCTTATCGGCACAAAGTTTTGTACCGCCATATAGATTTACCGGATTAACCGCCTTATCACTACTTAAGGCGATCACCCTTGCAACCTTGCAATCGATAGCGGCATCAATAATATTCGCCGCCCCGAGAATGTTGGTCTTGATCACCTCAAGAGGGTTATATTCCGCCGTTGGCACCTGTTTCAGGGCTGCGGCATGGACCACCAGATCAACCCCGGCAAAAGCTCGATACAGTCTCTCTTTATCGCGGATATCACCAATAAAGTAGCGAATCGGATGTCCCGCTTTATCCGGCAGATATTCCCGCATCTCTTCCTGTTTGAGCTCGTCCCGACTGAAAACAACAAGTCGACGCGGACTATAATTGGCAAGAACAAAATTAACAAATTTCTTGCCAAAAGAACCGGTACCGCCGGTTATCAAAATATTTTTGCCGTCTATATCCAACTTTTTAACCTCATCTATTTCATATTTACAAATCGGCAACAGTTCTCCGGTTTGACCGGCTACGTTTAAGTTATTACACAACGGGAAAAGCTATAATTTCACCACATCATCATACGCACTGAAATTTCCAGCCGACCTCTGTATCGGCCACCAGCAGCAGCACGGTTTTAACATCTTCCGCCATTTTCTCCCACGAAAAAAGAGTGCTTCTTTTTAATCCCTTCTCGACAAGCTGCTCTTTCAGCTGTCTCGCCTGAATATCTTCCAACGCCTGCCGCATAGCTTCGACATCACCGGAATCGACATACAGCACGGCATCCCCTCCGACCTCAGGAATCGAACCATTAGGAGAAGTTATTACAGGACACCCGCAAGCCATCGCCTCAACTATCGGCATGCCAAAGCCTTCGTAAAGCGATGGATAGACAAGAGCTATAGCTCCGGCATATGCGGCTGCCAGCTCTTCGTCAGAAAGGTAAAGCATAAAAACGTCGGCATCACCCGCGTACTCGGCAAATATTGACTCCACTTCGCCTTGACGACCAGTACAAACAATGGAAAAATTCTGCCTTTGCTCTCGCAACAGAGAAAAAGCCTCAAAAAACAATATACTGTTCTTATAACTGATCTTCGCTCCGATAACTAACCAGTACGGTTTTTTAATACCATAGCGCTGCTTGAAAGCTTCCACCTCGCAACCTGCGGGTCGGGAAAAAGCAACCCCATTATGCGAGACCGTTATTTTATCAGAGTGAATGCCCGGGAAAAAATGGCGCAGATCCTTCGCGGTATTTTTTGAAACCACAACATAGCGATCAGCATGACGAATACCATGATGCTTCTCACGCCACATCGGTTTATTAAGATCCCAGCCCCCTAACTCTGGAATCATATCATGGCCCAAAAATACCGAAGGAGTCGCTAATGGGGTAGTATAATAGGTGGAAACGAAAACTGCCGCATTCTCCTCACAACATATTTGTTCAAGCATAAACCGATCAGCATCCGTGTTATTGTAGTTATATGGTGCAATTTCACGATAACGCAACCCCGGCACTCGTGGAACGGTTCGAGCCCGATCAAGAACCAACAACCTTTGAGCAAAAGGGGTCTTAGCCCAGCACTCAAAAAGCGACTGCCACACTCGGGCAATTCCGGTACGATATAATTGAAAAAAAACACCATCAATTATAACAGTTTCAGAATATTTACCACCTCTTTGATACCAGGCAAGAGGATGAACAGACAATGCTGAAGCACGATTAACTTGTGTCTCATCGCGCACCCATGGAAAGTAGTCCTTCAGCAGTATTGGAAACTCCGTGTTTTCTTGCAACTCCTCCCATTTCTCTGTCGCGCCGGAATAACCATAATAAATTTCTTTGAAAATTAATTGTTCTCTGGTCACATAGGCAAAGTGCTGAAAAATCAGTCCGGCACGCTCTGTTTCCTGATGCGAGAAAGGTTTAACTCGCCCCAGATCACGCCACCTATTTTCCCCTACAGGTTCAACCAGAACCGGAGGTTCATGCGCCATCCAGCGGCAGCCGGGCCGGTAACGCCAAGTTCGGAGCCACTCCTGTTTCGGATTCTGGGCATAGCAATTACGGGTGCTGATGACAATATCCATCCCGACAAAGAACCAGCACCAGTAATAGGCAGCTGTCCGGTCAGGAAATTTCATAAACAATTCGCGGGCGCGATTGATCTGAGAAACCGTCCAGAGTTCATCGGCATCTATCTGCCACAACAAACACTCTTCCTTGATAGCCGGCAATGGAGCATTAACCATTTCTAGTTTACCATGCCAGAACCGGCCCTCGCTTTTACGATATACTGTCACCTGATCAGGGTACACCGAAAATAACTGATCGAGATATTGGGTCGTTTTATCTTTACTCAACCCCTCTGCATGTAATTCATCTGTAATCCGGCCCCCATTGGCCACACACCAGGCTGTATCATTTTTGAGCGCAGCGACACCTTCAATTACATGCCAATGCCATTTAAATTTTAATTGCTTGAAAATTTCAATATGGTATCGGATAAAAGGCTCACCATTCAGAACTATGGTAAAGAAATGAACGGGCAGATCAGCCTTCATTTCAGGCCTTGCAACAAGGTTTTGTCCGGCTAAACACCCTTCACACTTATCTATTTCATTAATAATTGCCTGACTTTCAGGGTACACCGACAAAGAGTTTTCAAGAATTTTCAAGGCTTCAGTTTCACGCCCTTGCGCCTTATAAGTCCTTGCAAGCTGAATCAGAGCCTCAATGTTTCCAGCATTATTACAGGAGTTACTTTCATCTTCAGCAGGCACATCGATTCTTTTGAAGATTGCATAACCATTGCGTAATTTTGTGTTACAATGAATCATCTCATACTGCGGATCATTTCCCAACCTTATAAAATTATTAAAATTTTTATACGAATTAACATCATCCAGCAAAATCAGTCCTGCACCATACACCCGGTTCAGCTCCGCGGTACCGGTAAATTCTGACCCGTCAATCAGCACCATATCAAAAACTTCAATATTGTTTTCTTTTTTTATCAGTTCAATGCCCTCTTCTGACACTCCTGCTTTTTTTATATATTCGACATCTTGACGCAGCCATCCCAGTACTGTCTCGATTGAATACCTGTTCAGAGCAGTAGAATTGTCTCTATAAAAATCAACAACATCATCATCGGAAGGGAAAACACTTGTCGGAACCGATGAAACATTGTAACATTTGACAAACGTCTCATCGGTATATCTTTGTCGTAGCTTTACAAAGCGCGGGGCTGAGATCTCCAGACAATACAATTCAGGTTTATTGGGATTATCCCGCAAACCCATGACAAAGGCCTCAGTACTCCCCCCTCCTGCCGAAGACCCAATTTCCAGAACCGTAGTAACATGTTCTCTTTTACTCAGTTCAATTATTAAATGATAAAACTCATCATCCTTAATTTCAGGAGGAATGAGTAATTCCAACTCCGAAGGGAAGGGGGGCTGCACTTTTATCGACATGACTTAAACCTTTACTTTTATCATCCTGCTGAAGACCAATGAAAATAACCGGCAAACTGCCTGTAAATTCACTGGATACTTGCAACAAAAACATATTTCATGCTAGACATGGTGGGGATAGCATCCAAAGGGCATTTGCGTCAACTTAATTAGAGGACGAGTCATGGCAAATACAAACAGTATCATTGAGCAATTTTTTTCAGAAACAGAAAACCTGGCCGCCAATGGTAATCTGTTGGAAGCGGAAAAACAACTACAGGCTTTTATCGACAATCAAGATTTGATAAGTGCACGAGTGCACAACGATCTGGGGGTTATTTCGCACCAGCTAGAAAGATTTGAACATGTAGGACGCCTCTACCGAGAAGCCGTACGCCTGGCTCCAGAAAATATTACTTTTCGCAAAAATCTGGCCGACTTTATCTTTGTCATCGAAAAACTGCCTCAAGAAGCGATGTTTCACTACAATGAAATTCTCAAACGCAACCCCAGAGATCCCGAAACCTTACTGATGATCGGCAATATCTGTCTAGCTCTGGGAGTTCCCGAAGAAGCCCGCGTTTTTTTCAGTCTAGTCCTTGAGATTGAACCTTGGAATATTGAGGCAAACAGCGCCCTGGAAATGTTTGCAGAAAGTAAAGAGGACAGTTCTGCAAAAACAGATCACGATTGAACCTCTCCCCCGCACCCCGGCGGTGGTGAACAAGGTAAAGAGGAAAAGTTACATCCTGGACTCAGCGTCTGTCTGATCGCCAGAGATGAGGAAAAATGGTTACCCGTCAGCCTCAAAAGTATCAAAGCGGTTGCCGATGAAATTATATTTGTTGATACCGGCTCAAAAGACCAAAGTTGTGCCATTGCCAAAAACTTCGGGGCAAAAATATTTCACTATAAATGGCAGAATGACTTTGCTGCAGCCCGTAATTTTTCACTGGCTCAGGCCACCGGCAACTGGATTCTCGTACTTGATGCAGATGAGGTAATTTCGACCGCAGACCACGGAATCTTGAAAAAACTCACGGCCGAACAGGCACCTCAACCTGCAGCCTTTCAACTGTTGACCCGCAACTACATTAACCACAGAAACATTGTCGGCTGGCAAGCCAACAATGGCAGCTTCCCCGATGAAGAACGCGGTTACGGCTGGATACCAAGTCTGAAAACCAGACTCTGGAGCAACCACGCAAAGATCCGTTTTTCCTACCCGGTTCACGAACTTGTCACACCCTCTCTTGCAGAAATCGGCATCTCGGCCCAGCCGTGCCCGATCATCATTCACCATTACGGCAAACTGAATCATAAGACAGCTCAGGCCAAAAGTGAAAAATATTTCTTGCTGGGATTACAGAAACTTGATGAAATGAAAGAGGCTCTTATTCCTCTCCGCGAACTTGCAGTAGAAGCCGGCGTATTGGGAAGATACCAGGATGCCATCAATCTTTGGCAACGTTTTTTAGAAATTGCCCCCTGCAACGCTGAAGCCCACCTCAATTTGGGTACAGCTCTATTTGCCTCCGGCAACATCAAACAGGCCTTGATTTCTGCTGAAAAATCATCTCAACTAAACCCGGAACTCAAAGAAAGTCACCTTAACCGTTCACTCTATGAAATCCACCTGGGACAATCGGAATCAGCAGCAAAACGTCTGTATAACCTCTTGCAGCAGGTTCCTGAATATCAGGCAGCTAGCTTTCTACATGCGGCGGCAGTCTGTTGTCGGGACGACTGCGAAAAAGGTCGTCAGGCATTCATAAAAATACAAAATGATACTCTTACCGCCGAAGTACTGGCGATCGCCGGAGACGAGTTAGCCAGAACCATGACACAAGCCGGACGACTCAAAGATGCGGAAAACCTAAAAAAAGCGACTTCAGGATAATGCCTCCCGAAAGTCGCTTTTTGCTATCGTCAAAACAGGTTACAACTTAAGTTGTCTCTGGTGCCGTGTTAGGAAAATACTCGGAACACCCCATTTATGTAAAGAGAGTTAACTTTGCTGATATGGCTATACCGATCAGGCGGCTTTGGGATGTTGACGCAATCCGGCGGCGATATTACGGTTGATTTTAATTAAGATGGTCAATTTTTCAGAAGCCGGGTAGGCCAAAGTTTCCAGGGAACGACCATCGATGAAGGCACTTAAGCGCAGCAGGCTGACCCGCAAAGGCTTAGGCAGAGGATTATCTTCGGCCGCCAGTTCACTCTGAAAGATACTCCAGATCAACTGATTGAATTTAAGCGACTCATCCAATTTTTGATCGCGATCGGCGCTCTCCCAGTTATCCTGACAATCCTGCAATTTTTTCGCAGCTTTCAGCAAAACCATCGCCTCAACATCACGACCTGACAGGGTCTCCTGACCCACTTTTTTATAGGCATTAATGGGATTCAGTGACACGGCTCAACACCTCCTTCTCGTAATCAATCAGTTCCCAGGCTCGTCGCAAGGCCTGATAATAATTCTCGGCGACCAGGCATTCACTTATACGGTCAACATAAACCGTCATGCTGGGCGCTGCGGCCAGCACCTCTTCCACCAGGCGCCAATAATTCTGATAATGAACTTTAAGATTTTCCAGATCAAGGTACATCAACTGGACGACAAAATAGATACGCCGACATGGTGTATCCGCTTCACTTTCACGCATCAGATCCTTCTCTCGCAGGATTGGAACCTGATTTTCAATTACCAGTTCACAACGTTTTCCACCATTGCTTATTACAGCTCCGGCAATCACTATCCTTTCCTGAGGTCGCAAACTGATTTTTAGAGCCATTCCGGAAAACTACCCTCATTCACCCCAATAAATGTTTGGCAAATCATTGTGAATTCCGGTTTCGGGACGACCTATGGTCGCATCGGCAGCAGCGGCGAGCCCTCCTTTTGCCTCCAGACTCAAATCAGCATACAGGGCTTCATCGCCTCCGGCCTTATCAAAAAGTGCGACTGCGGCCGCCTGCAACCCCAGCCGCCGTTCCTTTAACACTCCGGAAGCCCGCTCCAGATCAGCAATAACAGGAGCAAGATCTTCATCCGCAAGATCTTCAACCGGAACCTCGGGAACCATCAGACCAAGTCCAGAACTCCCAGAATCAACCTGCAACCCATTTAACTCTGCAGGAAGAGAAGCACTTGGAAGCTCGCCTCCTAAAATCTGAGCGGACAGATCATATTCTGGAGGAATGACCAAATCATCAATCTGCAGACGTAAAGAACGATAGCTGTTTAAAAACTCAGCCCGCTCTTCACTGCCGTGGGGATAAGGTGGAAACATTTTGACAATTTCAGAAAGATCCTGCCTGGCCTTCTGCAACTGATCGTCTATCTCACCCATGACCTGATCCGCAACTCCAATATTCTGCGCAAGCTCAACTTCCTGCTGCCATTCAAGCGTAGCCGCACGTCCTACCAAACTCGGGCTCAACTGATCTCCATCCACAACGGCTCCAGTCGGCGTGCCTTGTGAACGTTTCGATACTGATCCGGCTTCAACTGTCTGCTGCGCACCGGGCGATCGAGCCAAACCGGGCGTCGCCATACGCTGCTGCAACCCCTGCCCACTGCCAACACTAAGGGCAATCAAATTACTGTCCATAACCTCCTCCATCTCCTCGCGCGACTGCACCGGGAGGGAAATCCCCCCCCAGTGCATCTCACTTTAAACACGACATTTTTATCGTTTATTTCTTCATGCCGCTACCTAGAAGTCTAGAAGAGTCGAAGTACTGACTGTGCCGCTTGAGAAGCCATACTCAGAGCGGAAGTGCCCAAGCCCTGACGGGTCTGTAACATCAACATATTCGCCCCTTCTTCATTCATATCGGCGAGTGTCAGGTTGTCGGCACCGTCGTTAAGCGTATTAATCATTTTGGATGTAAAATCCTGTCTGTTCGTAATCGTTGAAAGATTATCGGCCAGACCTTTAGCCTTGGTACGTAAAGTTGTCCGAGCGTTATCAAGTTGCGTAATGGAGTTATTAATATTAGTGGCATTGCCCTTGCCGCCGGTGGCCCAATCATTTGTGCTTACCTGTTCAATACTTAAACCCGCCGCCGAACTGTCAAATCCGGTCAATGTTACCGAGGCCTCACCTTTTTCATCAAAAGAGACCTTCAAGGTGTCATCGGTTCCGTCCAGCAGGTTAACCCCTTTGTAGCCGGAATCATCGGAGAGTTCATCTATCTGGGTTCTTAACGCATTGAACTGCGATTCGAGAACATTGATCTCGTCTGTGGTCTCACCCGAAAGAGCCGACTGAGCCAGTGATTTGGCCGAAGCTACCAGGTTGGTAACCGACTCAATGCCGATAGAGCCTGCTTTGACCAGCTGAATTGCTTCACCCATCTCATCTTTACGGCTCGCCAAGTCGGAGGCCCGCTGACGATGACCCTGAGCGGCAAAGTAGCTGATCGGATCATCCAATGAGGTCTGCACCTTATAACCGGAACTCAGACGACTCGCCGTACGATCCATCAGGGTTGCTGTTTGCTGCATGCTGTAGAGGTTCTGCCGCATTCCCGCGGTCAATGAAATATCTGACATTTTGTTTCTCCTTTTCTAGGTTTTCCCTCGGCATTTCTTGCCGGGGTCAAAGGGGTTAAATTATAACGTTGAATCCTTCATCCACTGCACATAAAATCTTTCTCAATCCGCCTTTTTTAAACCTCCTTTTTTTTCATTCAGTTTAAATTAATTGTCAACCGCATTATTTGATCAGGTTAGGTTGTCCGGCGTTTTATTAACTTCCTTTTCGACCATGAACATGAAAACTTTAGAAAAACTTTACTGACGAGATAAAATTTTTAACGCAGATAATTCAAAATCGAAGTTTCAATCACGCGGCTGGTTGATGCCAAGGTCGCCTCATAGTAGTTCTGCGCCATATAATATTTCATAATGGCCTCTTCCATATCTACTGATTCCAAATTATCTATTGCATCCTGCAAATTATTAGAGCGGACATCAAGACTCTCCTGATTGGCTTCAATATGATTGCGGCGGGCAGCAATCGACGCGCTCTCGGCAGTAATATGAGTAAGATACTCATCCAACTGGGATACCTGCCGATCAAGCACGCTTTGACTTACAGAGCGATCCAAGCCTTCATTAACGGCAATCCCCAAGGTTGCCTGCAGAACCCCGGCTCCTTTTTCCCGTAGCGTAAACCCTTCGGCAGAAACCAGGGTTACGGTTCCATTATTGCTGTCATAAACGTGTGAATGCCCATTTATAACAGAGGATGAGTTAAGGCTGTCGCCGGCAGCTCCGGGATAATAGTCGGTTGTGCCACCGCCGAATGCCCCGAGACCAGTTTGACCGTAAGCCGCGGCTGTAACATCAATGGTAATCGGCTGGCCGTCGGCTTCGGTTCTCGTCAGAACCAGATTGTAGTTATAGGGGGCTACATCCACGGTCTCTGGTTCGTATGTGGCCCAGACCCCGGTTTCATTACTCTCACGGTTGATTGCCGAAGCCAGAGCCCTGATGTTGCTTAAGGCTGCATTAGCAGAAACAGCCCTGTCACCGGGCGGAACCTCAATAAAATTGACAGGTCCGATATCAACACCGTTGATGTTCAAATCCCCGGCAGCCAGGGTTTGATCGGCTGGAAAACTAGGCAAAGAATTTCCAGTGACCTCAACCCGCAATAATGCCGTTACTCCATGCCCCGATGTATCATTGATATTCCAAGCGTTATTGGCAATATTTTCAGAACTATCTGTACCTCCAGCATGCGTATTCAAAATTTCGATTTCACTGCCATCTTCGGCGACAAAAAAGAGCTCTCCGCTTCCCAACTCCCTCAGCTCCGGCACAGGATACCCCGTCGCCGCAATATGCCCGTCATTAGTATTATTTTTCATACCGGCCAGCATCTGCGAAAAAAGTTCAAAGATGTCGCGGGCGTCACTGTCCTGTACCTTATCTTTACGAAAAAGCCCCTCAATCTCGCGACCATCAAGAGTCGACCCGCCGCCAACAACGTTAAGCTGCAGGGTCTGCATGGCACCGATTTCAATTGAGATATTTCCGCCATCTCCATTATAAACCGCGCCCGGAGGAAAATCAGTTGTCGATAATTTACTATAGGTCTCAGATTCACGCCGCTGATAGCCCGCAAAAATTGAACCTCCGCTGCTGACCGTATTGGCCAAACCATACAGTCGGTCTTCATATTGCGTGATGTCCTGAATCATTGTCTGCTGTAACTGCTTATCGTATGTACCGGTCCAGGAAGTCATTTCGGACCAGGCCGTCATCACATCTTTTGCATCAAAAACAACTGAGTGAATCTCATCAGTAGTAGTGCTGGCTACGCCCAGATGAATATTGCCCTGGACCATATTACGCCCCATCTGACTGATCTTCACATCCTCTGACCTGTAAGTGAGAACCGCTGTGGCACTGACCGGGGATTCAGAAATACGACTGAAACTTTTGCCCGTTGAAATCTGTTGCAGATAGCGGTCACGCTCTTGTGTAATCCGCGAAAGATTACTTTCAGCACTCATGTAGAATTGATTTTTAGTGGTTCGTATCATAATAAAAACCTCGCAAAAAGGTTGTTAAAGCATGTCATTAAGAATCTGCATAAGCTCATCGATCGTGGTTATCATCCGGGCCGTCGCCTGGTATGACTGCTGAAACTTGATGAGATTGGTCATCTCTTCATCTATCGAAACTCCGGAAACTGAATCTTCACGGAGATTAAGCTGCTCCAGAACCATGCTGGACTGACTCTGACGGGCCTGCGCAGTATATGACGCCGAACCGACCCGACTGACTAAAGAGGTGTAAAATTCACTGTAGGTAAAACGACTATCTACCGACTTCTGGTGCTGAAGCTGGGCAATTTCCAGAGCTATCTTATTATTACCGGGAACCTCAAAATAGTTGTCGGAAATCGCGATTTTATCGGAGTTGGCCAGATCCGGATTGACCTCAATGGTGCGGGCGGCATCCCCCCCGAAAGAGAGAGTAAAACTATCCCCGGCTCGGGGAGCGGAACCTGGCGTAAAATCCAACTCAAGATGGTAGCCTTCAGAGGCGGTATCGCTGCTATCATTGAAACTGATAATCAATTTGCCGTCGACAGACGCATCATTGATAGAGTATGAAGCCGCATCAAGTTTAACTCCAGTCGTTGTGTTAACAACTACGAAATCTTTTGAACCACTCCCATCGACATGATCGCCGGTAAACCTGATCTCAAAGTCATCGCAATTGGCCAGGGTAGCCCAGGCGATACCTTCCGGAGCCCCGGCATTGGTCGAATCATTATAAAAGGAGATCCGGGCATCGCCGCCATTATCCAGGCCCTCGGTCAAGCCGATACGATGATCAAAGAAGGTCAACCCGGTTTCACCATCAAGGTTATAACCCTGAAAATGAGCCTGATTGATATTAAAAATCAGAGCGCTGGTCATACGGTTGAGGTCATCCTGCGACCTAACCAGCTCCTCCCGGGCATCAATCCAGCCTTTCATCTTACCACTGCCGAGAACATCGTCGATCGCGGTTTCTTCGGAGCCGAAATAAACATGAAAATCACCCTGATCATCAATCTGACTCTTAAGCGCAAAGACCTCCCTGCCCAGTACCAGAGGCTTGCCTCCCTGAAGCATAACATTAAGCTGACCAGAATTATCTTCATTATAGTCGATATCAACCAGAGTTGAAAGCTGCCCCAGTATGGCCAACTGTTTGTCACGCAGGTCGTTGTTCTGACCACCGCTGACCTCAGATTCCATAATCGCCAGATTCATGGCCCCGAGACTTGCGGCCAGCTGGTTAATATCGGCTACCCCTTTATCGATATAATTATTGGCTACCTGCCGCTGAAAATCAAGATCGTCTCCCATAGAGTTGAGCGTTGCCGACAAAACCTGACTTTTACCTATCAGAGTCTCACGTTCAATAGTACCTTCAGGTTGATTGGCCAGATCCTCCCAGGCCCCCCAGAATTCAGCCATCTGGGACGGCAAGCCATTATCGTCAAGATCGCTGAAAACCCGTTCAACACTGTCAAGACCACTAGCAAACGCTTCCCACTTGCCTTGATTTGAACTCTCATAATTTACCTGACGAAACAGAAAGCGGTCATAAAGAGATTCAATCCGACTGACCTGAACCCCGGTACCTCTCGGACCAAGAGCACTGGGAATAGGATTGGTCGTCTCAAGATAACCCACCTGGCGCCGATAATCAGGGTTATTGGCATTGGCGATATTATGCCCGATAATATCAATTGAGGTCATACTCGCCATCATGCCGACTTTGGCGGTATTTAAAGCATTGGAAAGGCCGACTACCATTTTACACTCTCCTAAGCTAACCCGTTCAAGGCAACACCACTGTAACAACCTTTATGATCAGCCATCGCCCCTCTTCTCTGATAGCTGATTGTGGCCGGGCGCAGCTGCTGAAAAAAATCACAGAACCTCTGATTGACAATCTGCATGACTTGCAAAGAGTGACCGATCACATCCCCTTTAGCCGCAATTTTGCGCCTCAGCGCAGCAATATCATGCCCACGCAGACCCACCAGTCGGCGAATCTTGACCGGACGCTCAGGATCTAAAAGCTGACTCAATGAGGTCACTCCAATTGCGGCCAGAAGAAGGCGCTTTTCCGCTGCGATTCGGGCTAGATTGTCACTGGAACGTGCGCCCCCGGCGAAGAGCTCAGGCAAGGCCGTCAGAAGTCCGTCATCCAGACGTTCAGCCAGCACCTCATAAAATTCGGCTACCTCAGTAAGAACCACAATTTCCTTTTCCAACAACTGCGCCAAACTTTGATAGTGCTGTAACATAATATTTCCTCAGGGATCTGCACCCAAATCTAAAGAAATTTGCAATCAACACCAATCAGCCAATAAAAAAGGCCCGCGATTGTGACAATCCCGAGCCTGCGAAAATAATGTGTATGTTCCACACATTTATAAAATTTTTGCTTTTAGAGCCAGGATTCGAGTGCCATCTCCTTGAACATCTTAGCGGCCAGTTCACGACTGTCCACTTTGAGAGAACCATCCTCCAGGGCGCTTTTCAGCTCGGCAATCTTTTCACTGCGGATATCCGGAGCGGCCTTGGCCAACTCGGCCAGTCGCCCCAGATCGTTGCCCCGGGAAGAAATTGTCACCTTGTCACCTTGAGCCTGACGACCATCGGAAACTGCGACCCCGCCTTTTTTTGTCTGATCGGCTTTCCGGGTCGTATCAAGCGCCTTCAAAGCTTCACTGTAAAGGGCTGAACCCACATTACTAATACTCATTTCTGCACCTCACTGGAGTCGACAAAAAAAACATTCGCCCCCAGTATCGACCAGACGAGAAAAAACTTTAGTAATTTTTTTCTATTTCTTTCCGCCCTCCATCCCCTGCAGCTGCTGATAGAGCATTTTCGCTACCCCCATCTCCTGTCGCGAGGCCAGGTTTTCGGCTAATTGGTTGTCAAAGAGCTGTTGCCAGGTACGAGAAGCATTACTGGTCGGCAGAAGTCCGTCTTCGGGAATACTTTTCCGCATCTCCTGCAGGATTACGTTTAAAAAGATTGCTTCGAAACCCTGGCAGGCCTTCTGCAGTTTTGCATCTCGCTCAGCACCTGACTTGCCCGCAGCCGCCGCATCTTCAACCTGCATTTTCCGCCGGCTGACGGCTGCGGTTAAATTATCGGTTGAAACCAGCCCGGCAGAAAAGGACGGGAGCACTCCGGTAGGCATTTTATTCCTCCTGTTTGCTCTCTGGTAGTTAAATTGCAAAGCCTATACCACCTATACCAGAAAACAAATTCAGTCTTTAAATAATTTCTAGCTCCGCATGCAGCGCGCCGGAAGCTTTGATCGCCTGGAAAATAGCGATCAGATCGCGGGGGGAAACCCCGATCGAATTCAGGGCTTTAACCAGAACATCAATATTTACACCGCGCGGCATTACCACTAATTTACCAGGCTCTTCTACTACTTCAACCTGTTTTTCGCTGCCGACCACAGTCGTCCCTTGCGAAAATGGCGGCGGCTGCGAAACAATCGGCATAGCGGAAATCTGAATACTCAAATCACCATGGGCCACGGCTACGGCATCAAGCATAACATTGCGGCCCACAACCACGGTTCCGGTACGTTCATCAATAACGACCCGGGCCCGGGTATCGGGTGTGACCTGAAGATTTTCGACCACCGCAAGAAAAGGAATCAGAACCTCTTTTTCCTGACTGGGCGGCGTCACTTCAATGGTTCCGGAATCGACCGGCAGCGCAATTTTCTGCTCAAAGGTTTCATTAATGGCCTTGGCAATCCGCGAGACTGTCATAAAATCCGGCATATTCAACGTCAAGACGATTTTCCCGTCAACAAACAGGGTTGACGGCGGTTCACGCTCAATCATCGCCCCGTTTGCAATTCGTCCTACCGTAGAATGGTTTTTAGTCTGCTGACCGCCACCTCCCCCACCCAAACTGAAACCTCCCACCGAAACCGCCCCCTGAGCCATGGCATAGACCCGACCATCGGGGCCGCGCAGAGGAGTCAGCATCAGGGTTCCTCCCTGCAGACTCTTGGCATCACCAATTGATGAAACCAGAACATCCAGACGCGAGCCATTACGGGAAAAAGGCGGCAGTTCAGCCGTCAGCATGACGGCTGCGGCATTATCAAGATCGATAGTTGCGGCATCAACAGAAATCCCGAATTTATCGAGCATATTAGCCATCGCTTCACTGGCAAATTTACCTTTCTTAGTATCATCACCAGTCCCGGCCAGCCCCACCACCAGACCATAACCCACCAGCTGATTACTCCGCACCCCTTTAATATGGGCAATATCTTTGAGCCGGGCCGCAGCCGCCATATCAGCCAGCAGCAAACCAACTAAAATCAGGAAAAGTAAATACCGACATTTTTTTCGCATAATCTCAAACTCTCCCTAATTTCCTAAAAAGGCCAGACCAGATCGAGAATTTTAGTGCCCCAGCCCACTCCCTGTTTAGTGCCGATCGTTCCGGTACCGCTGTATTCAATGCGGGCTTCAGCAATAGCGGAGGAAAGAATGTAGTTGTCGGCTGAAATATCGGTTGGACGAATAATACCGGAGATAGTGACAAAATGATCTTCATTGTTCACCTGAGTAAAATGAGTCCCCATTATGCGAAAATCTCCGTTCGGCAGCACTTCTGTCACCCGCGAGGCAATTTTAGCCGTCAGGGTGTTGCTCCGACTCGTAGCTCCGGCGCCCGAGGTTTTATTGCTCCTTTCGGTATCCAGCCAGTTATCCATCTGCCCGAGATCACCCAGATATTTTTTCAGGGCAAAAAGTCCGGGCACTGAATATTTACTGCTGTTCTTGCCATCACTTGAAGTTGAGGCCGAGCCCGTGCCGCGAAAGTCCTCAGAAACTAGCACATAAACGATATCATCAACATAGCGGGCCCGCCTGGAATTGAATATCTGGACAAAATCATCCTGCCCGGCCTGCTCCAGATTGACCAGGGAACCATTAGTGTAACGCGGTGCCGTCTTTCCTGATGCGGAAGCCGGGCCCGGCGCCTGAGGGCGAACCACCGGTACTACGCCCTGTGAACGAACCGTCGACTGCGCACAGCCAGCCCCGACCAGTGCGCCAAGCAACAACATTAAACCTAATGCGGGAACCATCCCGCAACCCAAACGGATTTCGTCTGCCTGCAGACAAGTGCTCTTATCAGAACGTTTTCTTGTTTTTGTTGTTGAAAAAAATGTTGAAAAAAAACACGAAAATAACCTGTAGGGCGCTAAATAGCGATAATCGATCTTCATAATTGACCACCTGCACTATTTCAATAAACCACTGTAACTTCCCCGGAACCGGTGACCTGGGCCTGGTAAAATTTCCGCGTAGTCGGATTTTTTATAGTTATAACTTCCTTCAGAGAACCATTGCCCATAGCCACTCCCCGCGTGTTGATTCTGACACCTTCCTGCTCCAGAAACACCTGGACCAGCTCACCCCGTTTAATCAGACAAAACGGCTGCAGCCACCGGCTGAAAAGGGGCGTACCGGCCCGCAGATTTGCGGTTAACTGATAAATCATCCCCTCCTCAACAGACGCTGCGGCCTCTTGACTTAAATCCTGACAGTTGACCAGGCTGGAGATAAAATCAGAGCTCTGCACGGGTTCCCCCCGAACCAGATCTCTTTTTGCCAGCAACACCCTCTCTTTACCGTTAACCTTTACTTTAAACCAGCGGCGAACCTCCTTAGCTCCACCACAATCCAAAGCCAGCTGAACTGGAACAATACCATTCTTTTTATTCCAGCAACCCACCTGCGCGACCGAAAAACGACCTCCTTCAGCATTTGCGCTCAGCCAAACCGTTAAATCTTCTGCATCTTCAAGAGTCAGTTCTGCGACTGCCGGTAAACTTTTCTCCACCGCGGCCAGCACTTCAGCATGCCAGGACGGAATCAGAGCTTCCACCTTCGACTCCGAAGCCGCCATCGCCGCGCCCGGCGTCCATGCCAGTAAAAATATTAACGCCAACCATTTACCGCCGACGCTCCGGCAACACCCCTGTCTTAGAAACGTTATCATCACAAAAACCAACCTCACAACCTTCTCTTTTCCCGGTTTATTCCAGTTTATTAACGTTTCAAACCGGTTGCGGTCTGCAGCATGGCATCACAGGTCTGAATCGATTTTGAATTGGCCTCATAGGCCCGTTGCCCGACAATCATGTTGACCATCTCTTCCACGACAGAAACATTGGACATCTCAAGAAATCCCTGACTGATTGTCCCCAGACCATCTGCTCCCGGAGTTCCGGTGGTGGCCGTTCCGGAGGCGTCGGTCTCCCGAAAAAGATTACGCCCCACGGCATTGAGACCGGCCGGATTGGAAAAACTGGCCAGCTCGACATTGCCAACGGCAGTTGAAGTTGCCTGCCCGGCCTGAATCACCGATACCGTGCCGTCCGCCGTGATCGTAACTTGAGTGGTATCGCTGGGAATATTTATCGCAGGCTGCATGGGGTAGCCGTCCGAAGTTACCAGATTTCCGGTACTGTCCAGTTTAAATGTACCTGCCCTCGTGTAACCGGTGGTCCCGTCTGAAAGCAGTACCTGAAAAAAACCATCACCTTCAATCGCCATATCCAACTCATTGCCGGTCTCCTGATAGCTGCCTTGACTGAATATCTTATAGACCGCTACCGGTTTAGTCCCCAGCCCGACCTGCACCCCGGTCGGAAGCTCCTCGCCAGTGGCTGAAGTGGTGCCCGCCCGACTCATGGTCTGGTACATCAAATCCTGAAAATCAGCCCGGCTTTTTTTGAAACCGGTCGTGTTGACGTTGGCCAGATTATTGGCAATCACATCGATATTCAACTGCTGAGCCGTCATCCCGGTGGATGAGGTGAACAAACCTCTGATCATTTCTTCTCTCCTTGCCCGGCAATGCCGGCTGTATACTGAAAAAGCAGCTCCCCAAGAACCACACTCATTGAAAATGTCAAAGAATCAGCCAACAATCCCCTGGGCAACCTGTTTATTAATCTCGTCAAGATTGATTATAACCTTTTGCTGCGCCTCATACTGACGGGCAATCTCAATCATACTGACCATCTCTTCGATAACATTGACATTGGAAAGTTCACGCACCCCCTGATTGACCACCAGATTTTCGGCCGGCACCGGCGGACCCGAGCTCGGGGTTTCCACAAAACCGGCATCACCCAGCTTTTGCAGTCCCTGAGCGTCGGCAAAAAACGCCAGACGCAGCGCCCCGACCGGCTGCCCGTTCACCATCACGTCTCCGAGTTTTCCGATCTTGATATCTTCCGGAACTCCAGGATTTTGCCCGACCAGAACCAGGGGCTCATCCTTGGCTCCGGCGGCCAGAACCTGATCACCATTCATTGCGACCATCTGGCGCTGCTCATTGAGACGAAAATGACCATCCCTAGTGTAGTAGATTTTTCCGTCAGCTACTTTTTTCATAACAAAAAAACCATCGCCGTCAAGCGCCAGATCCAGTGGACTCCCGGTATCCTGCATAGCTCCGGTCTGAAAATCAATCCAGTTTCCCGCATGAACGGCAAAACCGTTATGTTCAAGCACCTTTTGACTTTTTTCCGGGACGCGATTATTGCCGCTGACCTGATCATAGACCGTGGCAAAAAGCGGCACATCACGACGAAAACCACTGCTGTTGATATTTGCCAGGTTATTGGCAGTCACCTCCTGCCGACGATCATTCGCCAGGGCACCGCTCAGAGCCGTATAGATATCATGGTTCATTTTTCAGCCTGATCTCTTATAACCAAAAAACACTTATGCCCGAAAGTAGCGCCGGACTGCCGGACCACCGACCAGTTATCGGCAAAACCTCCCGCAAGGACATGCTTACAAGCCATACCTTGCAACAACTATACCGCAAACAAAAAAGAAGACAATGCCGGAATTAATTGACAAACAGGGTAAGTGCAACTATTGAACTTATCTTACACTAAGAAACTTAAGCGGGAAGGGACTTTCAGCTTGCGCAGGGAAAAGGGGCACGCCATGGACAACAATGAAAACCATGAAGGCTTGACGTCCAACATGGAGGACTACCTCGAAGTAATCCTGAATCTCCAGAAAGAACAGCGAGTTGCGAGGGTTAAGGATGTCGCGCAACGGCTCAATGTCAAGATGCCGAGCGTCACCGGCGCCATGAAGGGTCTGGCCGAGAAAGGTTTCGTCAATTACGAACGTTACAGCTATCTGACCTTAACAGAAGCCGGAGAGAAGATTGCCCGGGAAATCGGCGAGCGTCATAAAACATTCTATGATTTTCTGACGGAGGTTCTGCAGCTTGATCATGAAACGGCTGAACTTGATGCCTGCCGTCTCGAACATGCCACCAGCCGCAAAACCTTTGAAAAAATAAAAGAGTTTATCAATACCCACCGACGCTCAATCTGATATTTTAAGAAACGCCTCACGCCCGATCATGCTGTCCAGTTGAGCCCCCGCCGGAACCAGCAGGGTGACTACCCGATCCCCCGGCGCATCCGCGCTTCGGGCCATACGGCGCTGATCCCGCGGCTGCCGTCGATTAGTTCCACTGTACGCAATCGGTGAATAACGCCGGGAACGTTGCCGTCCATGGCGGACCTGAATAACCCGCCCGCTAAAATCAAGACTTTTACTCAGCAGGCGGCCACCGGAAGAGAGCTGGCTCCTGGGCGAAACCGACTGTACCACAATATCGGCTACCGGCATGTTACTGACTGGCTTATTGACGTCAAACATAACTACAACTCATCATCCTGATTATCGAAATCTGTTTTGGCAGCAGCTAAAAACTGCCCGCACCATAACGAAACAGCTACCTATAATTTATGTGATCGACCATAACCATAAAAACTTTAGCACTAAGATTGCCACTCCTTAATGCGGTACTCGATTTTCCGCACACTGATGCCAAGTTCCCGGGCCGCCTGGGCTTTGCTCGGACAACGCTTAAGTGCTGACTGGATCATCCGCTTCTCCATCTCTTTCAGCGTCTGGCCGGCAAACGGAACCTCGCTTTCCGGCTTTAGAGCCTGAGCCCGACCCGAATCTTTGCCCTTTTGCAGATACTCGGGCAGATCCGCGATGCTTATCGGGCGCTCCTTGGCATAAATTACGGCTCGCTCAATAACATTTTCAAGTTCCCGCACATTTCCGGGCCACAAAGCTTCTTCAAGAAGCCGCATGGCCGCCCGATCCGGAGAGGCTACCTGACGCTGCTCCCGCCGGGCAATCTTGTCGCAGAAATATTTAACTAACAGAGCAACATCGCCCGGACGCTCGCGTAATGGAGGCATGGTAAACTGAATAACATTGAGACGATAATAAAGATCTTCACGAAATTTACCCGACGCCACCGCCGCCCGCAAATCCTTATTGGTCGCGGCCAGAACCCTGACATCGACATAATGCGTACGCTCACCGCCTACCTGCTGAAACTCTCCGGAAACCAGCACCCGCAAAAGTTTTGCCTGGACGGACAGAGCCATATCCCCAATCTCGTCAAGAAAGATTGTTCCCCCATCGGCCAAAGCGAATTTACCCTGCTTGTTCCGTACCGCCCCGGTAAACGAACCTTTGACATGTCCAAAAAGCTCACTTTCCAGCAAACCTTCGTGCAGAGCCGCACAATTAATCGTAATCAAGGGTTTGTCCGAGCGCGATCCGAGACGGTGCAAAGCCCGAGCCACCAGCTCCTTACCGGTGCCGGTTTCACCTTCAATCAGAACGGTGGCCATGGTCGGAGCCACATCGCGCAGAGCCTGAAAAATCTTTTCCATCACCAGACTCCGACCGATGAAATCGGAGTGCTCGATCTGTGATCTGGAGAATTCACGCAGAATCTGATTTTGCGCCAGAAGCTCACGTTTTTCTGCAATCCGGGCAATTGTGATCTCCAGCTCATCAATATTGATCGGTTTAATCAGGTAGTCATCGGCCCCGGCTTTCATCGCGGCCACGGCATCGGTTACCGTTCCCTGCCCGGTTATCATAACCACGCTGATGCCGGCCTCCAGAGACCTGACCCTCTGCAGAAGCTCAATCCCGTCAATCTCCGGCATTTTCAAATCCGTCAACAGAATATCAATCGACTCCCGCCGCAGATGCTCCAGAACCAGAGCCGGCTGACTGTAACCGGTCACCGCAAAACCATCGAGCCGAAGAAGCTCTACCAAGCCCTCAACAGCCCGTTCCTCATCATCAACAACGACTATTTTAAGCTGTTTTTCTCTACGCATCAGACGCTGCCCAGGGGTAGAACAACCTTAAAAACCGTACCTCTCTCATCACTGGTGAAAGAGATTTTACCGTCATGCGCGCTGATCACATCACGACACAGATGCAGACCGATACCGGTACCGCAGGTTTTGGTGGTATAAAAAAGATCGAATATTTTTGCCTGCCGGGAAAAAGGAATACCCGGACCATTATCAGCAAACGTTAAAACTATCATGCCATCTTCGAACCAACCTTCAACCTCTAAAAAAGCGTCTGCCACCGATCCTTCCGCCAGAGCTTCAAGGGCATTTTTCATAAGATTCATAAAGGCCTGCCGCAGCTTGTCTTTATCGGCTCGCAGAACCACCGGATGTTCCGCCAGGCGCAGCCGGATATCCACCCGCGCAGCCCGGGCCTCTTCCTTGAGCAATTGTGCCACATCACGAATTATCGCAAAAAGATCACAATCGGCCAGGTGCAAACGCCGGCTTTTCTGAATTGCCAGAAAATCACCGGCCAGAGAGTTAAGCCGACGACTTTCAGCGCGGACAACATCGACCATTTTCAAAAAAGCACCCGCCTCAGCATCCGGCAAACGGGCCGCCATCCGCTGCAACAGCGACATCTGAATCTCTATTGAATTTAATGGATTACGAATCTCATGGCTCAGTTCAGCACTGTACTCACCCATGGCCGCGAGCCCCTGCAGACGCGAAATTTCAGCAAAGAGATCGGCACCTTCGGTTTTATCGACACATACCGCCAGCACATAATCGACCTTGCCGTCAACCCCGGAACACGGATAATTCCCCAATGAGTAAACATGATTACGCCCATCCGTGTCGAGCATGGTGAAGTTGGAAATTTTGGCCTCTCCCGAGGAAAGCACCTGCTCAAGGGAGCAGAAAGGACAGTGTGAAAAGTGTTCAAAAAGAGCCTGATGACAATATTTGCCAACCGCATGATCGGGATTTAGCGAGAATTTTTTTTTCGCCGCCGGGTTCATATAAACCAGCCGAAAATTACGGTTCACAACCCAGATGGGATCGGCAAAAACTTCCAGAAAAGAACGAAAATGATAGCGTGAAAAAAAATCTGCCATAAAAAAGTGCAGTGATGAATAATAAATTATAAATGAAGAGTGATAAAAAAATAAAAAGGTGAGAGCCACCAACAACACCTGCTGTTTTCAGCCCTCACCTTAATAATCTGTCCAGCATCAGCCTGGCACCGACCATCAGCCGCCGAAAATTTTTTCCAACTTTTCCTGCATGGTTTCAGCCGTAAAAGGTTTGATAATATAATTACTGACCCCGGCCTTGACCGCTTCGATGATATTCTCTTTCAGGGCTTCGGCCGTTACCATCAGAACCGGAATAGTTTTCAGATTTTCATCATTCCGGATATTTTTAAGCAGTTCAAGACCGGACATTTTCGGCATGTTCCAATCGGTTATAACCAGATCAAAGGGTTCGGCCTGAATCTTCGGCCAGGCCGTTGCCCCGTCATCGGCTTCCTGCACATTATTGAAGCCGAGCTGACGCAGAATATTCTTAATAATTCGCCGCATTGTCGAAAAATCATCGACCACAATAATCCTCATGTCCTTGTTCATTTCTGTTCCCTTAACTAAGCTTAATCAACAATTATATCAGAGTGGATGCAAAACCCTGCCATCAGCAAATCCATAAAAACTATTCAAATACTGTGCTGGAACTTTTTAAGGGTTATACTTTAACCGATATTTTTTTGCGGCGCAAGGTTTTTATCTTACTGCGCAGCCGAACTATCGCCTGAGTCCGCATCTGACAAACCCGAGATTCGCTGACTTCCAGCACCAGACCTATCTCTTTCAGATTGAGCTCTTCATAATAGTAAAGCTGCAAAACCACACGATCACGCTCTTTGAGATCATCAATCGCCTCAGCTAGCAGCTCTTGCATCTCGCGATCCTGGCACAGAACAAAGGGATCATCGCTCTCAATCAAGGCGATCATCTCCAGAGGACTGCGGGGAGCATCGGAGTCGGAATCGGCCAGATCTTCAAAATTGACCAGAGAAATGCCGCGGGCCCGCGCCAGAAGTTTATAAAACTCTTCCAGGCTCAGGTCAAGCAACCCGGCAACCTCCGCGTCTTCGGCCGGCCGGCCCAGCTTATGTTCGACTTCAGCATAAGCACTCTCCAGCAGATTACAGTCCTTACGCAGCCCCCGCGAAGCCCAGTCCTGACTCCGCAGGTCATCCATCATCGCCCCACGGATACGAAACTCGGCATATGTTTTGAACTGAATATTGCGCTCCGGCTCAAATTTGCCCACCGCATCGAGAAGCCCTAAAACCCCGCTGTTGATGAGATCGTCAACCTCGACACTGCCCGGCAGACGCGAGACCAGTCGATAGGCCAGCCGTTGAATCAGAGGAAGGTATTCCTTAAGCAGAACCTCCTCTTCCAGAACAAAATTTCCTGCTTCAACCTTGGCCAAGATTATCGCCACCCGCTAAACGTTGCCAGAAGTACTGCAAACCGCCACTCTTAGACCGCAAAGGCAAGCTCCGCAAACGACGGGCAACCTCGACAAAAGAACGGCTTGCCGGTGATTCAGGTTTGTATTCAACAACCGCCTGCTGCCGACAGACTGCCATCGGGACATTCGCATCCTTGGGAATATATCCCAGAAAAATCAAGCTGATGTCAAGAAATTTTTCCCCAACCCGACTTAAATGACTGTAAACCCGCCGCGCCTCCGCCTCGCCGGAAACCTGATTGAGCAATAAGTAGAACTTCTTCTCGCCGTAACGGTTGCAGAGAACTTTCATCAGGGCGTAAGCATCGGTCATTGAGGTTGGTTCCGGCGTTGCCACGACCAGCGCGGCATCGGCAGCCCGCACAAAACTCGTTACCATGTCGGAAATTCCGGCCGCCGCGTCGATAAAGAGAAAATCGATCTCCCCCTCAAACAGACTCATCTGCTCCATCAGAATATTCTGCTCCAAAGTCCCGCTATGGGTTACCTCCTGAATGCCGGAAGCGGCCGGAATAATTTTTATTCCCCGAGGGCCCTCGATAATTATCTCAGTAAGCTTTTTTTCGCCGGCAAAAAGATGCTGCAGATTATACTCCGGAGCCAGCCCCAACATCACATCCAGGTTTCCCAGACCAAGATCGGCATCCAGCACCATCACCCGATCCCCGAGGGCGGCCATGGAACAGGCCAGATTAATCACTGTATTGGTTTTGCCGACCCCACCCTTACCGCTGGCTACGGCAATTACCTTCACTGAAGAAGTCGGCTTTTGCAATGCCGCTGCCTGATCCATAGAAAATACTCCGTATTTTAATGAAGAATTATAAATTACGAATTACGAGTTGTAACCCTCCGAAAAACCTCGTAATTCGTAATTGATAATTCTTAATTGACTTACACAATATCGAGCAGCAGATCCGCCAGACGCTCAGCGCTGGCGGCTTCTAAATCGTCGGGAACCTGCTGTCCATCCGTAAAAAAACTTAAGGGCAGACGGGCGTAACTTAAGGCATTCAGAATCGAACCGTGACACCGGGTTTCGTCAAGTTTTGTAAAAAGCAGAGCCCGGCAGTTGAAGGCACGAAAATGAACCAGATTTTCTAAAAGATCCTCTTCCTGCAAAGCCGCCGGCAACACCATGAAAGTATCCCCCGGCAACCCCTGCAAAAGCCGATAAAGCGCTGCCAGACCCTCCCGATCTCCGATACTGCGGCCCATACTGTCAAGCAGTATTCGATCAAAACCACTGAAACTGTTGAGTGCAGACTGCAGTTCTCGCCGTGTCTGGACAATTTCAACCGGAACCTGCAGGCGCCGGCCGTACTCTAAAATCTGCTCGGCAGCCCCGAGCCGGTAGGTATCAACCGAAATCAGGGCAACCCGCTCCCCGCACGCCTTAAAGACGGCGGCCAGTTTCGCCAGGGTTGTCGTCTTACCCACCCCCGTCGGCCCGACCAGCGCCAGAACCCGGGCCATTCCGGAACGGTGCAGGACTTCTACCCGGGCCATCACCTGCCGGGCCAGAACCGCTTTTACCAGGGCCGTAACAAAAATTTCCTTTTTCCCCGGCGGCAGCTGGCCCCCGATTTCGGCATAAGTTTCCGCCATCAGTTCATGCGCGATCTCCGCGCTGACCTTGCGGCCCAGCAACTGCGACTGCAACTCTGCAAAACAGGGCTGCGACCAACCCTCATTGAGACCGCTGCCGACCAGCAGCCGTCCCATCATGCCCTTAACCAGGGCCACTTCTCGATGCAACCGCTCATATTCCGAGTGAACGCCCGGAACCTCGGATAAACCATCGTGCATCCGCCCACTTTCCGACAGTCTCAGATCGGTTTCAGAAGCGATCGCGGCCATTACCGCAGCATCACCTCGCGTGAACTGGACAGACTCGGCAGTACCGCGGTTTTCCCTGACTATTTTAAGTGATGGATCATAATCTATTGCCGCCAGGATCTCAACTCTGCAACCGGGCTCCGCTTCCGGCTGTTCAAGGGTCTCTAGAATAACCGCGTCCTGACCAAAGGCAAGCTTTACGGCGTTCATGGCTGCCGCAGTGTCCTTACCATAAAAACGCTTAACCCGCACTGCCGCCTCCGGAGCTGCCGGTAATCCGCCCCAGAGCCTGGACGGTTACCTGCGAAGGCACTTCATTGTGCGACAAAACCGCCAGTCCCGGAACAAAACGCTCCAGCAGACGGCGCAGATGAAAACGCACTATCGGCACACAGAGCAGTACCGGTCTGGCCGAAACCTGGTCAAATTTATCGTGCAGCCGGCGCAGTTGCTCAACCATCGCATAAACGATACCGGGATCCAGGGTTAAAAAAGCCCCATGGTCGGTTCTTTGAATTGAAGCATTTATCTTCTCTTCAAGCCCCGGCTCCAGAGTAACGACATAAAGCCGATTATTTTCGGAAAGATACCCCCCGACAATCGTCCGCGAAAGATCCTGACGCACATATTCAGTCAGTACGTCAACATCTCTGATTTGCGTACTGTAATCAGCCATGGTTTCAATAATCGTCATAAGATCACGAATCGAAACCTGCTCCCGCAGCAAATTCTGCAGAACTTTCTGCAGGGTGCCCCAGGGCACGACCGAGGGCACGATATCATCCACAACTTTGGGATAGCGCTGGCCTAAGTTTTCGACCAGTTTCTGCACATCCTGGCGACTAAGCAGTTCGTGCAGAAAAAGTTTTATCTTTTCCACCAGATGGGTTGCGACCACGGTCGAGGGATCAACCACCGTATAACCGGCCAGCTGGGCTCGCTCACGCTGACGATCCTCGATCCATATGGCCGGCAGACCGAACGCCGGCTCCGTCGTCGAAATCCCTTTAATGTCCTGCCCCTTGCCATCACCACCCATAGCCAGACAATATCCCATCAGGATTTCGCCCTCGGCAACCGCGCTCCCTTTAACTTTAAAAGAGTAACGGTTCGGCTTCAACTGAAGGTTATCACGAATATGAATAGAAGGCATGACGATGCCCAGATCCAGCGCAAACTGCCGCCGGATCAATTTAATCCGCTCCAGCAGATCGCCGCCTTGAGATTCATCCACCAGCGCGATCAAGGCATAACCAACCTCCAGCTCCATCGTATCCATAACCAGCAGTTTCTCTACCGCTTCCGGCTCGGCCTTGCTGCTGACTGCCGCCTGTTCCTGCTCCCGTTCGAGCAGCTCGACCTTGGCTGCTTTGGCCGCATCCTGCTGTTTATTCAAAAGAAATGCGGTTAAACCGATCAACCCTGACAGTGAAAAAAATGAAAGCTTGGGCAGACCCGGAATCAAGGCGAAGATTAAGAGAGCCAGGGCCGCCAGACTCAACACTTTAGGATAGGCCGTAATCTGACGCACCAGATCACTGCCCATACTGCCTTCTGCGGCCGAACGAGAAACCATGATACCGGAGGCCGTAGAAATGATCAGAGCCGGAATCTGACTGACGAGACCATCCCCTACCGTCAGCGTCGTATAAGTGGTCGCCGCTTCCGCCATGGTCATGCCCTGCTGCATGACCCCGATCACAAAACCGGCCAGAATATTGATCAGCGTAATGATAATGCCGGCAATCGCGTCTCCACTGACAAATTTCGCCGCACCATCCATCGCCCCGAAAAAATCTGCCTCCCGACGAATCTCCAGCCGCCGGGCGCGCGCCTCATTCTCACTGATCATACCGGCATTAAGATCGGCGTCAATCGCCATCTGCTTTCCCGGCATCGCATCCAGGGTAAATCGGGCGGTCACTTCAGCAATACGACCGGAACCTTTAGTGATAACCAGGAAATTAATAATCACCAGAATCGCAAAGATAATAGTTCCAACAACATAGTTACCCCCGACGACAAACTGGCCGAAAGCTTTGATCACCTGACCGGCAGCATCCGTACCCTGGTCACCGTTGAGAAGAATCAAACGGGTTGAAGCGACATTCAAGGAGAGCCGAAACAAAGTGGTTACCAGGAGCAGGGCCGGAAAAATTGAAAATTCCAAAACCTTAAGCAGATACATCGAAATCAGCAGGATCATAACGGCAATACTGATATTCATCGCCAGCAGAGTATCCAGCACCACCGTCGGCAGCGGAACAATCATCACCATCAGAATCGCGATCACGGCCAGAGCCATGACCGCATCCTGGTTCGCAATCAGATCAAGAAAAGACTTTTTTCGCGCTTCAGCCATTTTACTCAGTGGGCAGCGGCAGGCAGATGGCGGTGAACAGTAAACTCCACAACCAAACCGACTGGCAAATCATTTGATTATCAGGCACTGGCTTTAGCTCCGTCACGACGGTAGATATAAGCCAGAACCTCAGCTACTGCCTGATAGAGGGTTTCAGGAATCATCTGATCAAGTTCTACGGTTTTAAAGAGCAGGCGGGCCAGAGCCTTGTTTTCAACTACCGGCACCCCATGCTCACGGGCAATCTCCTTAATCTTTTCGGCTAACAGTCCGGCACCTTTGGCAACAACAACGGGGGCATCAGAACTCTCCTGATCATAAACCAGGGCCACGGCAATATGGGTCGGGTTGGTAATTACCACATCCGCCCTGGGCACTTCCTGCATCATACGCTGACGGGCCAGGTTCATCTGCAATCTGCGAATCCTCGCCTTAACCTTGGGATCCCCCTCAGACTCTTTATACTCGTCTTTGACCTCCTGCTTGGTCATCTTCTGATTCTCAATAAAATCCCAGCGCTGATAAATATAGTCGAAAAAAGCCAACAATAACATCAACAAGGCGCAACGCCAGAGAATCTGAAAGGCAACCCCGGCAATAAAACTGACAACAAGCGCCGCCGGCTGATCAAACAAACTGAAAAAACCAGCAAAATTATTGCGATAGACACTATAGGCAATATAGCCGAGCGTGCTTATCTTGAGACATGATTTAACCAGTTCGACAACCGGCCTTAGAGAAAGAAACTTACTCTTGAAACCGTTAACTGGATTAAGTTTGGAAAACTTCAGACGCAACACTTCAGGAGTGATCTTGAAGCCCACCTGCATCAGGTTTGCCGCCAGACCCACAAACATCATCAGCAGCAGAAATGGAGCCAGGAGATAGAACATCTGCCGAACCGTCAGCAGAAAAAGATTGTAAATGACGGCCGGATTAATTTCAAGCAACATTGCGTACTGAAAAAAATAACGCATCACTTCGGACGGCCCCGTCAGAAAACGATTGCCGGCAAAAAAGAAGAAAGCCAGACCGGCAAGCAGAATAAAGGCCGATCCAATCTCCTGACTCTTGGCAACCTGACCTTTATTTCGCGCTTTTCTAAGCTTCTTGCCCGTCGGTTTTTCGGTTTTACTCGGATCTTTAGCCATTTTCAGCCACTCCCGGAGACCTTGAGCAGAAACATGATATCATTAAAGAGCAAGCGGAAAAGAGTGCCCAGTATATTAACCAGATATGGAAAGGAAAAACTCATTAACAGCATCCCCAAAAGGATTTTCAAGGGCATTCCGACAATAAAAATATTCATCTGCGGCGCCGTTCTGGCAACCACCCCAAGGCTGACATCGCTGAGCAACAGAGCCGCCATCAATGGTGCAGCCAGCTTAACCGCGGTTGAAAAAATCGCCTCCGAATAACGTAGCATCAGAACCGGCAGACTCTCATCCGGCCGAAAACCCGCCAAAGGAATCAGGTTGAAACTCTCACCCAGAGCCCTGAAGATCCACCGATGAGCCCCCAAAGTCAGAAAAAACAACATGGCCAGCATATAATAAAACTGCGCAATCAAAGGCACCTGCAGACTGGTTATCGGATCAACCACATTGGCCACGGCAAAACTCATCTGAAAACCAATCATCTGGCCGGCTGTCTGCACTGCCGCAAAGACCATATTGGCAAGCAGCCCGACCAGCATGCCGATCACCATCTCCCGCAACAGAATCAATGTAATCTCAAGCAACCCCCGGCTGAAAAGCGGAGGCCCGGAAAGCTCCGGCACTATGTTGAAAAAGAGCAGAGCCAGAAGCAAAGAAAAAGCCGCCTTTAAAGTCTTCGGTACGGCCAGATTATTCATCACCGGAAAGAAGAAAACCAGCGAGGAAATCCGGGTCAGAAGCAGAAAAAAATGACCGATAGCGGCGACGGTTATGACCGGCAAAAAATTCATCAATGAATGACATTAGGAATAGAGAGCATGATATTGGTCGTAAAATCAACCATATACTGTAGCATCCAGGGAAAAAAGAAGATAACCGCAATAAAAACGATGACGATTTTCGGAACAAAGGTCAGGGTCATCTCCTGAATCGAAGTTACAGCCTGAAAAATACTGACCGATATGCCTACCGCCAGGCCGGTACCCAGCATCGGAGCACAGATCATCAGTGTCGTCTCCATCGAACTTTTGGCCAGAGCTACAACAAATTCCGGAGTCATTTTCCCTTCCTCGCCCGACTTGCGGCACGGCCGCAAGCGAGCACTTTCAACGCATAGTTGATAATTGATAATTCTTAATAAATAACTGATAATTCTTAAAAACTCTGCATCAGCGATCCGACCATCAAACGCCAACCATCGGCCATAACAAAAAGGATCAGCTTAAAGGGCAGGGAGATCATGACCGGAGGCAGCATCATCATCCCCATCGACAAAAGTACGCTGGCAACAATCATATCGAGCATCAGGAAAGGAATGTAAATCAGAAAACCAATCTGAAAGGCGGTTTTTAATTCGCTGATAATAAACGCCGGAATCAGGACATGGGTCGGAATATCGGCAAAAGTTTTCGGTCGCGCAACCTTGGCCATGCCGATAAACATCGCCAGGTCATCTTCATGGGTCTGCTTGAACATGAACTCGCGCAAAGGCTGCAGGGCACGGGTGAAAGCCTCATCCTGGCCGATGGTCTGGGCGATGTAAGGCTGAAACGCATCATTGTTAATACGTTCAAACACCGGATACATAATAAAAAATGTAAGAAAAAGACTTAAGCCTACCAGAACCTGATTGGGCGGCATCGTCTGCGTACCCACCGCCTGTCGCAGAAAATGAAAGACAATGACCAGGCGCGTGAACGAGGTCATCAGAACCAGGATCGACGGCGCCAGGGCCAGAACCGTCAGCAACAGCAGCACCTGAATGGCAATTGAGACCTGCCCAGGTTCATTGGTAGCCCCGATCCCGATCTGCAGGGTCGGAATTGCAACCTCCTGTGCGGCCCTGACTGCCGCGGCCGGCAGCAACATAAGCAGGGCCGGAATCAGGATGAGCAGAAAAGCACCGCGCTTCATCCCCGCTGACCTCCGCCGTTTTTGAGGCGATCTTTTATCTGGCTGACCACCTCCTGATAGTTCTCGGGCAATTCCTCAGCTTCGCTTCGCGATTTCTGTAAAGTTTTTTTCGGCGCGGCTGACGCCGGCCGCTGGTAAGTTGGCGGCACAACCTCAGCTTCCAGTGCGGCTGAGGGAGCAGGAGCAGCCATCTCGGCGGCTGGCGTTTTTTCCAGAAAACCTTTCAGATACCCGGCAAAGCGCCGCCCACCGCGAACACCGTCGTTAAGCAGCCGCAGCGCCTCAACCTTATCCGGGTCGTTAATCGTGGTCAGCACCGTCATCTGCTCGGCTGAGATACCAACTACCAGTACTTCATCGAGCAGTTCAAGCAACATCACCTGATGTTTGCCGCTTACGGTTTCGACCCCTAAAACCTTAACCAGACCGGATCCCGACAACCCGCTGCGACCGCGACGATAACGTTTTAAATACAGCGAAAGACCGACAATAACCAGAACCAGAAAAAGCAGAACCAACAAGCTCCGCAGACTCGACATCACCAGTGAAGGAGGGGCTTCGACCGGGCCGGCAGCCTGACCTGCAATTTTTTCAGCACCGGCTTCCTCTCCATTAAGCAACCTCTGCACCCGGGCCATTTTACCGCTTATTTTATTTTTCTCATCCTCAGGCACAGAAGTACGCAACGCCGGAGCATCAGCCGAAGCCGACACGGGCCAGGGTCGAAACGCTTTCAAAAGCACAACCTGGAGGTATGAATTTTTGCGCTCCAGAGCCAGAAAAGATCTGACCTTTAATGTCGGGTCCCGTTTTTTCAGATACCAGTACCACTGCGAACCCACTCTCGCCACCCCGGATGTCGTCACCCACTCGTCATCGATAACCTGCTCCTGCTCTTTCGCCTGCAGGCCTGCTTCCGGCAAAACCAGAACCACCCGATCGCCCTGATCCTGAAACAGAGCATTGATTTCCGGTACACTTTTATACGGGATTGTAAAAAGCATTTTTTTGTCGGCTGCCCTGAAACCCAGTTCCTCTGCCGCCGCCGTTCCGCTCAGGCGCATTCCCGGAAAGAGCGAAGCTGAAAACAGGAGAAAAAGGACGATCAGAGCATAACGACTACAGACTCTATGCAACCTCATAATGAAGTACTCTCGGTATGAGTAGGATTTATGATTGAGAAGATCATCTGAGCTGCTCAATCCGCTCGGTCGGACTTATGATATCGGTCAGGCGGATACCGAATTTTTCATTGACAACAACAACCTCGCCGCGAGCGATAAGTTTATTGTTGACCAGAACATCAAAGGGCTCTCCGGCCAGTTTGTCGAGTTCAATCACCGAGCCCTGCCCAAGCTGCAGAAGATCATTGATAATCATTCTTGTCCGCCCGATTTCGACCGCCAGTTGCAAAGGTATATCCAGAATAAATCCGATATTGGGCGGCAACTGCTGACGCTGCTCTCCATTAAGGGTCGAGAGCAGGCCATCATCCGCGGCTGGAGGCGCCGCAGCTCCCGCCGGTTTTGCCTTCTTGCCCGCAGCCTCATCTTTGATCATGGTGCGCTGTTCTTCCAGTTCTCCGGCAACATCATCCCAGGAGATATCGTCAATCAGATCCTGAGCACTGGGCCCCGAAACCGATTTCCTGGTCTCAGCAGCAGTGTCAAGTCCACCTTCATTTTCCAGCTCTTTTTTTACCTGATCAAAAAGATCATCCATCCGTCCACCTCTTAACCTCTGACTCTCTGCTTGAGCATAACCGCCTTGGAACCTTTGGAGGTGCCGGCAATCGCCCGATATTTAAGACATTTTTCAACGTAGACCTTCATCAGCTCAGAAGCATCCTGACGCAGGGGAATAATGTCCCCGACTTTAAGCTCCAGAAGCTGGCGGGCCGTAATCTGCGTCGTGCCCAGATTGGCCGACAGTTCAACATCAACCGTCACCAGGCGGTTGACCAGACGCCGCAACCAGGTCACGTCAACCTCAAGACGCTCACTCTGAAAACCGGTATAGAGCTTATTGCGCAAGGGCTCAACCAGAGAATAGGGAATACAGACCGTAATCGCTCCGGAAAACTCATCCATCTCCAGCGTAAAGGTTGAAAGAATTACAACATCGCTGGAGGGCACAATAGTCACAAACTGCGGGTTAATCTCGGAGCGGACAAAGGAAAAATGGATCTCTTCTATAGGACTCCACGCATCTTCCATGCAAACCAGAGAGGCTTCTACGACTTTACGCACCACCCGCTCTTCAATCGCGGTAAAATCCCGCCCCTCTACCTTAACACTGTCGCGACCGCCGCCGCCGAAAAACATATCGATAAGCGAGAAAACCAGCTTACTCTCAACAATAACCAGCGCCATCCCCCGCAAAGGCTCCATCTTGAAGAGATGAATGCTGGCCGGCACCGGAATGGTTTTAAGAAACTCCCCGAATTTCATCATATCCGAAACCAGGGGAGTAACATCGATAACTTTGTGCAGAAGCGTCGAAAGTGAAGTTCTGAAGGTTCGGGCAAAACGCTGATTGATGATCTCCAAGGTCGGCATGCGACCCCGGATAATCCGCTCCTGGCTGGTCAGATCGTATGATTGAAACGCACCGTCATCCAGAGGCAGATCGGTTTCCGTCGCAACATCACCGCCACCTACCCCCTGCAGCAGAGCATCAATTTCTTCCTGGGTTAAAACCTGACTCATAAAAACCTACTCCGGCAAACCGCTGTCAAAAAAACTGGAACCCGGTCTTAACTACGTATCTATTGCACAACAAACTCTTCCCAATATATCTTTGTAATTTTACCGGTCACCAGATTGACATTTACTCTTTTGATAATATCCTGGCGCAAAAGAAACTTTCCTTCCATCGTGCTGATTTCATCGGCCGTTTTGGAACTGAGCAACGTCAGAACCACATCGCGAATCTGAGCCTGCCGCTTCTCTACTTCCTCAAGAAGCTCCGGATTACTGAGCTCGAGCTTCATCGTCACCTTAAGATAGCGCCGCGATTTCTTATCCGCCAGGTTGACGACAAAAGGCTTCAGCGCAAAAACCGGCAGGATCACCGGTTCCGGCTTTCGGGCGGCCTCCTGCGCCGCCAACTCCTCAGCAGTCGGGGCCGGAGTCCGCAGCAAGAACCAGTAAGCCCCGAAGCCGCCTCCGCCGAGCAGCAAAACGACAAGGATGATAATAATCAGAAGACCTTTTTTAGACTTTTTAACTTCCTGTCCCTCGTCCGGAACTTCCGCTTCCTTTTTTTTTGCCACTTTTTTTCTCCCTTCCTATAGCTGTTGACGATTTTTAGAGTTCAGCTCTCCGCATCAATCTTCTGCACCCACCCCGGCAAGCGTAGAACTATCCGCCGGTTACGCTGACGATTTTCCGGCGTATCATTAACCGTCACCCCCCGGTCAGCACCGTAAGCCGCCAGCAGAATTTTTTTTCGCTCAAGGCCGTACCGCTCTAGAACATCAAGCAGTTGCGCCCCACGCCAAGCCGCCAGCGTGCTGCTGTCGGGAAAACGGGCCGTCTGCATCGGGAAATTATCAGTATGGACCTCGACCTCGACAAGTCCGCGCCAGTCCTTAAGAAAAACACCCAAATGACGCAAAATCTCTTCACCTTGAGGTTTCAGGGCATCATCAAGGGTGCCAAAGAGCTTATCGCTCATAATCTCAAGTTCAAGCCCGTTGTCAACCAGCTCAATCCGGAGCAGAGCCTGACCCATATTTTTTTCAAGATTATCCAGCAGCCGGCTGCGTGACTCCGACAGTCTCCGGTCGAGGGGCAGATCTTCACGCTTGCGTAACTTGTCTGCAGACTCGTTCGGAGCAACAACGATGGGAATACTGCCCCCCCGCTCGAGGACACCACTCGAACCGGGCAGCGGCCCCCCGAAAACATCAAGGAGCAAACCATGATCGAAAGATGACATTGAGATCAGCAGAACAAAAAAAGTCAACAGCAGCAAGAGCATATCCGAAAGGGTAACCATCCAGCCCGCACTGTCGCCTGCAGGCAAAGGCCGCTCAAGATAAAATTTTTTCCGCTGTTTAAGAGACATAAAGATCAGAAAGTAAAGTCTCCGACTTTAATCTTTCTCTCCTTTCCATCAACTCCGTAAACCGGGGCGCCACCAATGACCCGTAACAAAAGATACTCTTTCGCAAAAGTCCCGCCCTGATCCGGTGAGGCTTCCGCGAGACGGCCGAAAGCCCGCAGCGAAGCCGCCGGCCAACCGCCGCGCAGCACCAGAAAACGATAGAGTCCCGCAGACCGCAGTGCGGCCAGGGGCAGTCCGGATAAAAGCTGCGGGGTCTTGTCGCCGGCACCGGCATAATCAACCAGTTCAAAACGAACCTGACGCAAATCTTTAAATAACCCGGCAATCTTCAACATCAAGGCTTCACCTGCCGGGCTCAGGCGCGCCGCCTCCCCTGTAAAAAGAAGCTGGTGCCTGAAAGCAATATCAACCCCCTGATCTTCGGCAAAAACCTGCAGATCACTGCTCTTTAAACCCCGCCGCCGCATATAACTGTCTAGTCTGGCCTTGACATCCTGAACACGCTCTGCAACCGTTGCCGACTTCAGAAGCCGGGTACCAGGGGCTTTTTCGAGATTGATATCCCGCCCTCCATCCAGATAACCGAAACTACCCTGCAAAGAACCGACAGCCAGCACTTTTTTGCTCTCGTCAATTACGCTCATTGAATAGAAGAGGATGAAAAAAGCGATCATAATCAAACTCAGCGACGCCATCAGGGGCGCCAGAGCCGCGTTTTCCGCAGCAGCCTCAGAAAATTTATTCGCCAAAACAGCCCTCCCTTCTTTCGTTCTCCCCCCTTTAGCGCGGCCCTTTACGCCAGGCCGGCGGCAGAAAAGACTCAAGTCGATATTGTACGACCTGCGGATTATCACCACGGGAGATAGCGACAATGCCCTCGGTAATCAATCTGCGCGAAAAGATTTCGCGCTGGCTGCGGCGCCGCAGTTTTCCCGCCAGCGGCAAAAAAATAAAATTTGCCAAAACAGCACCGTAAAAGGTCGTCAGGAGGGCAACCGCCATAGCCGGCCCGATACTGGCAGGATCATCCATGGTCTGCAGCATCTGCACCAGACCGATCAGGGTTCCAACCAGGCCCATGGCCGGAGCTATCGTGCCCATGGTCGTAAAAATATGAGCTCCAAGTTCATGCCGCTCACGCGTACTTTCCATATCCAGCGTCAGAATATCTTCAATGATTTCAGCTTTCAGACCATCAACTAGATAAACCAGACCCTGACGCATAAAAGAATCAATGGCAACATCGTTACTGCGGTTTTCCAGCGCCAGAATACCCTCCTTGCGCGATTCGCGCACGAGTCCGACAAGGATATCAATGTTTTCGTTCAGAGACATCCGGTCTCTGAAAAGCGCATTCTTCAGATAGCGCAAAAGGTTCGCGAACTCTCCTAAGGGAAAGCTGATCAGGGTTGCCCCGAAAGTCCCGCCCACCACAATCAGCAAGGAGGGCAGATTCCAGAAAACCAGCATACCGCCACCCGTAGCAATCGCGGCGATCACCAGAGAAAACGCGGAAACAATCCCCAAAATTGTTGCTAAATCCATCGGCGCCTTACAGCTTATTTTCGGTTTGAAAAAAACAAGAAACTGCTCTGAAAAGAGTAGCTATCTGCAGGTAAACACAAATAATTTTCGGCTTGCGAGTTTGCAGAATGAAACCTGTAATCATGAATAGCAATGATTATGCCAGCTGCCGGTCCGACCAGATTCCCAGCCAAAAACACTACCATTAACCGAGAAAAAAGAAAATAACTTTTATTATCAGCGATTATTGACGATCGTCAGGCGTCATAATCTTGACGCCCGTCACACAATCATGGCGCTCTGTCGCTGCCAGCCCGAAAACGCAAAAGGCGAATCCGCTGGGATTCGCCTTTTGTGACTCATAGAACAAAGATACAATCTACATTTCAAGGGTGAACAACCGCCAGAATTTTTGCGGTTACCCCTCCATGACACTGCACCCGATGAGGAATGGCTGAGTCATAATAAATACAATCGCCCTCACCCAAAACATCCGTATGGGTTCCCAGGGTAACATCGATGCGTCCTTCCAGAACATAGATAAATTCTTCGCCTTCATGGCCGTTGCACTTATCATTTTTAATCGTGGCCGGTTCCAGGGTAATAATGAAGGGCTCCATACGCCGATCTTTCTTGCCCGTCCCCAGAGATTCATAAGTATAACCGTAACGCACCCCCTCTTTCGAAGCGAAACGTGAAACGGTGTGTTCCTCACCCCGGCGGATCAGAGTGAACGGCTGAGCCTCCTCCTTACCGAAGAAGGCTCCGATCTTAACATCCATCGCCTTGGCCAGATGCACCAGAACACCCAGCGAAGGGGAAATCAGATGATTCTCAATCTGCGAAAGAACGGCTGTAGAATAGCCGCTTTTTCCAGCCAGATCCTGCAACGAAATATTCGCCTCCAGACGCAGGGCTTTGATTCTCTCACCAACCTTGACTTCTTCCATCAGTCCACTTCCTCAACATTTATATCAGTTATTCTCGCAAAAACCCCTCAGGAAGCTGCCGCCGCCCCCGCTTCAATCGCCTTTTTGTTGGCGGGAATCATCTTGTGATACTTGGCATGCAGAGCGTCTTTCAGTGCCGCCGTCACCGACTCGACGGCGACGACTCCACTCTTCTGCACATAGGCGCCAAGCGCCACCATATTGGCCAGCCGGGGACTGCCTGCGGCCTTTTCTGAAACCTCGTTCAGATCGATCGCAACCAGATCAATGTCATTACGCTCCGAAACCTCGGGATCAACCAGGGTTTTGTTCAAAATTATGATTCCACCGGACTTCATGCGCGGCTCAAATTTAAGCAGTGAAGGCCGGTTCATGATAATCAGCGACAAAGGCCGGCCCACTACCGGGGAACCAATAGGCCGTTCATCAATAACCACCGAGCAGTTAGCCGTCCCGCCCCGCATCTCCACCCCATAGGAGGGCAGATAGGTGACATTCTTATCTTCCCGAATCGCGGCATAGGCCAGCAGATTACCGATAAGCATAATCCCCTGCCCGCCAAAGCCAGCCATTATTACATCATTATACATAATCTTACCTTAATTTTAGAGAACGTCGATGACATCTTTCTGTTTCAGGGTACCCAAAGGGAAATAGGGTATCATCTCTTCGGCAATACGGTCATTGGCGGCCTGCGGCGTCATGCCCCAGTTGGTGGGACAGGTCGAGAGTACCTCGACAAAGGAAAACCCCTTACCCTCGAGCTGCATCTGAAAGGCCTGGCGGATTACCTTGCGCGCTTTCTTGACATTGCCGGGGGTGTTGACCGCGACCCGGGAAACCAGTGAAGGCCCTTCGAGAGCCGCCAGCATTTCAGTCATCTTGATCGGATAACCATCACGGCGATTTTCCCGGCCATAGGGCGAGGTCGTACTGCGCTGTCCGAGCAGGGTCGTGGGCGCCATCTGCCCGCCGGTCATCCCGTAAATTCCATTATTGACAAAAATAACCGTAATATTATCTCCCCGATTGGCGGCATGAATCACCTCAGCCGTGCCGATCGCGGCCAGATCACCATCCCCCTGATAGGTAAAAACTACATGGTCCTGCAACACCCTTTTGGTTCCGGTCGCCACCGCGGCCGCCCGGCCATGCGGAGCTTCGATAACATCGACGGCAAAATAGTCATACAAGAAAACCGAACAACCCACCGATGCGACACCTATGGTTTTTTCCCGCACAGCAAAATGATCAATGGCTTCGGCCACCAGCCGATGCACAATACCGTGATGACAGCCCGGACAAAAATGAAAGAGCTTGTCGGTCATCGACTCGGGTCGTTTAAATACCTGTTTCATGCTTTACTTCCCCATCTCAAGCTTACTGTAATTTTCGCTGATTACGGCAAAAAGATCTTCAGGTGTGGGCACCGACCCGCCGGGCCGCCCGTAGAAATCAACCTGACAATCACCCGGTAGAGAAAGGCGCACATCTTCGACCATCTGCCCGGTATTCATCTCGGCAACCAGATAACGCTTCGTCCGCCCGCCCAGCTTCAACATGGCCTGCCGCGGAAAAGGAAAGAGGGTGATGGGCCGCAGCAGTCCAACCTTCATGCCGGCTTCGCGGACCTGAGCAATCGCGCTTTTAACAATCCTGGCAACACTGCCGAAGGCCACAACCACCAGTTCGGCATCCTCGGTATCGACCTCTTCGAACATAACATCGTCGCGTTCGAGACGCTCATATTTTTCCTGCAGGTGCCAGTTATGTTTCTCCATCTCGCCGTCGGCCAGAAAAAGTGACGTAATCTTCCGCGGCGCCCGCCCTTTCGCACCGGAAATCACCCAGTCGCGATCGGGGTCACCAGCTGTCTTCTGCGGAATCCAGGGCACAATCGGCTCCTTGATCTGACCAAGAATCGCATCCCCTAAAACCAGGGTCAACATCCGATATTTCTCGGCCAGTTCAAAGGCTTTAATCGTCAGATCGTAGAGCTCCTGACCGGTATGCGGAGCCAGCACGATCAATTTGTAATCGCCGTGACCACCACCTTTGACCGATTGAAAATAGTCTCCCTGAGTTGCATTGATACCACCTAACCCGGGTCCCTGACGACTCATATTAACAACCACCGCCGGCAGCTCGTTGCCGGCGAAATAGGAAAACCCCTCCTGCATCAGAGAGATGCCGGGACCACTGGAAGAGGTCATCGCCCGAACCCCGGTCGCGGCAGCCCCGAGCAGCATATTGATTGAAGCAATCTCGCTTTCCGCCTGCAGAAACTCGCCGCCCACGGCCGGCAGATGCTCGGCCATATATTCGGGAATCTCATTCTGCGGGGTAATCGGATAACCAAAATAGTAGTGGCAGCCGGCATTAATAGCCGCCATCGCAATCGCTTCATTACCTTTAGTGAAAACTTTCTTGGGACTACTCATACCAGACCTACCTCCAGACCGCCAGCGCTACATCAGGACACATCTCGGCGCAGCGGCAGCAGCCGATACAAGCTTCGGGACTTACCACGACAACGTACTGATAACCACTTAAATTTATCCCCTTCCCGAGTTCAAGAACATGCTCGGGACAGGCGTCGACACAAAGAGCACAGCCCTTGCAGCGTTCTATATCTATCTCAACCTTTGGCATCGTCTCTATTATTCCCCCAATGGCTCTATTTTTTTCCAGTCAGCACGACAGAATCCGCAGCAAACAACAAACGCCAACTCTATAATGGCTAGTCCAGAGAGTTGTCAACCTAAAAATCCACCCACATCAGCCGAACCATCACGCTTCAGACAAAACTGAAAAAGGAAAAATCATCGCTCCCGACATCGGTCGGCACCTGTGCAAAGAAATCGGTCGCAGCCGCAAGAAAATCGAGATATTCGGCAAAAAGTCGGGGTTCGCTGACCTGCTCGATTTCACAACCGTAGTAAAAAAAACCGCCAACCGACCCCGTTTTGATATTTCGTACCCGACATTTAAGCTGCAGCCGACTCTCCGGAGTAACGTTCATTTCGAGAAGAAAATTACGGGCAATTTTACTTTCACTGACAACCCCCACCCCGCGCGAACCAACATCAACCATATAGGAACGCTGGGCCAGCAGCACACTGTAGCCATGCTTATGCATCGCCGTCAGGGTTACGGGAACATAGCCGTTATAGCGGGGAGTACTCCAGATTTTTTCTTTTCTGATAGCCGCTACATCCGGCAGTTTCAGACAGAGATGGTAGAAAGGCACATAACTGACTTTAAGCACCGTGGCCTTGAATTCATACCTGACCCCGGCAAACTCGTAACTCAGATAGAGAATATTATTGATATAAACGGAGTCAAAATAACGCAGGCGCCCGGATTGGCTCTTGATTTTTGGGCGATCTACTAAAATTGTATCGCCGACCCGGGTGAGAAGATGGGCCTGAAACTTCTTGCCGTCTACAATTTTAGCGATATCAACTGTCTGGTATGGGGCAAAGTTAAAATCTCCAACCACCTGCGAAAATCCTCCTCAAAGCTTAGAGGCCCTTCTGTAACTCCGCCCAGACCTTTTCCACCTGCTCCCGAGCAAAAGCCAGATCTTTAGTGTTGTCAATAACGAAATCGGCAAACTGCAACTTCTCAGCAATCGGCAGCTGGGCTTTTAATATGTTCGCCGCCTCATCTTGAGTAATACCGTCTCGCGCGGCAAGACGCTCAATCTGTACCGCGGCCGGCACATAAATGACCAGCAGTTTATCAAACAGATACTGCAGATTCAGCTCAATCAGCAAAGGCACCGCCACCTGAATAATCGCGTCCGGCTCCTGTGCGGCGATAGCATCGGCCTGCCGGAAAAACTCTTCATAAATCGGCGGATGCGTAAAACTTTCAAGTTTTTTGCGCTTTTCCATATCGCCAAAAACAATATCCGAAAGTTTCTTCCGATCCAGCGTACCATCATCAGCTAACACCTGCGCGCCGAAATAGTCAACAATTTTTGCAAAACCCGGCGTTCCCGGTTCCACCACCTGGCGGGCAATCAGATCAAAGTCAATCAGGGGTGAGCCCAGTTCACTGAGCATTCTCGAAACCGTACTCTTACCGCTGGCAATACCTCCGGTAACCCCGAGCAGAAAACGCCGGCCATCGCCCTTGACTTTTTTCATCATCTCATCAAGGCCGAGATAGGTCGGCGGAAAAACCAGGCTGGCATCATTTTCGGCCCCGGCAAAACTGATGGGATAACGCACACCCCGCCGATAGAGCGCCTCCAGGCCGGAGAGAGCTTTCGTCATTAAATTTACCGGAATAGCCATCACCAGCTCGTCATCCTGAGCATGACCGTAACGACGTTCACCATAACAGGGAATCCCGACGGAGGCTTTACCTTCCTGATAACAGCGCACAATCGCATCAGAACAGGAGGACTCACCCACACAGGAAAACTGCATCACCTCATAGTCTGAGAACTGAATAGCGTTTATCAGCATCATAATCTGCGCCGGATTGGCATAAATCAATACAATATCCGGCTCAAATGGGTTGTACACCAAAGGTGCCATCGCCAGAGCCTCATAACGACCTACCGGTAGACGAGGAATTGCCTTTTCAAACTTACGGCCATCCTCTTTCGTGGCGACCCAGACAATATCACGAAACGTACCATCTTTATGAGTTTCCGGAACATCTTCCAAACCTATAATTGAGGAGCAGGTGGGAAAAAGAAAATCACCCAGATCAGCTCCGACACTCCAGTCAAAGTTGCGCACCAGATTAATCATCTGACACATCGTCATTCTGTTCTGTGGACGTCTGAGAAAAGGAATTGTTTCCAGTTCCTCCTTTTTCTCCAGCAGCTTAAAAGCTACGGGAAAAGATTTCAAGCGCAGAAGGCGCTCGAACCGCCTGATAATTTTTTCCCAATCATGTTTTGTCTGCATAATTTTTCCTTGCTGGCAAAAGAGAATGCCATTATCTTGTTAGCGAAAATTCACGGGTCGATATTTGCCGGCTTTTAAGGCAGCGAGCAAATCCTCTTCACTTTTAATTTCGGATTCAAACGCGGTCGCACAAACGCCAACCGTCGACACGTCATGAGCATCGCTGCCCCCGGTTGCCGGCAAACCTAATCCCGTCGCCACATGCCGGGCCAAACCGTTTTCCGTCACCGTCACCTTGCCGTTCAGGCATTCCACCCCGTCGACCCACTTGAACATCTCTCGGGCCATCGCTTTTTCCGGGGTCAAACCGACATCATCGGCCCCAAAGGTGAGAAATCCTCGAAACGGATGAGCCGCAACAATAAAACCGCCGACCGCCGCGACCCGCTGTTTGAGCTCTGCCAGCCGGATAATTCCCTGCACATCCTCGTAAAAACCGAATACCAGCATATCGCCCTGCTCGGTGACAATCTCATTGACCCGCAGTACCAGAAAATTATGTTTTTCCCGCAGAGCCTGAACCGCTTCCGCCGACCAGAGATAGTTATGGTCACTCAGACAGATGCCGTCCAGGCCGATGCGTTTCGCTTCGACGATCATCTCATCAACGCTTGAGCTGGCACACGGTGAGGCCGGCGCGGTGTGCAGATGCAGATCGATGACAAAGCCTCGCTCCTGGTTCCCCACAGCAGCACCGGCAGAGCTTTGGCCGACATCTGCCGGAAATTTGCCGGAAGCTTTGCCGTTACTCGCAGAAACTGCAGACGCCAGTGTTTCCTCTGACGAAGCGGGGTTTTGCATTTCAGCGGAAGTCGCGCTGCCATCATCTGCCCCGCGCTCGATAAAATCTCTCAAGGTAAGATCCGGCTCGCTTACGACCGCTGCCTGCCAGCGCAGCATTTTTACGGTTTCACGCACAGCGTAGGCGCATTCGATAAACAGGTTGGCAAAGTGACGGCAGGCCCGCCGACCCATAGTTTTATGGATTCTGGCATCAATGCCCGGCGCCAGACAAAAGCCGTCGGCTTCATTGAGAAAAGTCAGAGCCCGGGGACATTGCGGGGTCGTCCAGCGCAGCCAGCGCCCCTCAACCTCCGAGCAGACCAGATCACTGATTCTGACCTTAAAGTCGAGTTCCAGACTATAGATTGAATCCGTTAAAACCCCATGGACACTCAAGGTTTCGGCATCAAGATGGGCCACATCGACCATTTTATTACGCATAAATTCAACAATCATGCTGCACCTCCCCCATTCTCCGCCTCAAGTTCGGCCACCAGAGGGGTGCCTTTGCCAAAACCAGCACAACGATCATAAAGCCGGATACTTTTTTTAACCATATTGGAGTAAAAAGCAAATTTGCCGACCTCATCGTCAGGAGCTTTAAGAAGAACTTTTTTCGTCAACGTCAGAATAATCCCGTGACAGCACTCTTCAACCATATAAACCAGCTGATCGCAGTTTTCCTCTTCACCAAGCAGCCCTTTGATGATTTTCAACATGCCGGTTCCGACCCGAACCCCCAGCACCTTCTGTAGACGGCTGTCAAGATCTTCGACCGCATCAAGGTACGCATGGCGAAAATGACCTGATATTTCAACAATTTCCATATCAGGCATTTTCACCACAATCCTGATTTCAGCGTCAGTAAAAGTATCACGCACGCGACAAACCGAGAGCAGATCGGTTCCGTTAACCTTGTCCACACTGGTACAGCGATTAAGGGAGAAGTTAAGAATATTACTCGACATATTATTCCACCACCGTAAATTTCCAGGCACAAAACCAATCTTCCGGGTGCTTATCCGGCGGGCAACCTATACATTCGGTCTCAATTCTCGAATCGATGGTTCGGGCAAAGTAGGGGTATTCGACCAAACCCACCGATTTACAAGGATAATCCTCCAAACCCTTGCGTTTCCTCGCCAGCTGGACCCGACACTCATTCATTCGAAAAATAATGCATTTGTCATTCACATCTTCGATTGACTGTTTATTGATCAAAGCATACATTCTGAAAGCCAGAGCTTTTTTCAAGGCCGGAATACCACCATTTTCGGGCAAGCCCAGAAGCTCTTTGATACGTTCCGCTTCGAACGGAGAATACCTTGTCCAACATGAATCGTTACAGCGTTTAGCGTCATTCATCCCATATTTTTTCTCGACCGCCTGAAACCAGATCCCATCATTGGCCAACCAGTTGACGCCAAGATTTTTAAGCAGATCAATCTTCTCGTCCCGGGACAAAGAGTGCAAATGCGCAGGCGCACCATCCTTAATCTCAAAACCAAAAATTTTAGCTAACCGTACAAGCTGGTTCCCGAAACTGGCCCCCCAGACCTCAGCTTCAACCTCCATCGCTTTTTCCATACCCAGCTGATGTTCAACCTGAGCTAACCACTGCCCGTAATGAACCAGGGTACGTCGAAATGAATCCATGGCCATTTTGACCAGCAAGGCATCATCCGCCTCATTAATAATCTTACTCATATCATTCATAACTGAATCCTCCTTCGCCTTTTAACTTTTGCACCACAATATAACTCCTGCCCCCAAGGACAAGAGAAAATCCACCATCTAAGTTCTCTTCCAGCAGCTCGGCCAGGCGAAAATGGGCCCCGGCCAGACAACGGGCGGCAAAGCGCCCATCCTTAACCTTGACCTGAAGAACCCCGCTCTCGTCCAGACTCAGACTTTCCGGCACAAGGGTTTCACTGGTGCCGTCATCCAACTGCAAAGCGATTCGCACCAGCTCCCCCGCGGCACCCTTTTCCACAACAATGTCCTGCACAAAAAAAGGGGTCTTTGCAACCTTTACCGGGGCTCTTTTCCCTTTATAGTCAATAAAAAAAAGGCCGGTCTCCGCTTCAAACGTCAGAGATCTTTTAAAGAGAGACAGCACCTCGGGATGAACGATCCTGTTACCTTCATACCACCACTGCCCCTGACCGTCGATCAGAATATCGTCCACACTCTTCTCCATATTAAAATCCACTTCCTGAGTATACATTCTTCACAGTAAAGTACAACACCAAATAAACACCAGTTTGACACCAGCAAAAACCTGGTACTAAAAAAGAAGTAAGTGAGAGCGCAAATTAACCCGTTTATTAACCAGGCCGATCTTCTTTCTGATATTTTCCCGATGAAACTCCACCGTCCGCAGAGAGATATTGAAAAAACCGGCAATCTCCTTATTGGAGCGCCCGGTCTTGATCTGATTGGCAATCTCAATTTCGCGGGGGGTCAGATTCAGAAGCGGTGAGGAGAGTTTTTGCGAAAAGGGCGAAACCAGATCTTCCAGATTACTCCGCAAAACCTCAAGACTGGCCCGTTGCGCCGGATCAAGCCGGCTGTTTTCGAGCTTGTCCAGATAAGGCAGCACCAGTCTCTTCATGTTCGCCAGAACTTTGCCTTCCAGCTCCTCCTTATCTTCCTCGCGGGCTTTAAGAATAACCCGCAAAGCGATATTGGCCTCCTCCAGGGTTCGCGATTTCAGATCAAGTTCGGCGGTCCGTCTAAAGAGACCGGTTTCCGCTTTTTTGCGCTCGGCAATTTCGGCCTGCAGCCGCTCGTTCACCCGGGTCAGTTCCCGAGTTCTTTCGACCACCCGGACCTCAAGTTCAGCCCGGGCTTCGACCACGGCATTTTCCGCTCTTTTACGATCCGAAATATCTTTAGCCACATGCACCATACCGACAATAACATTGTCATCGTCAAATATGGGTGAGGCCGAGATCACGAAGGTTTTGCCGAGACGCCGATTCTCGACCTCGATCGTGTGGGTTTTACGATCCTTTAAAACCTGCTCCACCGGACAGGAGTGACAATTTTCATCCCGGCCCCATAAAGCCTCATAACATTTACAGGCGGCAATCCGCTCGAGCTCCACCTGCAGATCCTTCAGCAAAGACTGATTGGCCGAGACTACCCTTTTGTCAAGGTCGAGAATCGTGACATAATCGTCAATCGCATCAAAAGTTCTCTGCCAGTGCTGCAAGGCCACCGCCGCATCTCTTACCGCTCCCTTTTCCAGACAAGTCACCATTTCAATCCCTTTTCATCAGCACACACCAAACCCGGCAGACAGACCAGGCAAGCGCCCGGCCCATAGCTGCAGCAATCTCTACACAGGGTCTCAGGCAATGTCAAGCCACCGCGAAATATCACACTTGGCAAAAGCGGAATAAAATTAAAAAGGCAGAGCCAATTTTATGGCTCTGCCTTTTCTATGGATGTCGAAGCTCTTTTCAGAAAACTCGGCGACTGAAACTTTTGCGCCGAAGCGCTACACCGATTTTTAAAAAAAGACCCCATTTTTAAAAGAGATCACCAGCCCCAGACCGGCAACCACCAGAAACCAGACAATCATCAGATTGAGGGTTAATTTACCAAATTTTTCCAGTGACATAATCCATCTCCTGCGTATTTATAAGACTTTATTTTAAGATTCCGTCAGAGTTCCGCGCCCCAGCTTAAAGGCAACCGTCATCGGATAAGCAATCACGACGAGTCCCATGACAAAGGTTACCAGAAACAGGGCCGTACTGCCCCAGTCAATGTTCAGGGGATATGTATAGATTGAATAATCAAAAACGCCGAGATAGGCCATCCGCAACGCCTCACGCGCCGTCCCCATGCCCAGAATCGCCACAAACGAGAGCAGAGCCATCGGAATGGCGTAACGATCCGGAGCACTTTCGGCTTTCATCAGGCCAACAAGCAGGAGCAAACCCAGAGAAGCCCCGATCCAGAGAAATGGATTACGCATGAAGTGCAGGTCGGCCGGCACCGTCAACAACCACCAGAAACCAACCACCACCTGAATCATGGCCGCAATCTTGGCCATTTTCGCCCCGGAACGGCCGACCCAGTCAAGATAGGCAGCATCCGCATCGGCCCGGGGCCGGAAATACCAGGCATAGAGCATCATGAAAATGCCGATATTGATAAACGCCGGCACGATGAAATGGCTGAAACGACCGATTTCAAAATGATAAAGAGAGGTGCCGGTAGTCGCCAAGCCGCCATTGGCACTATACCATTCGAGCCATTTTTGCGGAACCAGAGCCTGAACCGAAAGCGCACTGATGATAATCCCGGCACAGAGTACGAAAACCAGACCTGAAACCCCGAACAGCCCATAGCCCTGCGGACTCTTTTTTCGCTTCAGATAAAAAACATAGGTGGCAAGAAAACCCAATGCGATAACCAGCAAAAAGGCCATGGCCCACCAGGCCGAAAGAGAGTTGGAGGCATACCAGAAAGGATCATAGATAACCTGAACGAAAAGCAGCGGCGCAACCCCCAGAACAATCGCCACCGAGAGGTTGACGGTGCTCACCTGGGCCAGGGCTTTCGAGAGCCGCAGATTGAAATCGCCCCCTTTAAAGTGCTCATAAACCGCCAGAGCCAGGCCACCGACCACGAGATTGACAAAAAGAATATGCAGGGCAAAGGTCAAAACCATCAACAACTGAAAAACCCAGGGGAAAAAGGGCACCCCCAACGGATCACGCAAAGCCTGTAATGCAGAGTTAATATCCATAATATGCGCTCCTAGTCTGTAAAAACAACCTCATAAAATCTTAAAGAAAAGGGATACACCAAATCGAAGCTATTCATCACCATTGAGAACCCAGGCCGGGGTGGGCGGCTCGGCTTCATTGTTGGGAACGATTGAAACCATATAGGCCGCCGCAGCGCGGCGTTCAACATCATTCCCGGCAAAGGCCGGCATGTAGGGATAATCATCGCCGATAGTTTTAAGATAGGCCGCTAGGTCCGCCGCTGCGGTAATCCCTATCCGTTCGATCAGACGCGGCAGTGAACTGCGCCCGTCAGCCTCCATGGTATGACAGATCACACAATTGGCCTTGGTCAGCAGCATTCCGGCTTTAAGATAATTTTTCTCATTGATATTGCGCCAATCCGCCGGCACAAAATAGTTGCTCTGCAGGAAGCCGTCTTTCTGAAAACGAGCGACTTCCGACTTGATGCCTTTAACTTCAAAATCATGAGCAATAATCTGATTACTGTACATATAGCCCGGCATCAGGTAAGGGCGCCGGGAAAATTCGCGCACACTCTCACCGCCGCCGATCCCGACAAAGAGGACAAAGACCATCGGGATTGCCACCACAGGATGAGCGAGAGGGGTTTGACCGAAGATCAGAAGAGCAAAATAGATCGCCATAACCGCGCCGATCACCAGCGACACCTTGAACATCATCGCGGCATAAGGGATTGACGCCAGAATTTCGTGCGCCGTCGCCGGCAGTTTAAAATAGTACCAGACCGCAAACAGAGCCCCCAGAACCATCCCGGCCAGCCCCCAGCGTCCCGCGGTTTTCACGACATAGTTCTGAGTTTTACCATCTTTCATAAAACCAGCCATCACGGCCGCGAACATACCGGAAATCGCAAGCATCATCATGGTCCGGTAAAAAAGCTGGGGCCAGTAGGTCGGATTGAAAAAACCGTCAAAGAAACCACCAGTCTCAAGCCATTTACCCGGCGTCATCATGAAAGCCAAGATGCCGGTAATAATAACCATGCTGATCCAGGCGGCCCAGGCATAGATCAACCCGATGCGCATATGGGTTTTAGGCGCCACTTTACCAAAAGTATAATAATATGTATAAATTGCCACTATTTCTATAATAAAAAAGACCCACTCCGTAGCCCAGCCCCAGACATAGGTGTGAATCAAGCCCGAGATTGCCCGCGGACTGATGATCGTACTCGCAAACCAGATCCCGACCCCGGTAATCGAGCCCAGGACAAAACAGAAAATCAGGATCATCAGAGCAAAATGTTTGATATAGTCAAGCAACTCCTGATTTTTGTCGGCATGCCCGCGACGTTCAAGAAAATAAGCCATCCAGAAACCGCCGGTAGCCAGATGACATGGAAGAATATGAAAAGTCGCAATCAGAGCGATAATCATTCCTCCGCCTATGGTTGGAAATTCAAACAATGGATACATAAATCAGTTCTCCTTCTCCTTTGACCGCCCTGCAGAATAATGAATTAAACATATCGACAGGAATCTTAACAAAGAAACCCTTCTTTGTCAAGATTAAATCAGTCAAGGCGGTGTTCATTTTTATCCTGCCACCCGAATAAAATTTCAATTTGACCGACCCTTGGCCGCAGTTCCCATAACCGACATTATCCTTGACAGTAAAAGCGCGGTAATGGTAGGAAATCGCAGATTTTTACAGTGCCCCGACCTCCTTCTTTTCTTAACGCCTGGAGCAACAGCTTATAATGCCGGAATCGAATAAAGATCACTCTCAGAGTACGGAAACTCCATCCGAGACTGCAACAGACCCTGCAACCGCAACTGAGACCACAACCGCCGCTGAGACCGCAGACCCAGCCGGCCCGGCATCGACCCAGCCGGGCCGGGATGAAAATCCTGCCGGGAAAAATCATCAGAACCCCTCGCCTTCGAAACGACCGCAGCCCAAAGGCATAGCCGCCCTTTTTGAAAAAGAGGAGCTCAAAGATCTCTTCCGCAGCTACCTGATCGTCATCTGCGTCATTGAGGGCTTTATCTTTTTTGTCAGCTTCCTAAGCCAGATGGGCCCCGAAACTGTACCATTCCCCTGGAAATCATATTTTTTTGCGGCCTTCATTATCCCTTTAACCATTACCTTTCTCCTCGGCATCATCATTATCAGCTTTGACCGCTATATCTTCGGCCATCAGGTCCTGAGCAGTGAATTCAATGATATTTTTCGAACCGGGGCCGAAAATCGCAGTCGCATCCATAAGTTTCACGCCTTCCTCTATGTCATTCGTCAGGTGCCCTTTCTTCTGGGTCTGATCTGCTTGGTAGCCCTTTCTGGCATAGCCTATAAACTTGACGATATTCTGGCGGTCATCGGCGATGTCGGAGGGCGCACGGCCCACTACCTTTTCATCGGGCTGGCCGTGGTTTTTGCCGTCGCAGTCGTCATCGGCCTGATCTGGATGTTTCTCAGCTACAACATCCGCAAAAAAACCCTCGAATTTCAATATCAGTATAAAAAAGATGTCGTCGACAAAACCGGCCTGGTCATCCTCGATGACGAGCGCATGATGGATAGGAATGGACGCATACTCTCTTTCGGCCAGGCCCGGCAACTTATCCACAAACCCGCCGACGACGATGAAAAAGACCTGGTTATTGATCAATCATAACCTGCTTGCCCTGCTCCTGGCCGGGCTGCTGCTCTCGTGTACGAATCTGCCGCGGCCCAAGCCGGAATTTTCCCCACGTCCGCCGGCTTGCTGGCTTTTACAACCGGTCACTTATCGTCTGCGCCACAGCGCCCAGCTCGAATACCGGGGAAAAAAAGAGATGCTGGAAGGTTTCATGGAACTCGACCTCAAAGAGGACCGGGCCCATCTCATAATCTTCACCAGCTTCGGCCTGACT
>JAFGVI010000112.1 GCA_016938065.1 Deltaproteobacteria bacterium | reverse complement strand
GGTGCCGGAGGTCGGAATCGAACCGACACGGGGTCGCCCCCGCGGGATTTTGAGTCCCGTGCGTCTACCTGTTTCACCACTCCGGCGTGGGCTTTGGCTTGTAGCAAATAAGGGGGGTCAGTGTCAAGCAGGATTTACGGGCTCCGAAACCGTTTCGGGTTTTGTCTGACTGCCGGCATAGAGCGGGTAGGCCGCCAGTTCGCAGGGAATGCCGCCATTATCGAAGAACCAGCGCCGGGCCGGGCGCAGACCGACCTCTTTTAAAAGATTACGGTTGCCGCTGAAGATAAAAGCTTCATAACCGGCCGCCTTCTGTTTGAGAAAATCGCCCAAGCGCCGGTAGGTGATTTTAAGCTCTTCCTCTTCACCGAGGCGCACCCCGTATTCGGGGTTGCAGAGCAAAACCCCGCCGGGGTTAGCGCTGGACGGCACCGGGGTTTCGGCAAAATCACAGGTGATGAATTCAATGACCCCGGCGACCCCGGCGCGCACGGCATTCTCCTTGGCGACCTTGATCATCAGGGGATCATGGTCGGAGGCTATGAGGCGGATTTTGCGATCCGGACGAGCCTCGCGCAGAGCTTGCGCCCTGAGACTTAAAAGCTCCATATTCTTATAGCCGGCAAGCGACTGAAAGGAGTAGTGCTGACGCAGAAGACCAGGAATACGACGCTGGGCCAGCAGGGCCGCCTCAATCGCCAGGGTGCCGCTGCCGCACATCGGATTAATGAAGGTTTGCGCCCCCCGCCAGCCGCTCGCCAGAATCAGAGCGGCGGCCAGGGTTTCGCGCAGAGGGGCCTTGCCGGGATCAAGCCGATAGCCGCGCTGGGCCAGGGTCGGGCCCGAGGTATCGAGATAAATCTTCACCTCATCCTGCTGCCAGAAGAGGTGAAAAACCAATTGGTCGCGCAAGGGCCCGCTGTCGGGACGGCGGCCGTGGCAGCGGCGCAGCCGGTCGACAATCGCATCTTTTACCCTTAAGTTGGCAAAACGGCTGTCGCGAATGGTCGGGGTTTCGACGACCGAAGTCACCGAAAAATAGCCGTCCACGGGAACCAGCTCCTCCCAGTTTAAGGGCATCAGTTTTTCATAGAGCTGATCGGGATCGGAAGCCGTAAACGAAGCGAGGCGCCAGAGGACGCGCTGACCCGTACACAGATTGAGATTAAGCCTGACGACATCAGCAAAATCGCCCTTGGTGCTGACCGAGGTGGCCCGCTCCTCGATAACCGGCATTTTAAGATCACGCAGCTCCCGGGCCAAAAAAGGGGCGATCCCCGGAGAACAGGGAATAACGATATGGTGACGACCTTCAAGCAGGCGCATCTCAGTTCAAAATCTCAGTACCGATTCCTTCCGGCGTAAAAATCTCAAGCAGCAGACAATGGGGCTGGCGACCATCAATAATATGGGTTTTGGCAACCCCGGCGCTTAAGGCATCAAGACAGCAGCCGATCTTGGGGAGCATGCCGCCCTTGATCGCCCCGGAATCGATCAGGGCTTCGACCTCCTGACGATTGAGACTGCTCAGCAGTTCACCGGCAAGGTTGCTGACCCCGGGAACATCGGTAAGCAGCACCAGTTTTTCAGCCCGCAGGGCAGAGGCCATGGCCCCGGCCACCAGATCGGCATTGATATTATAGGTTTCGCCGGCGGCATCGACCCCGACCGGAGCAATCACCGGAATAAAACCGGCCTCATCGAGACGGTTGAGAATCTCAGGATTGACCCGGGCCACCCGGCCAACCTTGCCGACATCAATAATCTCGGGCGGGCGATCGGCTTTGGGGGTATCGTAGATCAACAGCTTTTCGGCCTCCAAGAGCCGACCATCCTTACCGCTTAAACCGACGGCATTACCGCCGTGCTGGTTGATGAGGTTGACAATCTTCTTGTTAACCTTGCCGACCAGCACCATCTCGACCACATCCATGGTATCTTCATCGGTAACCCGCATACCCTGAACAAAGGAGCTCTCAATCCCCATCCGTTCGAGAACCCGGCCGATCTGAGGACCGCCGCCATGGACAATCACCGGATTGATACCGACAAATTTGAGCAGCGTCACATCCTGAGCAAAGGACTCCTGCAAGGCCTCATCGACCATGGCGTGACCGCCATATTTAATGACCAGGGTTTTACCGTAAAATTTTCTGATATAGGGCAGTGATTCACTTAAAATTGCGGCTTTCTGCAGATATTTTTCCATCTTTTCACGTCCATTCCTTTTTTAAAGAATATAACGACTCAGATCTTCATCTTCAACCACATCATCCAGTTTGCGCCGGACTTCGTCGGCATCAATTTTGACGGTCACGCCACTCATTTCCGAGGCGTTGAAAGAGACCTCATCGAGCAGACACTCCAAGACCGTATGCAGACGCCGAGCCCCGATATTCTCCTGCTTTTCGTTGACCAGACAGGCAATCTCGGCGAGCTGTTCGATCGCATCCACGCCGATCTCCAAGGTCACGCCTTCGGTTTTCATCAGTTCAACATACTGGCGGATCAGAGCATTTTCCGGTTCCTGGAGAATGCGGACAAAGTCATCCTTGTCAAGGGAGTCAAGTTCCACCCGAATCGGAAAGCGGCCCTGCATTTCGGGAATCAGATCGGAGGGCTTGGTCCCGTGGAAAGCGCCGGCCGCAATGAAAAGAATATGATCGGTTTTGACAATGCCATATTTGGTATTAACCGAGGAGCCTTCGACAATCGGCAGAAGATCGCGCTGCACCCCTTCCCGCGAAATATCAGGGGTCGAGGTGCCTTCCCGGGCCACCACCTTGTCAATCTCATCGAGAAAGACGATACCGTTCTGTTCGACCCGGCTTTTGGCCTCAGTAATCACCTTATCCATGTCGACCATCCGCTGGGCCTCACGCTCCACCAGAATCTCGTAGGCTTCAGGGACCTTGACCTTCTTCTTTTTGGTCTGTTTCGGCATCAGGTTTTCAAACATATCCTTGAGATTGATGTCCATCTCTTCAAAACCACCGGCCGAAAAGATCTCGACCACCGGCGTCATCTGCTGCGAAATCTCCAGATCGACACTGCGCTCATCAAGCTTGCCGCTGTGAAAAAGTTTACGCAGCTTTTCCCGGGTTTTGTGCTGACGTTCCTCCGCCTGCAGATCGGCTTCGCGAGAAGAGGCCGATACCTGCCCCGCTTCACCTGACGTCTCTGCAAAGGCAACCTCACCTTCATCCTCTTCGTCGTAATCGGTTTCCGATTCCGCTTCCTGAAGCTTTACCGGCGGCAGGAGTAGGTCCAAAAGGCACTCTTCGGCAATATCTCTGGCCTTGGCCCGCACACTTTCTGTCTCCTCCTGTTTAACCATGGTCACTGCGAGTTCGGTCAGATCGCGAATCATCGATTCAACATCGCGACCGACATAACCGACTTCGGTAAACTTCGAGGCTTCGAGTTTGATGAAGGGGGCCTTGGCGAGTTTCGCCAGACGCCGGGCAATCTCGGTTTTACCAACCCCGGTCGGACCGATCATAATGATATTTTTCGGGGCAATCTCATCGCGCAGCGCCGGATCGACCTGCTGGCGCCGCCAGCGGTTACGCAGGGCAATGGCCACGGCCCGCTTGGCATCGTTCTGACCGACAATATATTTATCAAGTTCAATGACTATCTCTTTCGGGGTTAAGGTCGACATCTATTTATTTTCCTCGGACTCTTCCTCCTGCGCTTTGGGCAGGACCTCCAGGGTTAAGCGATCGTTAGTGTAGATACAGATTTCAGAGGTGATCTTCATCGCCGCTTTGACAATCTCGGCCGCTTCCAGATCGGTATAGCGCAGCAGAGCCCGCGCCGCCGACTCGGCGTAGGGAGCCCCGGAACCGATGCCGACAACATCGTCATCGGGCTCGATGACGTCACCATTGCCCGAAAGCACAAACATATGATCTTCATCGGCAACAATCAGCAGAGCCTCAAGGCGGCGCAGCATCTTATCCATACGCCAGTCTTTAGCCATCTCAACCGCCGCCCGGGTCAGGTTGCCGTTGTAGAGTTCCAGTTTCTCCTCAAAACGCTCGAAAAGGGTAAAAGCATCCGCAGTCGAACCGGCAAAACCGGCCAACACCTGTTCATCAAAGAGCCAGCGCACTTTGCGGGCCCCATGTTTCATCACGGTGTCACCCAGCGTTACCTGACCGTCACCACCCATGGCTACCAGTTTTCCACGGCGAACCGCAATGATTGTTGTCCCTCTAAACATTTTTTCTCCTGTTTTTTATGGCTGAGAAACCGGGTCTAAGCCTCCGGCACAGCCGGTCGGGCCTCGCTGGAGGCTAAAGGATGAGCTTTATCGTAAACTTCGAGCAGCCGTTTGACATCGACATGGGTATAGCGCTGCGTCGTGGAAAGCGAGCTGTGTCCCAGAAGCTCCTGAATAACCCTGAGATCAGCGCCGTTCTGCAGCAGATGCGTGGCAAAAGAGTGGCGCAGGGCATGCGGCGTCAGGGGTTTCTGCAGACCCGTCAAGAGGCCGTATTTCTTGACCAGGGTCGAAACCGAGCGGGCACTTAAACGTCCGCCGCGCGCATTCAGAAAGAGAGCACCGCCGGTGCCGGTGCCGGGCCTTTTTTCGAGATAGGCTTTAAGGGCTGTCGCGGCAAATTTGCCCAGAGGGACCAGCCTCTCCTTTCGCCCCTTGCCCATTACCCGCACCACGCCACCGGCAAAATCAAGTTGAGCCAGGTCAAGAGCCACCACCTCGGAGACCCGCAGGCCACAGGCATACATCAGCTCCAAAATAGCCCGATCCCTGAGTTTCAGCAGATCGACTGAGGCCGCGAAAGTCAGCAGCTGATCAACTTCTTCCTCTTCAAGATAGACCGGCAGGTGCCGTTGATTGCGTGGGGCCCGCAGAAGAACTGCGGGATTCTCCCAGAACTTATGACGGTTTTTCAGATAGGCAAAAAAAGTTTTAATCGCCGCGACCTTACGACCCACGGAAGCGGCTCCGTCCAGGGCCATCCGGGAACGGATAAATTTAAGAAGGTCTTTTTCCTTAACCTGCGACCAGGGTTTATCGGCTTCACCGTCTGCAGCAGCCGACAGGCCCTCTTCCGCCAGAAAAAGCTGCAGCTGCACGATATCTGAACTGTAAGCCCGAACCGTATGCGGCGAGAGCTGCCGCTCAACTGCAAGATAGGATAAGAACTGAGTAACCAGATCCGCCATGTCATAACCTTAAAGCTGAGCAGAATCAGGCAATTACCTACCGACAACGCCCGGGTTAGATAAATATAATCATGCCCAACTTGACTTTTTGCGAATCTATAGGTTAGTAGATGCGCCGTTCGCAGGGTACCGCTTCGCCAATCACCTTCACTTCTGCATCTGCCCGCAGGGCACAAGAGAAATAGACTTTTGCCGGAAAAAAAAGAGCCTCCCTACCTGATCATCTTTCTTTTACTGTCGCTACTCCTGCATCTGGGACTGGTCTACCGTTTCCGCGCCTGGCAACCCTCAGACAACGCCCTGGAGGCACTTCGCCAGCAACAGAAGCATGAAACCCCGGTTGAGCTCATTGAGCTGCCGCCAGAGAAAAAACCGGAAGAGCCGCAAACGCCTCCGCCCAAACCATCATTCCTCGCCGACCGCAACCAGCAGAGCAAAAATGAAACCAAGACCGAAGAGAGCAGGCCGCAAACGGTTGTAACCACCCCAGCGCCGGCACCAAAGCCTTCACCCAAACCTGCACTGCAACCGACCCGGCCACCGGCTAAACCCGCGGCCAAACCCGAAAGCAAAAGTGAACCTCAGGCAAAACCAGCGCCAATACCGCGGCCGAACGAGACCGCAACGGCCAAACCAGGCCCGTCCCGCCCCATCCCCGCAGAGATTAAACCGCAACCGGAAAAGGAACTTTTCCGGGAAAATGTCCAACCCGCCCCCCCCGAGACAGAGACACCGCCGAACCTCAAAAAACTCTTCCCCTCGTTTGAGGAGTTGACGAAAATAACTGAGGAGCGTCAGCATCAGGCAGCGCAGGAGGGCAAGTCCCAGCCCCATCTGCCCAACCGGCTGAAAACAAGCACCGAGATCTCCCTCAATACCCTCGACTACCAGTTTCACTCTTATTATCTGGCCCTGAAGAGAAAGATCGAACTGGTCTGGGAATACCCTTACAAAGCCCGGCAAACCGGCCTGCAAGGGCGCCTGCTGCTGCGTTTTATCATCAATCAGGATGGCACTTTAGCCGACGTTACCATCTTACGCTCATCAGGCGTCGAACTGCTTGATCACGAAGCGGTCCGGGCACTCCATAACGCTGCACCCTTCCCTCCTCTGCCGGCCCGCATGCACACCGACCATCTCGCCGTAACCGCAACCTTTGAGTATCTCTTATCCTACCGTTCGGTCCATTAAAAGCTGTGAGACCGGCGGCTAAGCCGCAGCTGCAGATTTATCGGCCGCAGTCGTGGCCGCATTGCTGTTCGACTCGGTTGTGACCGGCTTGACCGCAGATTTTTTATTTTCCCCCTGGAAGGTCCGGTTTTTACCATATTCAGTGGCGTACCAGCCGCCGCCTTTCAAAATGAATGAGGTTGAGGATACCAGCTTGTTAACCGGACCACCACATTCCGGACACTCTTTCAGCGGTTCATCCGTAATTTTGCGCAGCATATCAAAAGTGTGCTCACACTCCTCGCATTGATACTCGTAAATCGGCATAACATCTAATCCTTTAAAGCTTTAAAGTTGGACTTACTCAAATCTCACCTCCGTTAAGAGGTGATGATTATATAACCTTCCGCCCCTCCTGGCCTTCAATCTTCAGGCGCCCGATTAGTTCCAGAGCACTCAGGCTTTCAACATGAATCATTTTACGCCGGGACTTATGGCCGCCGACAACCTCAACCAGAGCCCGCGGCAGATCCAGAAGTTCGGCGACAAAATCCCGGCAGAGACGATTGGCCGCCCCCTCGACCGGCGGCGCCGTCAAAGCTATCTTGAGGGCATCGTCATGCATGCCCTGAAAACGGTTACGGGCGGCCCGCGGCTGCACATGCACCTTGAAGGTCACTCCGGATGAGGTTTCCCGAAACCACAAAGCTGCTGCCATCAATCCCCCTGAAACCCGTAAAAACGGGCCTCGCTCAGGTGTTAGCGGGCCAGGTTCTGAGCAAACTGCAAAAGACTCTGAACCAGAAAAGACTGCAGAAAGAAAATGGCCAGCATAATCAGCATCGGTGCGAAATCGATGCCGCCCACCGCCGTCCAGGGAAACCAGCGGCGAATCCGATAAAAAACCGGGTCTGTTACCTGACCAAGAAATCTGACAATCGGATTATAGGGGTCGGGATTGACCCACGACAAAAGCGCCCGGATAATGACGATCCATAAGTAGAGGCTCAAACCGATATCGAGAACTTTGGCAATGGCGACAAAGAGATTGCTTAAGACATACATAATCCAACTCACTTTTGACTCACGATTTGGCTTTGCAGCCGACCGCGACCGTCATAACGTTAAACAGAAACTGTATTTTCTCTGATGCCGACAAAAGCCAGCTGGCGGCCGCTTATAGCATGATCGCGCCGGTAGGAAAAGCAGAAATCATGACAGCAGGTACAGATATCGAGAACATGAACGTTTTCAGCCGGAACGCCGACCTGCAGCAGCTGAGCTTTCTGAATGGCTGTAAGATCAACATAGTACCCTGATGGGCGCTGCCGCCACCAGGCTTCGCTGCCGGCCAGTGCCGCCTGTCCCCGAAAACAATCGATAACCTCAAGGCCGACCTGAAAACAACAAAAACCGATCGCCGGCCCGACATAAACCTCAAGCTCGTCCGCAGCCACTCCGAACCGACACTCAAACTCAGCCACCGCCGCCGGCCCGATTGCCTGAGCCAGACCACGCCAGCCGGCATGCACCACGGCCACGGCCCGGCCCTGCCGTTCAACCATGATCAGCGGCAGGCAATCAGCGGTCAGAACCCCGAGCAGCACACCAGCCTGATCGGTCAAAAGGGCATCGGCTTCACTCGCGGCCACCCCGGCCAGGGTCGCCGGATGACAATCGGCCACGGTCAGAGAGCGCTTGCCATGCACCTGGCGCGCGGTCAGCAGCGTCGAAAAAGAGTCCCGACCCAGACCTTCGAGCAGAGCCCGCCGGTTCTCGGCGAGGGTTGCATCCGCTTCTGGGCCCGGAGCTTCCGCAAGAGCCGCAGCCCCGGTGCCGCCGAGGGTAAATCCCGCCGCCACCGGCCCCGGCGCAGCGACTTTAAAGTAGGCAGGCCCGGACTCCATGTCAAGGCTGAAAGGATATTTAAGTCGCTCTACAAGCCTGTTTTTCAGATTCACTTAAAGCCTCAAGTAAACCCGCCAGATCGGCGGGCAGAGAACTTGCAAAATCAAGATACTTTTCAGTTGCCGGATGAATAAATCCCAGACTCCGGGCATGCAGAGCCTGACGGGGAAACTCTGCCAGCTGAATCGCCCCGGAAAAGCCGGACGAACCGCGCCTTATACCCTTTTTTACGTAAATCTGATCCCCGACCAGAGGATAGCCGGCCTCACTCAAATGCACCCTGATCTGATGCGTCCGCCCGGTTTCCAGCTGCAGAGAGAGCCAGGAGCAGGCCCCGCCCAGATAATGACGCAGCACCTGATAATTGGTCCGCGCCGCCTTGCCGCCCCGCGTCACCGAGGCCATCTTCTTACGCTGCTGCGGATGCCGGCCGATGGCCGACTGAAAAGCCCCGCCGAGGGGCAGAACCCGACCATAGACCAGAGCGACATATTCTCTTTTAATCGAATGCAGCTTGAACTGCCGGGCCAGGCCCTGATGGGTGAGATCATCTTTGGCCACCACCAGCAGACCCGAAGTATCCCGATCCAGACGGTGGACAATCCCCGGGCGCATGACCCCGCCGATCCCGGCAAGATCGCCGCAGTGATAAAGCAAAGCGTTCACCAGGGTGCCATCCGGATTGCCTGCCGCCGGATGCACCACCATCCCGGCCGCCTTGTTCACCACCACCAGATGCCGGTCTTCGTAGATAATTTCCAGAGGCAAGGCCTGCGGCTCCAGTTCCAGGGGCTCTGGGGGCGGAATCCTGAGGGAGACACAATCACCATTTTTCAACAGGCAAGAGGCTTTAGCGGCGACTCCGTTGACCAGAACCTGTTCGGCCCGAACCAGCGCCTGCAGTCGACTGCGGGAGGTCTCCGGCTGCCGCAGCGCCAGAAACTGATCCAGACGGCAGCGTTCAGCCCCGACGAAGGTAAATTCACCCGAAAAGACCGAACCCTCGGCGCCTCCTGCCGCAGATGTTTTCTCCACAACCATCAACCTTAGCCCATTTTCTCCAGTTTGGTCCGCAGCAGCCGGGCCAGTTTCTCAGCCTCGGGAAACTCTTGCTTGAGAAGGATGGCCTGTTCGAGACATTCCAGCGCTTCCGCCCACAGTTTTTTATCAATCAGCGCCCGGGCCATATTGAATTTCAAAATCGGATCCTTATCGTTGATCTCCATGGCTTTACGATAACTGTCCAGGGCCTGATCATACATCTTCATACGCCGCAGATCGATACCGAACTCATTAAAAATATGCTTATTATCTTCTTCAAAGAGAGCTTCAATACTGGTCAGTTTTTTGAGAACCTTTTTCGCCTTTTCCTCTTCACCTTTCTCCAGGTGCAGCTTGACCATACCGTAGTTGGCCCGCACATGTTCCTCATCAAGCTTCAGGGAACTCTGAAACTCAAACTCGGCGCTGTTAAACTCTTTTTTCCGCAGATGCAGGTTACCCAGGGAGGCGTGACGGTCGGCTTTTTCCTTGATCTGGTCGAATTTTACAGTTTTGTCCGGAGGAATAAAATCTGGTTTCGGACGACAGCGCTGAAAAAACTCCTCCTTCTCGACCTCTTCGACTATCGTGGTCGGCTGACCGGCCATGTTGAGCAGACTGAGCTTGACTCTGCCACAGGGCAACTCCTCGGCCAGAAAGATATTTTCACCCGTAGTTTTGCGTTTGGTGGCCCCGGTACCCAGCGAGATGCTGACCTCTTCAATATAATAACCCGAAATCTTCCCTCCGCCATCTTCAACAACCGGCATCCGGGCTTCCCTGTCAGACTCCTGCACCATCTTCGACCTCCTTCTTTTCGGGACAATCGCGGCAACTATTACTTGCCATTTATTTTTTAAACGACTATGTATTCTAAAAAGATGATTAAACAGTATTACCCTATTCCCAGCAAAAATCCAACCATGAAATCAAGTTTAACGCCGAACAATGAGCCTGAATGCAACCTCTGTCTGGCAATTCTGCGCCATGCTCCTTACGGGATCGTAGTCTGTGATGAAGTCGCAACGATTCTGTTTGCCAACCAGCTGGCACATTTTCTCCTGCGCCAGAACCCTCTGGCCGGCCATAATCTACTCACCTTTCTGACCACGGAAACCGATTTAAAAGAGGCCTGGGATAATTTACTGACGGGCGATAAAAACAGCATCAGCATGCCTTTTTCGGTAAACCAGACGGGCCGTGAGACGGATCACCCGCACCTCTCCCTGCAGGCAAGCGTCCTTCAGGAAAGCCCGGAGCATAAAACCCGCATCCTGATCTTTTTTGAAGACTTAAGTCTCAGCGAAACCCTTATCGCCGCCGATCAGCATTATACCGACAGCCTGGAAAATCTGGTTGATGAAAAAAATAAAGAGTTGGAATTTGTGCAGGAACAGCTGATTTTGAGCGAAAAGAAAGCAGCCATGATTGAAACCGCCGGAGCGGTCGCCCACGAGCTGCGCCAACCACTGACCACCATTATCGGCAACATCGAACTGCTTGATGAAGATGCCTATGTTGCGAACAACATACAGCTGAACAAACGCTTTCAGACAATTCAGAAGCAATGTCTGCGCATGGCTGAAATAATCAAACAGATGGAACAGCTGGTTGAGTACAAAACCCGGCCCTATGTCAACGGCAGTCTGATTATCGATCTTGAGGAGTCAAGTCAGAAAAAGTAAAGAAAAACAGGGCGAAAGAGCGGCCTCACGGCCGACAGCGAACTTTACCGGCCAGCAAACCCGGCTCGAACTTCAGCAACAAAAACAAGCCCGCCCGGCAACTGCCGGGCGTTTCAGTTTCAAGTAAAGCCGCCCGCCCCCGGGGAGCAGGCGGTTTTCCCCGATCCTCCGGTCTTGACCACACAACCGGAGAGCAACCGGTTCAACCCCTCCGCCCCGCAATGCCGACATTTCAGCAAGCTGCCGTCCTCGCCGGTTTTCTGCAACACCTCAACCCGCGTCCCGCACTGAGGACATTCATACTCGTACAACGGCATCTTAACCCACCTCTTTACAACAATCTGCGGCAGCTTCACGACAGTCCATACCGAAATGATCCATCAGGCTGCCGACCAGCAATTTACTGATCTCGTCAGATACCCAGTAACGCATCGCTACACCTTCACGGGCGGAATCAACAATCCCCTTCCCTTTAAGCACGGAGAGGTGCTGCGAGACGGTGGCCTGGGAAAGTTCCAAACAACTCCACAAGTTCTTTACGCAGCTCTCCTGCGTCAGCAGGGTCTGCACAATCTGCAGACGCACGGGATGACCCAGAACTTTCAGAACCTCGGCAACCCGACAACACACCTGATCTCTTTCCAAGAGTAACCTCCAATTTTGAACTTAAATTTTTCTGAAGCGCACCGCCACGGCGCACCAGAAAACATGACATATGTATATATTGTAATCTCATATAACCGGTTGCCGGTCAGCTGTCAAATAAATTGTCCGGACGATCCCTGAAGAAATCAATTAATCTTCTTGTTAGCGAACCTGAAATCATGTTATATAACACGATTAAACAGGCAGCCGCAGGCTTTTCCGCAAACAGCTTTACTACCTGAAGGGATTAAATTGACTGACAACATCGAACATTTAGAACTTCTGCTGCATCTGGATGAGCGCCAGGGCTTGAAGTATGCCTTCATTTCGATCCGACCCAACACCAGAATCAAGGAACCCCATGATCCCCTGGTTTTTCAGACCATAATCGAAGAGATCAAAAAAGAGCTCAAAAAAAGAGGGCTGCGCCACGGCATTCACAAAAGTAAAGTTATAACCTCGGCCGTCAACCACTACCTGGATGACTACCGGAAGATTGAAGCCAATAAAACTTTATACACCTTTCCCGTGGCCAGCCCGACCCTGCCCCGGAAGGGTGACGACGGCACACTTGAGGTTCTGATCGACCTGAAATTGAAACCGGGTAAAATCCGGGATGAAAAAACCGGCAAAATCGACTACTACGATCTCGGTTTCAGCGAGACCCTGATTCACGCAGGCAAGCCTCTGGTCCTGATAAACCATGCGACTCCCGGGGTGGATGGCTTGGATATCTTTAAGAAACCCATCAAAGCCAAACCCGGAACCGAACAGAAAATCCCGGCTTACGACCGTAAGAGCATTGTCTGCGAAGAGGACCCCGACAATAACCGGACTGTTTTAAAAGCCGCAATTACCGGTTTTCTCTACCAGGATCCCGGTCGCGGCTATTTCATCGACAAAGATGTTCTGACGAGACAGGTTGACTTTTCAACCGGCAATATCGAAGTTGATGATTTTGATGAGATCGACACCTTTATCAAGGTCTCCGGCAGCAACGATATCATGCATGACTCGGTCAAACCGGGATTTACCCTGAAGGCCCGGGAGATCCTGGTCGAAGGTAATGTCGGACGCGGAGCCACGCTCGAAGGTGACAGGATTGTCGTCACCGGCATTGTCGACACCCAGGCGCGCATTATCGGCCGTCAGATTGAAATCGGCAAAGTTGTCGGCGCCTACATCGAAGGTTCCGATATCAAAATCAATGCCGTCCTGCAGAACGCCACGGTTATCGGCCAAAGTGTCAGACTCAGTACCTGCATGGCTTCAACCATCAGCGGCGAAGAGGTTTTCATCAACCGGGAACTCCGTTCGGGGACGGTCACCGCCTCCAGCTTCATCTTCTGCAATCAGGTCACCGGCACCACCCATTCAACCCTGTGCATCGACCCGATGGCCATCCCCAGCTTCAGAAAAAAGCTGGCGGAACAGCAGAAACAGGTCGACATCTGCCGACAGATTTACCAGGAGCGTCTCAAGGAATTTGAAAAGGAGCAAATGCAGCATAAGGGCCGGCATCAATCCCACCTCGACAATTTCTACCGACAGGTGGAAGAACTTAAAGGCGTAACCCTGCACGGCAAACAGAGAAAAGCCATTGAACAACTGCTCGCCCAGGATCTTATCGATGACATCGGTAACCGGCTCAACTTCACCCTGCACACGATTACTCGCAAACATCTGGAGAACTGTGCCGCCAGCCTCAGACAACTGCAGAAATCAGCCGCCGAGGTTGAAGGCGTGAGGCAGACCTATCACGATGCCGAGAAAATCCAGCTAGCAATGGAAGAATCCCACACCCGCGGTTTGATTCTGATTGCCGATGACAGCTCCGGTGAGATCAAGGTCTGCTATCGCGCCGAATCCCTTTCCCCGGTTGTCTTCAACCAGAAGATGCTCTTCTGCTATGATGCCAAAAAAAGCAGGATACTCGGCCTGAAAAAGTTCGGCGCCGTCACGCATCAACGCCTTTTCAGCGATTTAAGCCCCCGGGCGCTGGCCGCCGTCAACCGGATGACCTAGGAGTTTGTCCTGATGGCCCTACCGATCCACACCTCTTTCCGGGCAGAAATCAAGTTGCAGGAACAATCTCTTTGATGTCTGCCGGTTCACCCAGAAACCAGTCCGGCAGTCTCATCAGGAATGCCGGGATTATCGGTGCGGCTACCCTGCTGAGCCGACTTCTCGGCTTTGTCCGGGATATGGTAACCGCCAGTTATCTGGGCACCTCAATTTATGCCGACGCTTTTTTTGTCGCCTTCCGCATTCCCAACCTCCTGCGCCGCCTGTTTGGTGAAGGCTCGTTAACCGCCGCCTTCATTCCCGTATTTGCCACCTACCTGGCTGCGGGCAAACGCCAGGAAGCCAGGGAAATTGCCCAGACCGCCATGACCCTGACGGCACTATGCCTGACCGTCGTCACCCTGCTGGGCATTCTGTTCTCCCCTGTGATCATCTCACTCATCGCCCCGGGCTTTGCCGATACCCCGGAAAAATATGAGATCGCCGTTTTTCTCAACCGGCTCATGTTTCCCTACATTCTGCTCATCAGCCTGGTCGCCCTGGCCATGGGAATTCTCAATGCCGATGGCCATTTCCTGACCCCGGCCCTGGCCCCGGTTCTGCTCAATCTCTGCATGATCGGCGCCGCGCTGGGACTGAGCCGGGTACTGGGCAATCCGGCCCTGGCTTTGGCCGTCGGGGTTCTCGCCGGCGGCCTGGCGCAACTTCTGATGCAGCTGCCGGTTTTAAAAAAACACGGTTTCCCCTGGCGTTTGCGCTTTCATTTCCGCCATCCGGCAATCAAACGGGTTATCGTGCTCATGGGACCATCCCTTTTGGGACTGGCGATCACCCAGATTACGATCTTCGTCAACACCTTGCTGGCCTCCTACCTGGCCGACGGCAGCATCTCCTTTCTCTACTTTGCCGACCGCCTGATTCAATTTCCCTTAGGCATCTTCGCCGTCGCTCTGGGCACAGCCGTCCTGCCGGCCTTAAGCCGGGCTGCCGCGGGCCTGGATTGGCACGATTTTTCCGACACCCTCTCCCTGGCTTTGCGCCTTCTCATGTTTATTACCCTGCCGGCTATGGCCGGACTGATAATGTTAAGCAAACCCATCGTTTTTCTTCTTTTTCAACGCGGTCATTTCGGTGCCCACTCAACCGACATGGTCTCCCAGACCATTATCGCCTACGCCTGCGGGCTCTGGGCTTATGCCGGCTTAAGAATTATCGTCCCAGCTTTCCACTCCCTGCAGGACACCAAAACCCCGGTCAAGGTCGGAGCTATTGCTCTTATCAGCAACCTGATCTGCGCGGTGGGCCTGATGCCCTATCTGCAGCACTTAGGCCTGGCCCTGGCCACCGCCATCGCCAGCGCCGTCAACTGTCTGCTGCTGCTGGCAATGCTGAAAAAACGCCTAGGCCCCGACATTCAACTGCGCGGCTGCGGTCGGGCCTTCGGGCAAAGCCTGCTGGCGACCACGACGATGGTGATCATCATCATGAGCCTTGACCGACTGCCACTGATCACCACCACCTACCACAGTCACCTTGAGGAAAGCCTGCGCCTGGCCATCAGAATTATTTTTGGCCTGGCGGCCTATTTTCTCTGCGCGCGCCTGCTTCACAGCCCGGAGCTGAGCGAACTGCAGAGTCTGCTGACCCGACGGCGCAGAAAGGCAGCAACCAAGCCCCCACAAAACCCTGGCCTCTGAAACATGCGACGAACCCTGATCATAGTGCTGCTTATTACCGGCCTGAGCGTCATCCTGGCTGGCCTGGCCGGTTTTGACCTCTACCGTTTTGCCCGACAGAAAAACGCCCAGCCCGCGACCCTCATTCTTATTACACCAGGCAGCTCACTTAGAAAAATTGCCGGTGAACTTAAAGAGCATAACCTTATAAACTCCCGCCGGCGCTTCATCATGCTGAATCGCATCTTACACAGTTCGGCCCGACTTCAGGCCGGAGAGTATCAGATTGCCGCAGCCAGCACTCCTCTGGAGATCATTGCCGCGCTGCAGGAGGGCCGGGTTTATCAACGACAGGTCACTATTCCTGAGGGCTTTACCCTGACGCAGATCGGAGCCCGGCTGGAAGCCCTGGGCCTCTGCCGCAGCGAGGAGTTCAAGAGTCTGACGACATCCCCGCAGGCTTTGAAAAACTGGCAGATTGCCGGAGAGACCCTGGAGGGTTATCTCTTTCCCAGCACCTACAACTACAGCCGCCAGACCTCATGCCGGGAAATTCTCGACATCATGATTGCCACCAGCCTGCAGCAAAGACAGAGCCTTACGGCGGCGGCTCCTGCCAGCTCTCTGACTGAACTGCAAATCTTGACCATGGCATCCCTGATTCAGAAAGAGGCCGGCAATAATGAGGAAATGCCCCTGATCTCGTCGGTTTTTCACAACCGTCTGCGCAAGCATATGCGACTGGCCAGCGACCCGACCACAATCTACGCCCTCGGGGAAAACTTTGACGGCAATCTACGCCGCCGCGACCTGAACCACCCCTCTCCCTACAACACCTACCGCCATTACGGCCTGCCGCCGGGCCCCATCTGCAGCCCCGGAACCGCAGCTTTTGAAGCCGCTCTCAAACCGGTCCCGACCGATTATCTCTACTTCGTCTCCCGCAATGACGGTCGACATCAGTTTTCCCGCACCCTTAAGGAGCATAATCAGGCCGTCAGAAAATATCAGCTCAAGCGTTGAATTGAGTGCTTAACAGTTGACGGACAGACCACAAAGGTTATATTAGATAGTGAAATCAGCAAAAATCACCAAACCCTTCAATTGAGAAAGTAGCGCCATGTCTGAATTACGCAAAGATCCGATCGTCGACCGCTGGGTCATCATTTCCCGGGAACGTGGTAAAAGACCCTCTGAATTCAGCAGTCTGAAACAGGAAAAGAAAAGCGGCTTCTGTCCTTTCTGCCCCGGCAACGAAGATGTTGTCCCGCCTGAAATCATGGCCTACCGGCAGCCCGGCAGCCAGAGCAATGACGCCAACTGGCGCCTGCGGGTGGTTCCCAACAAATTTCCGGCTTTGCACATCGAAGGCGACCTCGTGCGGCAGGGGGACGGGGTCTATGATATGATGAACGGCATCGGGGCACACGAGGTTGTCATTGAGAACCCGGACCATCTCGCGACCCTCTCCACCATGCCGATTGAGGCGGTTGAAGATGTTCTCTGGGCCTACCGGGACCGTATTCGCGACCTTGCCGGCGACGGCCGTTTCCGCTACATTCTGGTCTTCAAGAACCAGGGCCAGGCCGCCGGGGCCACCGTCGAACACTCCCACTCTCAGATTATCGCCCTGCCGATCGTCCCGAAACGGGCCAAAGAAGAGGTCGAAGGGGCCAGAAAGTATTACAACTATAAAGAGCGCTGTGTTTTCTGTGACATTATTCAGCAGGAGATCAATCAGGGCGTGCGCATGGTCAGTGAAAATCATGAATTTATCGCCATCTGTCCCTATGCCCCGCGCTTTCCTTTTGAAACCTGGATTCTCCCCAAACGTCATACCCATGACTATCAGAGCAACAGTAAAAACATGATTGAAGGGCTTGCGCTGACGCTCTCCGACACTTTGAAAAGACTCAACCGGGTGCTTGATACCCCACCCTATAATTTCATTCTGCATACGGCTCCGGTCAACTATCTGGACACCTCGACCTTTTATCACTGGCATATTGAAATCATCCCCAAACTGACCCGGGTAGCCGGTTTCGAATGGGGCTCGGGCTTCTATATAAACCCGACCCCGCCGGAAGAGTCGGCTAAATTTCTGCGTGACGCCAAGATTTGAACCAGCTTTCCAATCTTTACCGAACGAGCAACCACTCGGGCATGCCATGAATATTCTGTTCGCCGTTTCCGAAGCCGCCCCCTTTGCCAAAACCGGGGGCTTAGCTGATGTCGCCGGAGCCCTGCCGCTCGCACTGGCCGCCAGAGGCCATCAGGTCTACCTCTTTCTCCCGCTCTACCGGGAGATCATGGCCCGGCAGAAAAAGCTTACCGAAACGGCCGCCGTCACAGTGCCCCTGGGCCCTGAAGAGCTTGCCGGCGGCATCGTCAAGCTGGCCTCAGAGCACCCCAACCTGACTATTTTCACCATACGCCGGGACGACTTTTTCGACCGTCCCTTTCTCTACGGACCCACCGATAAAGAGTACCCGGATAACGGTATCCGCTTTACTTTCTTCTGCCGGGCGGTTCTGGAGACGGTTGCAACTCTTGCTTTAAAGATAGATATCTTTCATGCCCATGACTGGCAGACGGCCCTGATTCCGGTTTATCTTAAAACCCTTTACCAAGACCGGCCCCAATTTCAGGGAGGCTCACTTTTTACCATTCATAATCTCGGCTATCAGGGCATTCAGGACAAAGAGCTGCTGCCGCTGACGGGCCTGGGCTGGCAGGAGTTCACCTTTGAACGGCTTGAATTTTTTGACCGCCTCAATCTGCTTAAAGGAGGAATAGTCTACGCCGACGCCTTAAATACCGTCAGTCAGGCCTACAGCCGGGAAATTCTTCAGGCCGAATTCGGATTCGGTCTGGAAACGGTTCTGCAGCAGCGGCGGGACAATCTTTTCGGCATTCTTAACGGCGTCGATTACCGGGAGTGGGACCCGGCCACCGATCCTTTTATCGACAACCACTTCCGCCCCGGGCACATGGCCGGCAAGAAGATCTGCAAAAAAAAACTGGGAGAAATTTTCCAGCTGCCGCCTGAACCCCAGCTGCCGCTGATCGGCATGGTCTCCCGCCTCGTAACCCAGAAAGGCTTCGACCTGATTTTGCCCCTTTTAGAACAGGTCTCCGAGATTGAAGCACAATTTGTCTTTCTCGGCACCGGAGAGCCGGAGATCGAGGAAGCCTTGCAGAAACTGGCCCTTGCCCACCCGGCCCGAATAGCTTTCAAGCGGGGCTATGACAACCGTCTGGCCCATCTGATCGAGGCGGGAGCTGATATCTTCCTGATGCCCTCACATTATGAACCCTGCGGTCTCAATCAGATGTACAGCCTGCGTTACGGCACGGTTCCCCTGGTCAGAGCGGTCGGCGGGCTTGACGACAGCATCACCGCTTTCAATCCGGAAACCGGCCACGGCAACGGTTTCAAGTTTAACGACTACACCTTAGCCGCGCTCACACTGACCCTCAAAGAGGCGTTACAACTCTACCGGAAGCCCCGGCTCTGGCACCGACTCCGCCAGAACGGCATGCGCGATGATTTTTCCTGGATCCACAGTGCGGCTCAATATGAGGCACTTTATACGCAAATAATGGCCTCAGCTTGATAAGGGCCCGGATAAGGCCGCCGCTTTTATAACGACCGCCGCGAGCAGATTAATGGACAGTCAGCAAAAATATGATATCCTGACCAGGATCGTCGAGATCAGCAGCTCCACCGCACAGATCAACGACCGTCTGACCCAGGCCGCCAATTTTCTCTGCCGCATGAACCTGGCTCCGACCGTCGCCTTCTACCTGTTGCAGCACCGCGGTCGAAAACTGACCCTGCGGCTGGCCGCCGATGCCGCCGGCGGCCGGCAATTGCCGACGCCGCCCGGCAGCTACAAACTGCCCCAGCCCGAAGATCGGCTGTGCCGGCCTCTGACCACCCTCCTGCCGTCCCCTCTCAAACCTGAGTCTTCGGGCTCGGATGATCTTTTCAGACAGGAGCAACCCCACGGCTGGAGCCTGCCTCTGGCCGACGAAAATCAGGCTTACGGCACCATGGTTCTGCTCGGCTCAAACCCGTTCAGCGTCGACAATGAAACCATCCGCTTTCTTCTGGTCGTCTGCCGGCAGCTGACCCTGGCCCTGCGCAGCTCGATCCTGAAAAATCAGGATCAGCAAAGGGTCAGACGTTTGAAATTTCTCCATCAGATCGGGGCTCAACTCAACGCCAGCGCCGATGTCCAGAGTGTTTTCGCCCGGCTTCCGCAGTCAGCTCTCGCTTTTTTTTCCGAATCAGCGGCGATTCTGCATATTTTTGAAAACGAACCGGACCAGAACAAAACCATCAGTCAGGGTTTTCGCAGCGACGAACATTACACATCGATCCTTCCGGTCAGCCGTTACCAGGCGGCCCGCATTAAAGCAAGCTCCCCGCCGCAGATCATTGACAGACAGAACCTGCCGGCGGCGACCGAAATCTATCAGAATTTTTTCCAGCAGTTCTGCGCGCATATCATTCTGCCGCTAAGCAGCCAGGGCCGCCTTGTCGGCTGCCTGGAATTTTTCCTGGCCGACCAACCCGGCAGCCAGGAACTTCTGCCCTTGGCCAAAGAGGATCTGGAACTTCTTGAAATCCTCGCGGATCATCTTGCCGCCACCCTGGAGAGAACCCGGGCCCAGAATCAACTCTCAATGATCAACCAGGCCTCCCTCCTGAGAACCCAGCAGTTAACCCTCTCACACCAGATGAAAAATGCGCTGCTGGCCGCCGACACCCCGGAAAAAATTATTCGCCTGACCCTCGGTGCCCTGGTCAGCCGGGAAGGCTTCACCTCCTCGCCGGCCCTCTACCTTGAGCTGCAGGAAAAAGATGATTCCTGGCAGGGACTCTACTACGCCAGCGCCCCCGACGGCTCTTTGCTCAATCTGGAACTGCAACCGGACAATCAGCTCAGCACCATGACCAACCATCTGCTTGAGGCCAGCAGCAGAATTTCGCAGGAGATCGAAGAAAAACTCAAAAATCTGAAAGTACCCAGTCTCAAGCAGGCTCCCAGCCGTTTTCAGCAGGCCGTCATCGGGAAGAAACCGACCACCATCCCGGCTGATTTTGTCACTATAAACCATGCCCATTTGAAAGATCTGCTGCCCGGCCGCAATCTCACCGTCATCCCGATTATGAGTCAGGATCAACTCCAGGGCCTGATCCTGGCCAATGCCGACCAGATCACCCTCGATGATCTTGCCTATATTACACTTTTTACCGATGCCGCGGCCCTGGCCCTCGACAACGCCCGACTCTATCAACGACTGCAGAGTTCACTGGCCAGCCTGAACAGCGCTCAGCTGCGCCTTGCACAAAGCGAAAAACTGATGGCTTTAGGAGAGATGGCTTCCAGTATTGCCCATGAAATAAAAAATCCGCTGGTCTCAATCGGCGGCTTTGCCCGTCGCCTGCACAAGAGAATTCCCGAACAGAGCCGGGAAAAAGCTTACAGCCATATCATCACCAAAGAGATTGAAAGGCTGGAAGAGATAGTCAACAATGTGCTCTCATTTTCGCGACCGGAAAACAATAAATTCGAACCCAATAATCTCAATCTGCTGCTTAATGAAACTGCCGCCCTCTTTGCCCGTGAACTAAAGAGGTTAAAAATCAAGCTTCAGCTCCGCCTCTGCGCCGAGCTGAAAGAGGTTGAATGTGACGGCAACCAGTTAAAACAGGTCTTTATCAATCTCTTTAACAACAGCATGCAGGCCATGACCAATAAACCCAGCGGCACGAAACACTGCATTTCGGTACGAACCTCTTACTACTGCGACCTGCAGAGAAAACAGGAACGGGCCCTGATCGAAATCGAAGATAATGGCAAAGGTATTCAGGAACAGTTTATTCATGACATCTTCAACCCGTTCTTCACCACCAAACACGACGGCACCGGCCTGGGGCTGCCGATCTGCCATCGCATCATTCTTAATCATCAGGGTGACATCCGCATTCATAATCGTGAAGGTAAAGGGGTTACAGTTTCAATCTCATTGCCTTTCAGACATAAACCAACAACCACACCAGCAGGACAACCCAACAGCGAGGTATCGATATGAGCAACCAGCAATATACAATCATGGTAGTCGACGACGAAGAGAACATTCGCTGGCTTTATAAAGAGGAGCTTGAAGACGAGGGCTATATCGTCGCGGCCGCGGCCAGTGGTGAGGAAGCATTGCAGATACTGCCCGCAACCAATCCGGATCTGATCGTCATGGACATCAAGATGCCGGGCATGTCCGGCGTCGAGACCCTCATCAAAATTAAGGAGATCGACAAAAATATTCCGGTTATTCTCTGTTCCGCCTACGGCGACTATAAACAGGATTTCACAACCTGGGCCTCTGATGCCTATGTCGTCAAAGCGGCCAGCCTCGACGAATTGAAAAAAGCGATCCTGGAGGTTCTGAGCAAACGTTATTCCCCAAAGTAGCAGGAAAACAAAACCCGGAAACAGCCGGAAAATAGATTTGACAGCCGACCCCTTTTTTAGTAGTAATGTAACGGTCAGTTACAGGCAGCCTCAATGGGGGATTAGCTCAGTTGGGAGAGCGCAGCGTTCGCAATGCTGAGGCCGAGGGTTCGACCCCCTTATCCTCCACCATTTTCATAAAGAAAACCCGCCTTTGCAGAGAATTAATCTGAAGAGGCGGGTTTTTTCGGTTTTACTGTGAACTGCGGCTACTCTGCATGGGCATAGATTTTAAAGCCCTGGCGCTTGCAGTAGTGATCGCGTTCGGCTTCCATAAGATCTGCAGCCACCATGGTTTTCACCATCTCAGCAAAACTTGTCTCCGCCTGCCAACCCAGTTTTTCTCTGGCCTTGGTCGGATCACCCAGCAAGAGATCAACCTCAGTCGGACGAAAATAACGGGGATCAATTTCGACGCGGATCGCACCGTCGCGCCGGTCATAACCGACCTCAGCCAGCCCCTCTCCCCGCCAACCGATCTCGACCCCGATTTCGGCAAAAGCGTTCTCGACAAATTCCCGCACCGTCCGGGTCTGGCCGGTGGCAATGACAAAATCCTCAGGCTGATCCTGCTGCAGCATCAGCCACATCGCTTTGACATAGTCTGCGGCATGGCCCCAGTCGCGTTTGGCCGAAAGATTACCGAGATAGAGCTTTTTCTGAAAACCGAGTTTGATGCGGGCCACGGCCCGGGTGATCTTGCGGGTGACAAAGGTTTCGCCGCGCAGAGGGGATTCATGATTGAAAAGAATACCGTTACAGGAGAACATACCGTAGGCTTCGCGATAGTTCACCGTAATCCAGTAAGCGTAAACCTTGGCCGCACCATAAGGACTGCGAGGATAGAAGGGGGTGGTTTCGCGCTGCGGGGTTTCCTGAACCAGACCGAACATCTCACTGGTTGAGGCCTGGTAGAAACGGGTCTTTTTCTCTAACCCTAAAATCCGGATCGCCTCAAGCAGACGCAGGGTTCCCAGAGCATCACTGTTGGCCGTATATTCCGGTGTTTCAAAGGAGACCTGCACATGGCTCTGGGCGGCCAGATTATAGATCTCATCGGGCTGCACCTCCTGAATTATGCGAATCAGATTGGTCGCATCCGTAAGATCGCCGTAATGCATCTTAAAACGCACATCCGCTTCATGCAGATCCCGATAGAGATGATCGATCCGGGCCGTATTAAAGGAGGAAGATCGCCGTTTTACACCGTGTACTTCGTAGCCTTTTTCCAGAAGGAATTCCGCCAGATAGGCCCCATCCTGACCTGTAACCCCGGTTATCAATGCTTTTTTCATTTTTTTCCTCTTGAACTTGCTGTTTTGTCCATAGAAAACTGTGCAACACTTATTTTCATTACTTAAAAAATACTTGCCCAACAATATTGGGCAGAGTATAAGCGACTACTTGAAACAGCCTAAGATGGCAATCTTTTTTTGAGGCAAATAGATGACTTTGAACACCCGCAGCATCACACCCCTCCTCTTAATAGCCAGTTGCATAATTACAATTTTCCCCGGCCGCGCCTTCAGCGCCGACCCCCCCGCACCACCTCCGGCGCGGGTGGTAACCGCGCTTTTAATTGAACGTCAGGTCGCACCCACCATTGCCCTGACCGGCAGCGTCGTCGCCGAACTTGAAAGTCGCGTCGCGGCTGAAGTCTCCGGCCAGGTCATCAGTGCCCCGCCCAAAGAGGGAACTTTTGTGAAAAAAGGCGGCATCCTCTGCCAGCTCGACGGTGAACTTCTGCAGCGCAGTCTCGAGGTCGCCAATCGTGAGATTGATGAAGCCAAGATTTTGCTCGAAAAAGGCAACCTCGACTTCGAACGGGTTAAACCGGTTTTTGAATCACAGGCAACCTCCAAACAGACCTATGATGACCGCCTTTACCGGCTCAAGGAACTTGAGGCCAAACTCGCCATAACCCGGGTCAGGCGCGACCAGCTGCAGATTGAACTCAACCGTAAAACCATCCGCGCTCCGTTTTCCGGGGTTGTTGCCGAACGTCTGTGTGAAATCGGGGAGTGGCTGGCGGTCGGGTCTACCGTCTGCCACCTGATCGATCTCAGCACGCTTGCTGCAGAAATTCCGGTACCGGCCCGCTACCTCCCCTTTATTGAACCGGGCACGGTTTTCACGGTCCGCGTCGGCCCGGATGCCGCCACGATTGCGGGACGTTTCAACCGGATTATTCCGGCCGGTGATTTTAAAGCCCGCACCTTTCCTTTGCGTCTGGATCTTCCGGCCGCAGCCCGGCTTCTGCCGGGATATGATGTTGAAGTTTTGGTGCCTACGGGCAAACCCGAAAAAGCCCTGCTGGCGCCGCGCGCCGCCATTGTCCGCAATGGTGAACAGACCACCATCGTCACCATCACTGACAACCGGGCTGAAATTATTCCGGTCGTTATCTCCGGCTACGACGGCAATGATGCGATTATCGCCTCAGGCCGGACGGCAGCAGGAACACCACTGACCCCGGGCCTGGCCGTGGTCATCCGCGGCAATGAACGCCTGCGGCCGGGTCAGCCGGTCACGGTCGTTCCCGCTGCCAGCCGCCAAACCGAGGAGCCCAAACAGTGAATCCGGTAGAATTCTGCCTTAAACGGCCCGTCAGCGTTACGGTCGGGGTTATTCTGGTGTTAATGTTCGGGATGCTGGGACTGACCTCCCTGCCCATTCAGTTGACGCCGGATGTTGCGCTGCCGGAGTTGACCATCAGCACCAACTGGCCCGGGGCCACGGCCTATGAAATTGAGCGGGAAATCATTGAGCCTCAGGAAGATGTCCTGAAAGGCCTGCGCTACCTGATCAAGATGGAGAGTGAGAGCGTCAACGATCAGGGCCGCATCATTCTTACCTTCTCGCTCGACGCCAAGCTTGAAGATATCATGCTGCGCACCTCCAACAAGCTCAACGAGGTCAACAAATATCCGGAAAATGTCGAAAAACCGGTCATCACCGCCTCCGGGGCCAACGCCTCGCCGGTCATCTGGACGATCTTTAAAACCCTGCCCGGCAACCAGCGTAACATCAATACCTACCGCACCTACTTTGACGACCATATCAGTCAGAGCCTGGAAAGGGTACCCGGAGTCGCGGAGCTCTATATCGTCGGCGGCACCGAAGATGAGATGCAGGTCATGACCGACCCTTATACGCTGGCGGCCCAGAATCTTTCCTTAAGCCTGATCACCGAGCGGCTGCGCGGTGAGAATGTCAATATTTCGGGCGGGGATATCAGCACGGAAAAACGTAAATATCTGGTCCGCACCATGGGCGAATACCGCAGTCCGGCCGACATCAACAAAGTAATTTTAAGAAGTGAAAACGACCGCGTAGTCAGCGTCGGGGACGTGGCCGAGGTCAAACTCGGCTACAAAAAAATCAATGCCGCCATTTTTCATAATGGCGAGAAAGCGATTGCCGTCGGCATCAAAAAAGAGGCCGGCGCCAATGTTCTGGAGATGACCCGCCGGGTACACCAGGAGGTCGATCGCCTCAACCAGGGCATTCTCAAAGATAACGGCCTTTTCCTCGACTGGATCTACGACCAGACCCCTTACATCGACAGCGCCATCGGCCTGGTTAAACAGAATATCTGGATCGGTGGTGCTTTGGCGATTATCGTGCTGCTGATCTTTCTGCGCAGCCTTTCGGCAACCCTGGTGGTTGCCGCCGCGATTCCGGTCAGCGTTATCGGCACCTTTCTCTTTCTTCTGATGGGCCATCGCAATCTCAACGTCATCAGCCTGGCCGGCATGTCGTTTGCGGTGGGCATGGTGGTCGATAACGCGATTGTGGTTATGGAAAATATCGACCGCCATCGCAAGATGGGGAAAGACCCTTACCTTGCGGCCCGCGACGGCAGCGCCGAGGTCTGGGGCGCGGTTCTGGCCTCAACCATCACCACCCTGGCGGTTTTTCTGCCGGTCGTCTTCATCAAGGAGGAAGCCGGCCAGCTCTTTAAAGATCTGGCTATCGCCATCTGCGGTTCCATCGCTTTAAGCCTGGTGGTTTCGATCACTTTCATTCCGACCTTAAGTCAGATTCTTTTTAACCTGAGAGAAAAGAGAAAGCGGGGCCGAACACCGAAGCCGACCCGCCACGATCCCCTGAATGCCTTCGGCAGCCTTTTCACCAGCTCGACCTCGGCCCTGGTCGGCTGGGTTGCCCTGCGCTGGTATCGCCGAATTGCCGTGGTCGGCCTGCTCGGCGGCGGCGCGCTGCTGGTTGCCTGGCTCTTGTGGCCCAAGATGGAATATCTGCCGCTGGGCAACCGCAACCTCATTTTAAGCATTCTCGTACCGCCGCCGGGATATTCCGATGCGGAACGAGAAGCCGTCGGCAATGAGATCGGGCGCCAGCTCAAACCCTATATGGAGAAAGAGATAGACGGGGCCGACCGGGTTTCAGACTATTTCTATATCGGTCGCGGCCAGATGCTTTTTGTCGGCGCCAAATCGGTTCATCCTGAACGGGTGCGCTCAATTATTCCGCCGCTGCAGAAAATCATCGCCTCGATTCCCGGCATGTACGGCGTCACCATGCAGCGCGGTATTTTCGAGCAGGGCCTCGGCAAGGGCCGCACCATTGAAGTCGACATCAGCGGCCCCGAACTGACCCACCTGGTTAAAGCCGGCGGCGCCCTCTTCGGCATGATTCGCCAGGCCCTGCCCGGCACCCAGATCAGACCGGTGCCGTCGCTGGAGCTGACCAGTCCCGAAGTCACGATTATCCCCCGACGCGACCGCAGCGCCGCCCTCGGTGTCGATGCCCGGGAACTCGGCCTGATGGTCGATGTCTTCCTCGACGGCCGAAAAATCGACGATTTCAAAGCCCCGGGCCGTAACCAGATCGACCTCACCTTAATGGGGCGTACCGAAGCCATCACCAGTCCGGATCAGATCATCAACCTGCCCATGGTCACCAACAACGGCACACAGGTACCCCTGGCCTCGCTGGCAAGCTTGACGGAAAGTTCGGGCCCGACCCAGATCAACCACCTGGAAAGACGCCGCGATATCACCCTGCAGGTAACCCCGCCGGAGGATGTTCCGCTTGAAGAGGCCATGGATATTCTAGCGACAAAACTCCTGCCCCAGCTCAAAAAGATGGGCCTTTCCGGTAACGGCGTCGAGATTTCCATGTCCGGTACCGCCGACAAGCTGACGCAGACCCGTCTCGCCCTGCAGAATAACTTCATTATCGCCCTGATCATCACCTACCTGCTGATGGCGGCTCTTTTTGAAAGTTTTTTCTACCCGCTGATCATCATGGTCAGCGTACCGCCGGCGGCGGCCGGAGGTTTTATCGGGCTCGCCCTGGTCAACCGTTTCATCGCGCCCCAGCCTCTGGACATTCTGACCATGCTCGGTTTCATCATTCTCATCGGTCTGGTCGTCAATAACGCAATCCTCATTGTCCACCAGACCCTTAATTTCAAAAAAGATGGCCTGCCGGCACGGGAAGCCTTAAAAGCTTCGGTCGAAAGCCGCATCCGTCCGATCTTCATGAGTTCTCTGACCAGTGTTCTCGGCATGCTGCCCCTGGTTCTCTTCCCCGGCGCCGGCGCCGAACTCTACCGGGGTTTGGGCAGTGTCGTCCTGGGCGGCCTCGCTCTCTCGACCGTGTTTACTATTTTCATGGTTCCAGCCCTGCTCTCTTTTTTCATCAAGGATTGATTCAGTGGGTAGTAAATAATGCCTTTTAATCTGCAGTCACGCCACATTAAAAAATTATTTTCACTGCTCACAATCCTCTTCGCCCTTGGCGCCTGCGGCAGCCGGGGCGGCATGCAGGGCCTTCTGACCTCTTCCGATGTCTTGATCATTCAGCACCATCTGCGCCAGCATTATCGCTGTCTGGAGGAGTTCTGCCGCCGCCTCTATCTCAAGAACCCCAAGTATGAGAGTGATGTAAAAAAACGAAGAGATAAGCTTGCCGGTATTTTCAAAAACCGCACCCTGCCCGACTGTGACTACGACAAACTGGCCTCGCACGAGGTTCTGACCGCGGTTTTCTCCGAAGGTCCCGATTATTACGACCGGGTGGCCCTGCTGGGTCTGGGGTTAAGGAAAAGCATTGATGAGGGTTACGGACAGGCGGGGCCTGAAGAGGGCAGCATGGTCACCAGTCTTCAGGTTTCACTGGAACTGCTTAAACGTCTCTACAGTAATATAAGTCAGGTTAAATGGCGCCTCAAGGTCTCGCGCGATGACCAGCAGAAACTCTATTTTCAGACCAACGCCCTGGCCCCGGAAGGTCACCTCAACATGGGCTATGAAGTCCTGCTGACCAAGGTGCTGACCCGGATTGAAGATGATATCTACATGCGCGGCGGCAACCCGCCCAATCTCATCTTCAATATGTCAACCATGTTTCTTACCCTGCTTCTGTAGCCTGACAGAGCCCGTCAGCAGCAATCCGCCGACCGGCGACTTTCGACTCAATCAACCGGCTGAATCAGAACCTTTCTCGGCTTGCTGCCTTCGGCCGGGCCCACGACTCCTTCCCGCTCCATGGTCTCAACAATGCGGGCGGCCCGGTTATAACCGATTCTGAATTTGCGCTGAATCATTGAGGAGGAGGCACCCTTCAAACGGGCGACAAATTCTACGGCCTGGTCATAAAGCTCGTCATAACCTTCTTCATCTTCAGTTTCCAGATCCTCGGTCGTGCGCGCGCCATTACCCTTGCCCTTGGTTTTGCTGGCCAGGGCCTCCTCATGTTTTTTCAGCATCCCTTCCTGATATTCCGGCGCCCCCTGACTACGCAGATAATCGGCCAGCGCCTTAATCTCGTCATCACTGATAAACGCGCCGTGCAGACGGGTAAAAGTGGAGCTGCCGGGACTTAGCAGCAGCATATCACCATTACCCAATAACTGCTCGCCACCGGAAGCATCAAGAATGGTACGGGAATCAATCTTCGAGGAGACCCGGAAAGAGATCCGGGCCGGAAAGTTGGCTTTGATCAAACCGGTTATGACATCCACCGAAGGCCGCTGGGTCGCCAGAATCAGATGAATCCCGGCGGCCCGCGCCATCTGCGCCAGCCGCGTAATGTACTCTTCCACCTCTTTCGAGGCAACCATCATCAGATCCGCAAGTTCATCAATGATAATAACAATATAGGGAAATTTTTCCAGTGGTGGGATCGCCTCGACGCCAACTTCATCATCCTCGCCATTTTCGGGAGCCGGCGCCGTTGACTGATTGCGCAGGGAGAGCTGTTTTTCGACATAGCGGTTGTAGGAGGCGACATTACGGGTTCCCGAAAGCGACATCAGACTGTAACGCCGCTCCATCTCTTCCACGGCCCAGCTCAAAGCGGCCGCGGCCCGTTTCGGATTGGTCACCACCGGCATCAGCAGATGCGGAATATGATCATAGACCGAAAGTTCAAGACGCTTGGGATCAACCATGATAAATTTGACCGACTCCGGCGTCAGTTTGAACAGAATACTGCAGATCAGACAGTTGATACCGACACTCTTGCCCGAACCGGTCGAGCCGGCAATCAACAGATGGGGCATTTTGGCCAGATCGGCAACCATCGGCACACCATCGATCTCCTTACCGAGAGCCAGAGGTAAAATACTCTGACCCCGTTGAAAGCTCGAACTTAAAAGCAGCTCCTTGAAATTAACATCCTCTCTTTCCAGATTGGGAATCTCAATCCCGACCACGGCTTTGCCCGGAATCGGGGCCACGATCCGCACCGACATGGCGCTCATGGCCAGGGCCAGATCATCCGCCAGTGAACTTATCTTGCTTAATTTAACCCCGGCCGCCGGCTGAAACTCATACATCGTCACCACCGGACCGGGATGTACCTCCAGAACCTGGCCGACGACCCCGTAATCTCTGAGCTTATTTTCGAGCTGCTGCGATTTAAGCCGTAAACTATCGTTATCGGTACCCTTTTTGCGCCGCGGCGGAGGATCATCGAGCAGATCCAGACTCGGCAGAGTAATCTGGCCATGCTCGCGAAAAAAGGGCAGTCGCCCCTGATTCATGGGTGGAGCTTTGGGTTTTTCATCATGGGGCCGGCCGATCTTTACTTTTTTGAGACGGTTTTTAGTTTTCTCCGGCGTATCCGTCAGGTTGTCTAAAGAATTCGCCGGCTCACTTTGCGGCCGCCGGCGCCCCAGACGCAGCAGCAGATCGCTTAGATGTTTGAGCGTTCGCAGCAGCAGCCGCCCGGCCACGAGCAGGCCGGTCACCAGCAGAGCCGCAATGCGCAGGGGTGATATATGAGTGGTGACAATCAGAGCGAGCGCGAAGATAACGCTCATCAACAGGTAGGTGCCGATGGGGTTGAAAAAAGTTACCAGATATTCGCCGACAATTTCGCCAAAAACCCCGCCGGTCAGAACTTCGGTACCCTGGAGCACCCAGACCGGCAGCAGCAGAGAACTCCAGACCGCAGTCGCCAGAATCAGAAAGAAAGCCCCGCCGATACTGCTTAGAGGGGGATAGCGTTTGCCGGCCACGACACCGATAAAAACAGCCACCAGATAGAGCGGCAGAATCAGAGCCCCGAGACCGACTCCCTGGAGCAACAGATCGGCCACCATCGCCCCGATGCGACCGCCCAGATTGGCGATCTCCAGCCCACTGCCGCCGCTGTGATTCAAGGAAGGGTCCCGCGGCGAGTAGGAGCACAGCGCCATCAGAAAAAAGATGGCCAAACCCAGAAAGAGAATACCGACCATCTCGGTTTTCCACTCCTGACGTTTGATTGTCAATTTGGAAAGGGGCATCTTCTCCTAATGCGGGGGTAAGCCCCGCAACCCAAGGGGCCTTTACGGCCCGCAAATAAGTGCTCTTATCAGAACATTTTCTTGTTTTTATTGTTGAAAAAAATGTTGAAAAAAAACAATAAAATAACCTGTAAGGCACTAAAGCTCAATTATTACAGGAAGGATAATCGGTTTTTTGTTCAAGGTAAGCCGAAAATATTTTTTTGCCGCCCGCCGCAAAACGGTCTTGACCTCAAGCCAGTCTTTACGTTCAACGGCCGGAATCTGCAGCAGCGCCTCTTCCACGACTTTCAGCGCCTCGGCAATAATAGTCTCATTATCCTCGGCAATCAAACCCTTGGTCGTCATCTCCGGCCCGTAAACCACCTCGCCGCTGGTCTCGTTCAGACCGACGACGATAATAACCATGCCGTTATTAGATAGATGACGACGATCGTGCAAGGTCGCAAAATCGATCTCGCCGACCCCTTTACCATCAATCAGTACCTTGCCGTGTTCCACCCGGCCCAGACGCCGAAAGCCGTTATCATCAAGTTCAACCAGTTCCCCATCAGTCACTACCAGGGCTTTGTCCGCGGCGACCCCCTGTTCAACGGCGAGCCGGGCATGCAGATCGAGATGCCGATACTCGCCATGAATCGGCATAAAATGGCGCGGTTTAACCAGATTGAGCAGGAGCGAGAGCTCACCCCGGTAAGCATGGCCCGAAGCATGCGTAAACGCAACCGGCCGATAGAGTACACGGGCGCCCAGACGGGTCAGACGATTGAGCAGATTACTGATAGCCTTCTCGTTGCCGGGAATAAATCGGGACGAAAAAATTACCGTATCACCCGGCCCCAGACTCAGCCATTTACTGCTGTTGGAGGCCATCAGGGAAAGACCGGAAAAAGGTTCGCCCTGACTGCCGGTCGTGATCACCAGAACCTCATGCGGGGACAGAGCGTTGATCTCTTCAATATCAACCAGAATCTCGTCCGGAATCTGCAACAGATCTATTTCCTGCGCTATTTGCGTGTTATTATGAAGGCTGCGCCCCAAAATTGCCACTTTCCGACCCCGTTCGTGGGCAAGCCGGATAATTTCCTGAATACGATTAAGGTTGGATGAGAAGAGGGTAATGATAATCCGCCCGGAAGAGTCTGAAAAAAGCGCCGCTAAAGCTTTTTTAACCTCGGCTTCACTAGCCGAATAACCGGCGCTTTCAACATTGGTACTGTCGGCCAGCAACAGATCAACCCCTTCGTTACCAAGTTCGGCAAAACGGTTCAGATTGGTCGATTCACCATCCAAAGGGGTATAATCTATTTTGAAATCGCCGGAATGGACCACGATACCGGCCGGCGTGGTAATCGCCAGGGCCACCCCCTGAGGAATCGAGTGCGCCACCGAGATAAATTCAATTAAGAAATTTTCGCTGTCAATGGTCTCACCCGGCTTAACCACACAGAGTTCACTGCCGTTGAGCAGCTGATGCTCTTCCAGCCGCCGCCTGACCATGGCAATCGTCAGCTCGGTGCCATAAACCGGCACCTCAAGCTGAGGCAGAATAAAAGAGAGGGCCCCGACATGGTCTTCATGCCCATGAGTCAGCACAATTCCCTTGATCCGCTCTTTTTCCGGCAACAGGGCGCTGATATCGGGAATCACGATATCTACCCCGAGCATATAAGGCTCAGGAAACATCAGGCCGCAGTCAACGATAAAGATCTCAGTGCCATATTCCAGCACCATCAGATTCATGCCGATCTCACCGAGGCCACCCAGAGGGAGCAGACGCAGCCCGTCCGGATTAGCGTCGGCCGTAAACTCTGATAAGATCTGGTCGCTTAACACTAACTGAAACTCCTTTGCCGGTCGCCGGGACCAACCGTCAGTTTTAAAAGCTACTGATTACTGGCCACTGACTACTGCTTCTGCATCTGCTGCAACAAAAAGGCTTCGACAAAAGCGTCGAGGCCTCCGTCTAGAACCTGATTGACATTGCCGGTTTCACAGTCGGTCCGGTGATCTTTAATGAGCTGATAAGGATGCAGAACATAGGAACGAATCTGGCTGCCCCAGGCAATCTCCATCTTCGCATTCTCAACCTTATCCTGCGCCCGACGGCGCTCTTCCATCTCTTTTTCATAGAGCCGGGCTTTGAGAATTTTCATGGCATACGCGCGGTTTTTATGCTGCGAACGCTCATTCTGACACTGCACGACAATACCGCTGGGCAGATGGGTTATGCGCACCGCCGAATCAGTTTTATTAACATGCTGACCCCCGGCGCCGCTGGCGCGGTAAGTATCAACCCGCAAATCACTGTCGTTAATTTCGACCTCGACATCATCATCGATTTCGGGACAGACATAGACCGAGGCAAAAGAGGTATGCCGTCGATTTCCGGCATCAAAAGGAGAAATCCGCACTAAACGATGAATACCGCTTTCCGAGCGAAAGTTGCCGTAAGCATGATCACCACTGACCGTAAAGGTAACACTTTTAATGCCCCCCTCATCCATCGGCAGGATATCGACAATACTGCTTTTCCAACCGCGTTTTTCCGCCCAGCGCAGATACATCCGCAACAGCATCTCCACCCAATCCTGCGCTTCGGTGCCGCCGGCTCCGGCATTGATGCTGACAATCGCATTACCGCCGTCATGCTCGCCCGACATCATCTTTTCCAGACGCATCATGGTCAGCTGCCGCTTAAGCCCGACCAGAGAGCTTTGCAACTCCTGCAAACTCTCGCTATCATCCTCGCTCTGCAGCATTTCGGCCAGCAGACCAACCTCTTCGAGGCCTTTTTCAATCCCCAGCCAGCGCTCAACTTCGCGACTTAACTGAGTGCCCTCTTTCAGAATCTCGCGAGCTTTATCCGGCTCACTCCAGAAATTTCCCCCTGAACTTATATCTTCAATTTCGCTGATCCGCTCCTGCATCTGAGCCAGATCAAAGATACCCCCTGTAGGTCTCAACGGTTTCGGCAAGTTCCTTCAAAAGATCAATCGTATCCTGTGGTATTGACATTTATTGCTCCTAATTCGACACAACCATATATAAATTATCAAATTGAAAACTTTTGCTCATTTTGTCCCGAGAAAGAGACAAAATTTCATCCTTTATCCTGACGATACCACTCTCACCCAATCTTTTGCCGAAACATAAAAAGAGCAAGCCCGGTATAGAGAATATAGGGCAGTATCGCCGCCGGCAAAGGGCCCAGTATCTTACCCTGACCCAAAGCCAAAGACAGCGAAAGGGTTACCCAAAAGGAAAAACCGAGTCCCAGACTGATGGCCACTCCGCGAGCCGCCCCCCCATGGCGCCGAGCCGCCAGGGAAAAGGGAATCGCCAGCAGCACCATCAAGGGACACGAAAACGGAAACAGCATCCGATTAAATATTTCAACGGTATACTCCATATACGAGAGTCCGGCATTCTTGGCCTTACCGATATAACTTCTCAACTCCCTTAAAGACATCCGGTCCGGATCTTTGCGCGGCACCATAAAATCCTGAAAGGTTTCATTTATCGCGAGCTCCAGATTCTTTTCCTGATCGACGCCGACCACATCGGTAAAACCGTCACGAAATCTGAAAGCTGTAATTCTAACCCGCTCTCCGATCCATTTTTTATCCTCAGGATGATAAACCAGTCCCTCAATATCAAAACGTTGACTGAGACGCCGATCCTTCGCAAAACGATAAATCAGGGCTTTAGCGATAGTTTTTCTGGCCGGATCAAGGTCCTCAAAAAAGTAGACCGCATCGCCGCTGAGATACCATAAACTCTTAAGATTGTAAAGATTATCCTCTTTATCTCCTCTTATTGTCACGTCTTTAATATGGTCGGCTTTAAGGCTGGTAACCGGCACAATATAATTATTAATCAGAAAAGTTAGCAACGCCAGCACCAGACCGGCTCCGACCATGGGGCGCGCCAGGCGGAGCAGACTCAGACCGCCCGCCTGAAAAGCCACAATCTCATTATGCTGGGCCATCCCCCCCAAAGCCAGCATGGTTGCCAGCAACAGAGCCAGAGGAATAAATTTCCCCAGAACAAACGGTATCTGATTAGCCAGAAACATCACCAGAGGCAGCATCCCCGCGTGATTTTCCAGAGCATTATCAACCTTGGAAAAAAAATCGACGAGCAGATAGACCGAGAGCAGAGCCAGCAGACTTAGAAGAAAAACCGCAAGCATCTCTTTTAAAAGATATCGGGAATAAATGCGCATGATAAAAACGAAAAACCTTTACGATTACGACCAAAGATCGACCATAATAGCCTGTTGAAAAAGGAAATGCAACCACAGCCTTTTGCCCCGCCACGTGTTTCTCAACAAATCTTTTCCTTGACAAGCACGCTCGAGACCTGCTATAAGCACGCTCCTTTCGACAATAACTCGATCGGCAAATGTTGCGGGGTAGAGCAGCCAGGTAGCTCGTCGGGCTCATAACCCGGAGGTCGTTGGTTCAAATCCAGCCCCCGCTACCAAAAAATTCAAGGGTATACGCGTTTTGCGCGTATACCCTTTTTTTGTGCTTGGTGTAAATTTGGCGATGTAATTTTTTACTGCCAGCAGAATAATCTGAAATTGAAAACATAAATGCGCACAACAGAAACTTTCACAACAACGCGTTTCCATCACTCCAGCCCCCTCGCCTCCCCTCCTGGACAAGCCAAGATATTAACAGCAAAATGGCTCAATTATTGACTTTTTTGACATAGCGGCAGACGACCTGGATTACCGCCCTACTCATAACGAGTCAGTGGCTATCATCGATTTTATCTCGATTTCACCTTACCACCAAGACAGTTGACAGTTGACCTGTTTTCAGTCTATATTCAGACATAAACTTAATCGCCAAACAGAGGGAATTATGAAATTATCGAATCAAATAAAACCGATCAGTTATTTGAAGTCTCATACCGCGGAAATCGTCCGCAATCTCCACAAACAGGCACAACCATTGGTAATAACTCAAAACGGTGAAGCCAAAGTGGTCATGCTGGACATTGAAAGCTACGAACAGACCCAGGCGACTTTAGCTCTGCTGAAAATCCTGGCCCTCGGCAATCGCCAAATCGAAGAAGGTAGATTTAAACCGGCAACTGAATGCATCCGGCAACTACGTGAAAAACAAGAGCATGATTGATGCGATATTCAGTATTTCTAAGTGATGACGCAAACCGGGATCTCCACGAATTATACAATTATATCGCCCGGCACGATTCACCGAATAACGCGGACAAAGTTCTCAGCCGAATCGAGAATATTTTTAACGACTTGACTGAATATC
>JAFGVI010000015.1 GCA_016938065.1 Deltaproteobacteria bacterium | reverse complement strand
CTGCTTAAAGTTCGTGATTTAAAAGAATAAGATCAAAAAAAAGAGGGCTGATCCTTTTACGGATCAGCCCTCTTTGGATGTTGGACGAGAGTCAGTACTTCATTTAGATAGATGTCTTACTTTTAGATGTCTTACTTTTTCAGGGCATCAATTTCAGCCGAAAGTTTTTCGATCATAGCCTGCTGCTCCTGTACCACTTTGGTCAGCAGAGCGGCGACATCCATTGAACTCATATGGCGACGATCCTTGGAAGCTATCACTGCGGGGACATCTTCGGCAATAAAGCCGAGATGGGTGTCGGAATCATCCCTTTTATATTTGAATTCGACCGGCTCCATCTGTTTCAGGGTATTCATGGCTTCTTCGCTGGTAAGCTCGCGGATATCTTTTTTGAGCTCGCGGCTGGAACCATCTTCCCAGTTGCCGGCGGCGGTGCAGGTCGCGCCGCTGGCCATGATCAGAGCTCCGTCGGCCGCAACTTTCATGGCCGTGTATTTGGCTCCGTTCAGCCTGGGCATGACGACGTAGGCGCCGGAGTTGTCACTGCCGTCGCGGGCCGCGCCTACGGTGCAGAGTGCATATTCAACGCCGCTGTTGTCTTTGGCCGAAAACGCAAATTCAGGCCCGAAGCCGTCAACCATATCACCGCTGGTGCTGTGAATAAAGTTGGCCACCGAACGGGTGTCATTAACCACAGTGGTTTGCCGTTCGCCCTGAATAACCGGATAGCTGGTCCGGATAATCGACATCTTGCCGTCATCGATAACACTGAAAACCGTATTGCCACTCCCGTCTTTAATGACCAGACGATCTTCAGCCAGCGTTGGAGAGGAGCAGATTGTCAGAGCCAGTAAAGCAGCCGCAAACCCCAAAAATTTACTTCGATTTAAGCAACTTTTCTTCATCTCTTTTTCTCCTGTAAAATCTGATGTTAAGCCAGCAATATTGAACCTGAATTGAAATTAAAGACACCATTGGATAAGTAGGATAAGTATGAATATTTTCTTTACGAGTGCAAACTATAACATATTGTGAAGAAAAAACAAGCATAAAAACTCATATATTTTAAGAGGGTTACTTTTTATTTATAATTTTATCTGTGTTTGCAAGGTAGAAACATCATGTCTGTCGGTGTCCAATTTTTTTGCCTGGTTGACAATAAAGTGGTTCTTTGCTATGGCAGGCGAAATTTTCGGTGGTAGAATCCTCCCATATCCAGAGCCATGCCGGGCGCGATGATGCATATGTTCAGGGCCATAATCATCATAATGCGGGAGCGAGCCCCGCAACCCAAGGGTTCTTTACGGCCCGTACCTGAAGGTATTTTCTTTGGTCACAAATAAGTGCTCTTGTCAGAACATTTTCTTATTTTTGTTGTTGTAAAGAAATGTTGAAAAAAAATTAGAAAATAACCTCAAAAGCACTGTCTTAACCATCAGCCTTTTCAACCCTCAACCTTTAAACCGGCATACTTGCCAGGAGTGCATCAAAAATGTTTAAAAAAATTGAACCAATTGACAAGATAAAGCATAATGGACTACGTTTTGCGCCGGGCAGCGATCTTACTTTTGCCCGCAAACTCTCCTTTGTTCCTTTGGGGGCCCGGGAGATCTTTTTGGCCAGTCGCTATTATCCGATTGTTTTTCCGCTGGACGGGGTTGCGGTGCCGCAGGCTCTCTTATCTTTGCGAAAGGAACACAACAGCTACATCAATGCCGAGGGTAAGTGGATTGTGCCGTATGTGCCGATGCATGTTCGGCGTTATCCCTTTCTGCTGGCTAGCCCCACACCTGCAGGTCAGGAGAAAGGGGAGGTCGGCAAGCTGGTTTTGTGCATTGACCGCGACGCCGAAAATTTCAAGACCGAAGAGGGCGAACCCCTTTTTGACGAAAAGGGCGAGCCTGGGAAAACTACGGCCACGGCGATAGAGATGCTGCGGCAGTTTCAGGGCGATCTCAAGGCCTGCGAAAAACTTTTCCAGCAGTTGGATGAACAGGGTTGCTTGATTACCAAACAGGCGAAGATTGAAAATGAAGGTGTCAGCCTCGGTTCTTTCCGGGTAGTTGATTTCGCCCGGGTGCAGGAACTTGATGATGCAGTACTTGCCGGCTGGGTGCGCAATGGTCTGTTGGGACTGGCCTATGCCCTGAATTTCTCATTGGCCAATTTTGACAGGTTTGGGACTAAGATTAAAGTGGTGTAGCCTGTTGCACGTAATTTACCAGGGTTAAATTAAGATCAGGGTTAAATTAAGATAATACCAAATAAAGGAGCTGAAAAAAATGTTTGTAGCTACCGAACCGCTTAATCGCGAGCTTCATAAAGGGCTTCGGTTTAAGCCCATGGCGAACCTCAAATTTGCTGAAAAAGTTTCTCAGGTGCCGCTGAGTTACAGTGAAGTCGTCAAAGCCGGTCGTTATTATCCGATCGTCTTCCCACTGGGCGGAGCCATGATTCCGCATGCGGTTTTATCGCTGCGCAAGAATCATAACAGTTATCTCAGCCCGGATGGCAAATGGATGGTGCCCTACATTCCCATGCACATCATGCGCTACCCCTTTGTTCTGGGAACCTCGACCATGGCTCAGGCTGCAGATGCCGCGCCGGAAGCCGAGACCAACTTTATTGTCTGCATCGACCGTCAGGCGGAAAATTTCAAGGGAAACGAGGGAACTGAGCTTTTTACCGAGTCCGGGGAACCGACGGAAAGTACAGCCAAGGCTATTGACTTTCTCAAGAAATTTAAGATGGAGCTTGACGTTACCGAAAAACTTTTCGGACTACTGGCTGAACATGACTGCCTCGTCAAAAAACAGCTGACCATGGATGTCGATGGGGCGGCTCAGAGCGCCGGGGCTTTCCAGGTTGCGGACCTCAGTAAAATCAAGGATCTTGACGGTGCCGTCCTCAAGGAGTGGGCCGCGAATGGACTTCTCGGCCTGATCTACGCCCAGAATTTTTCCCTTGCCAACCTAGATCGTTTCGCGGATCAGTTGAGCAAAGCCAAAAATTAATTTTTAATTGGGGACAGCCACTTGCTATTTGCTTGCTATTTGGGGACAGCCACTAATTAAATTGATTAGTGGCTTTACCAATTTAATTAGTGGCTGTCCCCAAATACTTCATGCAATTACCTGTTGGTGAGTGATGGCAAAAATTCTTTGTGCCTGGGAGCTGGGCGGCGGTTTTGGACATTTGACCAGGTTGTTGCCGGTGGCTCGTGCACTGCAGCAGGCCGGGCATGAGGTGGTGATTGCGGTACCTGACCCGGATGTGGCCCGGACGATGGCGGGCAGATATTTTCCGGAGGGTACGGCCCCTCTGATCAAGGGTATCCGCTGGCGGGCGGCCAATGATCCTGATATAAAGAAGAAACCGACCCCGATTCTGGCCGATGTCCTGTCGCTGGTTCAGTTTTCAGAGTTTGAGCGGCTGGCGGCGATGGTCAGGGTCTGGCGCCGGGTGCTTGAAACCCACAAGCCGGATATGATTGTCGCCGATTTTGCTCCGACCCTGCGTCTGGCTGCCTGGGAAAGCCGACCATTTATTGTGATTGGCAGCGGTTATACCGTGCCCCCGGCCGGGCGCCTGCTGCCGCCGATCAAGCCCTGGCTTGAGGTCGTTTATCCCTTCAGCCGCATTCACGAAGCTGAGGTCTGGCAGGCGGTCAACCGCATACGCCGGGTGTTGAAGGGCTCGGCCATTGATTATGTCAGTGATCTTTTCAATGGTGATGCTTCGTTTGTCTGCTCCATTCCCGAATTTGATCCCTATCAGGCTTATCGTCAGCAGGCCTCCCTGATGCCGTTTAATGTACCGGTGATGCGCCACTCTCCCCCAGTCGCCAGCCGGGGAGAACGGGCCCCGATTTTTGTTTACCTCGCCAGTCATCATCCCTTTTTAAAGATGGTGCTGCAGCAGATTTCAATTACCGGCTGGCCGACTCATGCCTATATCAGTGGTGTGGAACCGGAAAAACTGGTCAAGTTAGCCGGTAAAAATATTTCTCTGCATCGTCAGCCTCTGAACCTGGAAGAAAATCTCTGGAAATTTCGTCTGATTATTCATCACGGCGGTATGGGAACAACCTATGCGGCGGTTAAGGCCGGAACCCCGCAACTGCTTTTGCCGATTCATCTGGAAGACCATGTCACAGCCCACGGCCTGAAAAAAATCGGCGGCAGCCTGATGCAATCCGCCAGTGCCGGTAAAATGTCTGATCCCTCTGCCTGTACCAGTGAGTTTGCTGCCAATCTGCAAAAGCTACTGCAGCCTTCCGACTTATGGCATCAGGCCCAACAGGCGGCAATCATTGCATCCAAACGACCGGAAAGTGATGGCGTGCAGGTTATTGTGGATCGTTGCCTTGAATGCTTGTCGAGCTTGGGGACGGTTTAGATGGTTGGTTCCAATTTAGTTGCAGTTCAGGTTCGGATTTTAGTTCCTGGCTTTTTTGAGAGGCAATGATCAGCATGAGAAACATCCGCAATCTGGAAATACATCTTGTTCACAGTTGCAATTTAGCCTGCGAAAGTTGCTCACACTATTCTAATCAGGGGCATAAAGGGGTACTCTCCTTAGCGTAGGCGGAGAGCTGGATGAAGTTGTGGAAGTCGCGTTTGCATCCACATACCTTCTCCCTGGTGGGAGGTGAGCCTACCATTCATCCCGAGTTGACTGAGTTTGTCTCTCTTACCCGCAGAAACTGGCCTGCCGCGCAGTTGCGTTTGGTAACAAACGGCTTTTTTCTTCACCGGCACCCGGCCTTGCCCGTCGCCCTTCAGGGCGACCCCAACGCTTGCATCTATCTTTCGATTCATCACGATGCGCCTGAATATAATGACAAATTGCGGCCCAATCTGGAGCTTTTGCGAAGCTGGGTTCGAGACTATGGAATCAGAGCCCAGATCTATAATTCATTTAAAAACTGGACTCGCAGATATCATGGAAGCGGACATGCCATGGAGCCATTTGAAGACGGTCGGCCAAGGCAAAGCTGGGAGAACTGTCCTTCAAGGTACTGCCCGCAGCTGTTTGAAGGCAAAATCTGGAAGTGTGCGCCCTTGGCTTATCTGAAGATGCAGGACGACCGATATCGTCTTTCCGACAGTTGGAAACCATACCTGAGCTATCAACCGTTGGACCCCGGCTGTTCAGATGCTCAGCTTGCGGATTTTTTTAACCGGGAAGAGGAAACTTTTTGCGCAATGTGCCCGGCCAAACGTATGAGATTCAAACTGCCGATGCCCTTGCGTTAATTGGGGACATCTATGATAAGTAAAGTCAAGAGGAAAACGTAGATTTCCTGTACCTCCGATTTATTAAATCGTGGCTCTAAGCTTT
>JAFGVI010000111.1 GCA_016938065.1 Deltaproteobacteria bacterium | reverse complement strand
GGATCAAGCACGATATTGAGCACGTTGCCGGCGATCATCGCCAGCATCGGGGTTTTGCTGTCGCCGTAGCTGAAAAAGATGGCTTCGCAGAGCATGGCAAAGCCGATGAAAGGGAAACTCAGAGCCAGCCAGCGGGTGTAGACGGCGGCGTCGTGTAAAAGCTCGGGCTGTTTGTCAAAGAGTGCGAACAACGGCTGGTTGAAGAGCGGCAGGGCCAGGAGAAGGAGGACGCTGATGGCAAGAAAGGCTAACGGGTAAGCTGCCTGAGCGATCTTTCCGGCTTCCTCTTGATGCCCGCTGCCGCGGGCATGACTCATGGTTGCCAGGGCGCCGATTGCCACCCCTTTGCTTAAAGCCATGCCGATAAAGAGCAGAGGCACGGCCAGGGACATGGCCGCCAGAGGAATGGTGCCGAGCTTGGCGACAAAGATGGTATCGACCAGGGCGTAAAGAGTCTCAAAGAACATTGAGATCATGGCCGGGGCGCCCAGGCGCAGCAGCGTACTGAAAACCCGGCCTTCGCCCATATTTACCCGGTTTTTGTCGGTCATGCCGAGGTCTGCCTGTAATTTGCGGGTTGGTCGAGACGGAGCAGGAGCTGCCCGGCTACCCGGCGGCGATAGTCGGCGCCGGCACGGATGTCGCTGATCGGTTTAACCTGTTGCTCGACCAGGGTCGCCGCGGCATTAAGGGTGGCCGGATTCAGGGTTTTTCCGATAAGGAAAGTTTCAACTTCAGGTAAAGTTACGATTGTCGGGCCGAGGCTGCCCCAGGCCAGACGGATGGCGGTGATTTTACGTTCAGTAGAAATATTATAGAGGGCCGCGATGGAGACCACGGCGATTGAGAGGGCCTGACGCAGACCGATTTTTTCAAAATAGTGACCGGCAAACACCGGCTCTTTGGGGATGAAAATCCGGCTTAAGATCTCCCCTGGGCTGATTCCGGTTTGCCCGGGGCCGTTGATAAAGTCGGCTAAGGGCAGACGTCTTTGTGTTTTTTGGCTTCTAAGCTCTAGTTCAGCCTGTAAAATATAGAGCGGCGGCAGAGTGTCGCCCGCCGGCGAAGCGGTCATGATGTTGCCGCCGATGGTTGCCATGTTGCGGATATGGGGCGAACCTAAAGCTTGCAGGGCCTGACAGAGAACCGGAAAATATTTCAGGATGGTCGGGTTTTCAAGCAGGTGGTGCTGGGAGACGCCGGCACCGATCGCAATTTCATCGTTGAACTCTTCAATACGGCCGATTTCTGCCAGCCGTTCCAGGCAGATCAGGGTCTGAGGGTTGATCTTAGCGGCCCGCATCTGGACGAGAAGGTCGGTACCGCCGGCGTAGAGAGCGGCGTTTTCATGTTGCCGGCGCAGTTGCCATAATTCACTAAAAGTTCGGGGTCGGAAAACCTCTTTCATTGCAGTTCTCCCGCCCGGCGATGGGCCGCCAGTCTGATACTTTCGACAATTTTCTGATAACCGGTGCAGCGGCAGAGATTGCCGCTGATTGCGCTGCGGATTTCGGCTTCGGTCGGCAGCGGTGTTTTGGCAAGCAGTGCCTGGGCTGTCAAAACCATACCCGGGGTGCAGAAACCGCACTGAATGGCGCCGCCCGCGATAAAAGCTTCCTGCAGGGGGGTTAATTCGTTTTCGTGTTCCAGGCCTTCAATCGTGGTTACGCGACAACCTTCAAGCTGGGCCGCCAGCAACAGACAGGCGAGTTTCGTGGTGCCGTCAACGATTATCGTACAGGCGCCGCATTCGCCCGCGCCGCAACCTTCTTTAGTGCCGGTCAGATTAAGTTCTTCACGTAAAAGATCAACCGCGCGCCGGGCGGGCGGCGTCTCAACTTCGACATCCTGGCCATTGAGATTAAATTTTATGAGCATTATCTTCCTCTTTTTTCAGCGCGCGCAAAAGACGTTCGGCCGTCAAGGGAAACTCCCGGCAGCGCACCCCGCAGGCGTCGCTGACGGCGTTGGCGATGGTCGGCAGCGGAGCATCAATCGCAATCTCACCAACGCCCTTGAGACCGAAGGGGCCGCTTGATTCGGGTTGCGCCAGGGCCTTGCAGATCATTTCCGGCAGGTCGAGCGCGCTAGGAATAATGTAGGTGGCAAAATTCGATGTCTGGACGACTCCTTTTGTGACTTTGAGATCTTCGTAAAGGGAGTAACCGATGCCCTGAGCGATGCCGCCCTGCATCTGTTGTTCAAAGAGTTGCGGGTTGATGAGATTGCCGCAATCGGTGACGGCAAGATATTTTTTTACAGCAACATTGCCGCTCAGTTTGTCGATTTCAACCGCTGCGAGATGAACCCCGTAAGAGAAGATCAGATGGGGGATGCCGTGCAGTTTGAGACCGGGGTTCGCAGTCGGCTGGTCACGGTTGACCGGGGCGCGATAACGGTTGCTGACAACCCGTTCATCGGGGCTTAAGAGCGCGGCCAGCCGCTGCAGCGGGATCTCCCGGCCCGTCGGCAAGTGGCGCAAGCGGCCGGGCAGTAAAGTAAACTCCTGCCAATCCTCCACCATCAGACTGTCGGCGGCGCGCTCGCAGACTCTTTTTTTGAGGATTTCACAAGCCCCGATCAGAGCGTTGCCGAAGGTGTAGGTGGTGCGGCTCGCCGAAGAGGAGCCCGACGGTAGGGTCTGGTCGGTATCGGGCAGGATCAGTTCAAGGTGGGCGAAATCCTGATTTAACAGATCGCCGGCAATCTGTTGATAGGTGGTGGCGTTGCCCTGGCCCATATCGACAACCCCGCAATAGATTTTAAAACGACCCTCTCGGCTCAATGCAAGTTTGGCATGCGCCGTATCCGGTACCGTCGGGCCGTAACCCATGCCGTGCATGACCGCAGCGATGCCGACCCCGCGCAGTTTGCCGGGAGGCGCCTGCGCTTTCCACTTTTCGGCCTCGTGCCGGAGCGGATCCTGTTCGATCTGGCGCAGGCAATCGAGCAGGCCGGTCGAGGTTTGCAGGGTGACACCCAAGGGGTTTCTGTCGCCGCGTTTAACCCCGTTTTTAAGTCGGATCGCCAAAGGCGAAAGACCGGTTCGGACTGCCGCCATATCGACCATCTGTTCCATGGCGGCGGCTACCTGCGGCACCCCGAAACCGCGGAAAGCCCCGCCGATCGGATTGTTGGTGTAGATTGCCCGTCCCTGAATCTGGGTGTGAGGAATCCGGTAGGGGCCGCCGGCATGTTCAAGACCTAACGCAAGGACCACGCCGCCTAAGTGATCATAAGGGCCGGTATCGAAATCAACCTCTACGCTCAGGGCTTTAAAGGTGCCGTCCCGGTCGCAGCCGAGTTGGTAGTGGAGTTCGGCCCGATGGCGCTTGGCGCCGAAATTAAAACTCTCTTCCCGCTCCCACCACATCTTGATCGCCCGTCCGGGAGCGTTGAGGGCGGCCAGACCGAGCAGAGTCTGGACCGTAATCCCGTCTTTTCCCCCGAAAGCGCCGCCGCAATAAGGCGCGATAACCCTGACATTCTCAACCTCCAGGCCTAAGGCTTCGGCAATCTCGGCGCGGTCGCGAAACGGGGTCTGGGTTGAGGCTGCAATCTCAAGTTTATGGTCTTGATATATGGCGAAACCGCACTCGGTTTCAAGGTAGGCATGTTCCTGGCGCGCGAGCGCAAAGGATGATTCAATAACGATAGCGCACTCTTTCAGCGCCGCCGCTCCCTGGCCGGTTTCGAGTCTGCCCTGCAGAAGGATATTGCCGTCAGGATGATCGGCATGGAGCAGCGGGGCTCCTTCGGCCAGGGCCGCCGCCATGGTGAAGATCTCAGGCAGGGGCTCGCAGGTGAAAGTGATCAGCTCCAGAGCTTTTTTGAGCAGTGCGCGATTCTCAGCCACAACCAGGGCGATAGCGTCACCGGCATGGCGGATTTTGTCGTCAACCAGCACCGGTTGATCCTTGCGGGCCACCCCCTGACGGTTAGAGCCTTGGACATCTTTATGGGTCAGGACCGCGACGACGCCGGCCAGCTCTCGGGCCTTATCAAGGTTTATCTCTAAAAGTCGGGCGTGAGCCATGCCGGCGCGCTTGATCCCGGCCCAGAGCTGGTCGGCGGCATAGTAATCGGCCGCATATTTTTCCGTGCCCGTAACCTTGGCCCGGGCGTCGGCCCGGGGCGCAGCTTTACCGATCGGGAAGATTTCAGAGGTTGAAGTCATGGGTCGCTCATATCCTCTGTCTGATAAAATGAAATAGTTTCAAGTTCAGGTACTCTCTCAAATTCCTTCATGTTAGCAGTCAGCACTGCGCAATTATGATCTGTTGCCGTTGCTGCAATGAGTAGATCATGGGCTCCGATAAGTTGCCTTTTTTGGGGCTAGGGATGCAAACAGATCTGCATGAACCATGGCTTCTTCGGTTGTCTGTTGACCGATTCTGTTTACGCGCAAATCACTCGATTTCTCCCGGCTTTTTTAGCCCGAAAGAGGGCTTTGTCCGCAGCTTTAACCGAGGTGTCAATGTCCGCACTCGGGATATACTGGCTGACACCGAATGACATCGTAATATTGAGCTTTATGCCGTTGTGTTCAAAAACAGTATCGGCAATGGTCTGCCGCAGTTTTTCAGCAAGTCTAAAGGCTCCTTCAGTCTCGGTTTCCGGTAAAATTATCAGAAACTCCTCTCCCCCCCAGCGCGCGATTTTATCCTGTTTCCTGATCATATTTTTAAAGGTCTCACTGAGCATCTTTAAAACAGTATCGCCACAGTCATGCCCATACTGGTCATTAAATTTTTTGAAATAATCAATATCGGTCAGCAGCAACGAAAACGGACTCCGGCTTCGTTCAAAACGGGCAATCTCGACATCTAGGATCTCATAGATGGCCCTCCGGTTAAACAGTTTTGTGAGGGGATCCTGGCGCGAGAGGCGGGCCTCTATTCTCAGGGCTCTGGCGTTGTTTCTGTAAGCGATAAAGGCGGCTAAAGCCAGACCGCCGACAAGCAGCATGGCACTCGCGGCAAAGGCTGTGATCAGGAACTGCCGATTCAACTTAAGCTCTTTGATGCTTTTTTCTTGTTTCAACAGTTCGATCTCTTTATTCCTTACCTGCAAATCATATTTAATGCTTTGCGCCTTTTGTTCCTTGATAAGCTTATCTTTGCAGCGATCATGACTGATTTCAATAATAATTTGCGAATAGTGGTCGGCTTTTTTAAAATCTCCGGTCTTGGCATAAATGTCATGCAGGATGGAATATGAAATAAATTCGCCGATAAAGTTTTCCGAGGTTTTGGCGATCGGCAGGGCTTTATTGACATATTGCAAAGCTTTTTGGGTCTCGCCCTGCTCGTAATAATATCGGGCAAGATCGTTATAAATCTGCTGTTTTTTCTCCTTGAGATCATGGCTTTTGATAATCGATTCGGCTTGTTCCAGATACTCCCTGGCTTCGTTGTTGCTCTTGAGCGCGATCAGGCTGTGACCCAGCAATGAGAGGGCATCGACTTTGACACCCACAGATTTTTCATTGTCGGCGAAGGTCAGCGCTTTTTTTGCGACTTTAATGGCTTCTGCAGGTTGGTCGATAAAATATGCGAGAGCAATATTCGTGTACAACTGTGCCAGTAGCGCATCAGATTTTGGCCTTCCATCATTGATAAACTGATAGGCATAGTCAATTGATTTCTGGGATTTATCAAGAAAAATTGAGGCTCCGATGATATCTGCGTTGGTCTCATCGGCAAGCATCTCAAGCCCAAGTTCTTCATATATTTTTAAGGCGGAATGATAATTCTCCAGACATTTGTCGATAAGGCCCGTAGCGTAATAGCATTGTCCGGCTATTCTGTAAGCTTTAGCCAGAGAATCCTTTAACTCACTCTTTTTCAGTAACGCGATGGCTTGGTTGATAGCTTCAAGGGCTTCGGGGTAACGTGCTTCCCGCTTAAGCCATGACGCTTCAGAGATCAGAGTGCTGGACGCCAATGCTTTCTCAGGGGAAGAGAACGCCTGGTTTTCAGCCTTAAGATTAAGTTGCCCGCCCGGCTGGATTATTTCGGAGTTATTAACACTTTTTTCTTGAGGAGGTTTTTGTTCACAAAAACAGTTGCCGCAAAGAGAGATAATGAGCAGGAGTATAATTAATGCTTGTCCGAATTTTTGCATAGGTTCCTCAGTCTACGTTAGGTGATGTATGATATAGACTAAATGTAGACCTGATGCAAGAGAGAGCTTTTTAATGGTTTGGTTTTTTTGTTTTTTATGATAGCTTTTCTGTGAAGTAAAACGAGTGGAAATGGTTTTTGCCGGCGGGTATTTCCTGAAGTAACAACGAAGGAGTTAGAAACATGCAAGGTCTCGCGCAAATCTGCATCAAACAATTGACCCGTCTGGGCTTGCCTCCTGCGGCCGCTGAAATGATCTGGGTGACAGCGTCCCTGGTGCTGCTGGGAATGGCGGCCGGCCTGGTTTCGCGGATGACCCGGCGTTTTCTGATTCCTTTTCTGTTGCGCGCTACCAGTCTGAGCAAGTCCGATTGGGACGACCGGCTGGCAGAGAATCAGTTTTTCCAACCGCTGACCCTGCTGGTTCCCCTGGTCTTCTGCTACAGCGTTCTTGACCTGCTTTTCACAGGCCATCCGGTAGTTGCTGCGGGTCTGGGGCGGCTGGTCATGGTGCTGCTGGTTTTTCCGGCTCTGCGTATGGTTAAGGCCCTGCTGACCACCATCGAAGATATTTACAAACGCAACGAAATCTCTCGGCGCAAACCCATCGGCGGCTATCTTTCAGTGCTCCGTATTATTCTCTACATTCTTGCCGGAATTTTTATGTTCTCGACCCTGACCGACCGTTCTCCCTGGGGTTTTTTCAGTGTTTTCGGGGGGCTGACGGCTATCGTTCTGCTGGTTTTCAAAGACACGATTCTTGGCTTTGTCGCCAGTCTTCAGCTCGCCGGCTACGATATGGTCCGGGTCGGTGACTGGATAGAAATGGGCAACGCTGGAGCTGATGGGGAGGTTGTCGAGGTTTCCATTACGACGGTCAAGGTTCGGAACTGGGATAAGACCATCACCACGATTCCGACCTATTCCCTGGTTGCCGACGCTTTCAAGAACTGGCGGGGCATGAGCGAATCCGGCGGCCGCCGGATCAAGCGGGCGCTGCTGCTTGATATCGGTTCGGTTCATTTCTGCCCTCCGGCGGAAGCGGCCCGACTGCGGGAGATAAGGCCGCCTCATGGGCACCCGGCGGCGGCGGCCGACCCTGGAGTCGAGCGGCCGACCAATCTTGGTCTCTTTCGCAGCTATGTCAAAAGCTATCTCTGTGATCATCCTCGGATCAACCAGAACATGACCCTGCTCGTCCGCCATCTGGCGCCGACGGAAAAAGGCCAGCCCCTGGAGATCTATGCCTTCAGCCGCGATCAGGAATGGGCCGTGTACGAAGATCTGCAAGCCGATATTTTCGATCACCTGCTGGCGATTCTGCCGGAATTCGGCCTGCGCGCCTTCCAGGAACCGGGCGGCGCCGATCTGACCCGTCTGGGTGGCGGCGGAGATGGCGCTCTCGGGTGCTGACGGGTGCGCAGACATGGCCTGTCGCAACCCGTAAATTGCAAATTCAGTCCTAAGTCGCAAATATCAAAATATGGTCTGTTGAGCCAAAATCAAAACCTTTAAGACCTAATGCGGGGCAACCCAAGGGGCCTTTAAGGCCCGTACCTGAAGGTATTTCCGTTGGTCACAAATAAGTACTCTTATCAGAATGTTTTCTTGTGTTTGTTGTTGAAAAAAACAAGAAAATAACCTGTAAGGTACTGACGCATCCAGACATCGTGCCATGAGTTGCCATGGCGTGGAACTTAAAACGGATGTTTGCTTTAAACAGGTAAGAAGTTACCAAAGAACAGAGGAAAATGTCTAAACCTCTAAATTTTAGACCTCCTTTAAAATGAACTTCCGGGGACAATTAGCATCAAGCGAACAGCTACCCTAACATAAGGAGCTATCAAGATAATCCAATAACTCATAGTCCTTGGCATATAATTCTTTCACTTTAGCGATAGAAGATTCGGTCAGAACAAGCTCGGCTTGCTCCTCGTTTTTCCTGGCTGGTGACTTATTGACATGTGGCATTTTAAGCAAAAGTATGTTGTTAAAAAGTAATCTATCAATATATTCTTTCACATTTTTCAAACCATGTTCAATTTTGAAAATATGGTATGATTGTCCAGGATACAGAAAACCTACCTGCGGGTAAAAATGATTATCACACCACCCAATTCGGGTTATTGCCTGAATATCAAGGGAGGATATAAAATCATTTACAGTTATTTCGGGTTTGATTTTCCTTTCGAAAAATTTCTGAAACTTAAATGCGCTTACGAAACGGCTTACAGGATCTCTTGTAACCGCAAAATAAGCATCGAAAAAATCGGGCTTAAAGAGACGTGCAAGCGAAGCACCGTCTATGTGCTGAGGTGATGATAAATTCCAAGGTTTTTGAGATCCATAACTTGAAAAGTCATTATCTACAAAGGCAAGCCCCCCTCTCGTTATCTTTTGTAAATATAACTCTATTGACATACCACCACATTTTGGAATGTGAGAAAAATAAATAATCTTGTCTCGTACGCGAATAATTGGCATCAAACGACTCCATTAACTTTATGGCAACTGTAGATACAGGACATCTTTACTTAGTACAGACGGCAAGACACCTTGCCTTGTTCAAGGGAGACTGCAAAAACTCAATTTTTGAAAATAACTTGTCATGATCTAAAAGAATTCGTTCATCGCTGACCGAGAAAACAGAAAAGTTTGGTCAAAACCTGCTTGTAAACTGACACCTATAAGCGGTAAATTTGGGTTAAAAGTAACTGGCGTTGAGAGTGTAGGATTAAATTTATTATCAGATAATGTTGGGAACTCAATAATTAATTTTTCTTTACAAATAATTGGCGCCACTCGCAACGCCCTAACTGGTTCTTTAAGATGATGAATAACATTCAGAAGAAGGATAATGTCGAATGATTCCTTTATCGGATGTTTGAATACATCTTGATATAAGATCTGTGAGTTTGAACTCAATATTGCTTTTATGATATTAGCGCCTACATACCGATACCGTTTAAGTTCGGTACCAACAACTTTAGATGCTTCCTCCTCTCTGCTTCAAAGCAAAAATATCCATATGCACAGCCAATGTCCAACAACGATTTTCCTGTTAGGTCACTATCAAGTATTATCAAACTGGATTCACTGTTTTGTCCGTTGGTAATTTGGTTGTTAGGTGGTGTCCATCCGAAAACTGTAACTGTTCAAAAATATTATTAAAATCCGACTTTTCACTTTGTTTTTACTGGTAAATATGCTATGCTCCGGATTGTAAATAGCTGAAATCATTAAATACTATTTCAGCAGGGGCATAAAATGCGAGCCAGAAGAACGCATCAACTGAACCTCTTTTCGGTAACGGTTAGACATGACATCGGTAAGGAACTGGAAGTCATCTCCAGCATCCTCGATGAAAACCAAGACATTCTTGATTTCATCTTTAACGACCTTGCAAGCTCACGCCGGAAAGATACCGGCCGTAATGGCCTGAATGCCGAACAAGTATTGCGTATTTGTGTTTTAAAACAATTTCGCTCTCTGTCTTACGAAGAGTTGGCTTTTCATCTAGAAGATTGCACCTCGTTCACAGGAGAGGTGTGCCACAAAATTGAGAAAGAGCTGGAAAACTGGTCGATCTTGGCTTGTTGGGGTGCAACTTTAGCCTGCCACGTCAAAACTAGATAAATTCGGGCGGCCTGCGCCCGCCAAAACCGGGGTTTCCAGATGGACACTAGGTAATTTAAGTTGCTGATATTCAAAAATATTATTTTTAATGATTTTATCAATTTCACTACTTGTATAGGAAATATTTCTCTTCGCGAAAAAAATACGACGGAGGTCATCGGACTCTATTTGAGAAAATTCATCTTCTTCAGAATTAAGTATTTTAAAATCTATTTGGAAATCAACTAACAAATCAATCCATTTCTCATGGAACTGATTCATATTAATGCGACATAGAAGTTCAAAAATCTTCTGAGAAGGATATCCGCCTCTGTTTTTCCTTAAACTTGGTTCAATATCAACTCTTAGAAGTACCCTTTTTGAAATTACAGCGGGATGAGCAACGATCAAACATGCTTTGATTCGATCTCTATATTCAAGTAATATTGATAAAGATTTGTCTTCCAACAAATCTTTATCAATATTTAATGCATCATTACAGTATGGCCTAAATAAATTATAATGAATAATACATTCTTTTTTAAGGCTTTCACAGATAGAATCATTGTCTACTTCGTAAGCCATCAGCAAGGGGATGTCTTTCCATCCCCCAAACTTTATCATATGTTCTATGTATGTGGATTTTCCTGAACTAGAAACACCCAGAACCAGATGAATAGTGTCAGAGATCATTATAAGCTTCCTTATCAATAAACAGAAAAATTTGGAGATGTATACCGCCACAACTGCATGCCGCAGTCGCCCAAGCCGCTGAGCTCAATGGTAAAAGTATCAATCAATGGATAGTCGATAAGCTGGGCAAGGCTGTCCATTCTCACTGATTTGCTATTCTGTAAAAATATGGGCTGAGTTTTTCCGCCCAATCTGATTATCCATATAAATTTTCAACCCATCTTTTGCCATCTTCTTAAATAATACCTTCTCTGCGATTCTGCAAAGCCCGTCGGGCCGGATTTATGGGTTAACGCATTTTTGGGTTTGGGGGGTCATTTCAGATTCGTAAATTATTACTGTCTGTAAGTCTGTTGAAGAAGCTGCTGAAGCTATTCAAGATTATTTTCAATTGGCAGGGTTGTCTTTTCGACATCGGCTTCGGAGAAGTTGTCAAAGATCGCTTTGGAAATAATATTTGCAGTTATTTCATCGATATGTTTTTTGAGGGTGCCGTCAAGCTCAACAAATTCGGGCCATAAGATGGTATCGACAAAGGTTTGCGAGACCTTGGCCATTACGGTTGTATATCTTTGGCGATGATAGCGATACGGTTTGAGGCCGTAGCGCCTGAGCAGGGCTGTAAACAAGCGTCGCGACCACATATTCGAGAACGTGAATTTATACTCTATGGGCGGGTCGGTTTTTTTGAATTCATCAATGCGCTTTTTGATGTGCTCTAATGCATCTGCTGCCGCCTCTTTTTCACCGTCGGTTTTGGCACCCATAAAAAGACGCTCAATGCTCTCGAATTTTCTGATTAAATCGGCTTCAGTGTAGCTCGTAAATCTACCTGTCATCTGCTAAGGTGACAAGTTCCGTTAAGGCTTCGGCAAAAGCGGTCATCGCTTGGCTTGAACCGATGCTGACGCGGATCCAGTTGGGAAAGCGAAAGCCGGTCATGCTACGGATCATGATTCCTCTGGCCATGAAT
>JAFGVI010000110.1 GCA_016938065.1 Deltaproteobacteria bacterium | reverse complement strand
ACTCCTGCAAGCGGAGGTTGGCGAGGCCGCTGCGGGCAATCATGGTCGCCATCTGCGCGAGAAAACCCAGCATGGCCGAAAACTTCTCTTCGCTGACCACCGGGGTTTCAGCCAGGGCCTCAAGGTAGGCGGCTTCATCGTAGCTGAACTGCCGCGCCTGTTTTTTGAAATGGTCAATATCAGGCGGGGCAAAGAGAACCTGGCCGGTAAAGATGTTGGCCAGACGGTAGCCGTTAACGATGATCGGGGTACAGCCGTGGACAAGGCCGTGGGGACAGCGGTTGATTCGGATGTCTCCGGGTTTTTCGAGGCCGTGCTCAATCTTAAGGTTGCCGGCATGACATTGTTCTTTTGAGGCGGGATTTTGGCGATGGAAGTTGGCGCACAGCTCCCGCCAGCCGGTGCCGAAGAGCACCTCGCCACTCGCGCACTCGACCAGGCCGGTCGGATAGCCTGTAGCGGCGGAGAAAGTGGTAAACAGTTTCTGCAACTCCTCAAGATTGACGATTTCGCGAAACGAAGGCGAGGGATTGGGCATAATTATCTCCACAGTCAGGTTGTGGAAAAAAGCATAAACATAAACTTCTAATTAAAGCAAGCTTATTTTTGTGGAAATTTTGCCCCCCCCCACCAAAAAAAAAGACCATACTAAGCAATTGAAAATACTAGTTTCGGCGGTGTTTTTTTGCCTTTCTCTGCGCCACTGCGCCTCTGCGGGAAAATATTTTTTTGCTGTTCGGCAGACCCGAGAGCCGGGTGTGCTTTTCTTTGCGTCTTTGCGCCTTTGCGGGAAAAAGCTTTATCTTCCGTAGACGCAGTGGCGCAGAGAAAACCGGAAGCTGGAGAATTTCCGGGGTTCGATCTCGATTGTGGTTCTAATGCGGGAGTAAAATTTAAGGCAGGCTCGGCGCGAGCGGGACCATGACCGGGAAACCGGCAACTTCGGCGATGACGCTTTTCAGGCTGAAGACTTCGGCGATGACCTGGGGCGTGATAATGTTTTTGGCGCCGGCGGTGTGGAGCCGGCCCTCTTTGAGCAGCAGAAAAGTGTCGGCAAAGCGCAGGGCGCTGTTGAGATCGTGAGTTACGACCACGGTGGTCAGCTTAAGCTCATGCGTGATTTTCTGCAGCAGACTCATGACCTCAAGCTGGTTAACCAGATCGAGATGATTGGTCGGTTCATCAAGAAGCAGAATCTGGGGCCGGCGCACCAGGGCGCGGGCGATGACGACCTTCTGCAGTTCGCCGCCGGAGAGCTGGTGGGTGAAGCGGTCCGCGAGCTTGTCAAGATGGATCAGTTTGAGGATTTTCTCAACCTCTTGCAAACCGCTGCCGGCCTGGCGCCGTTCGGGATTGAGGGCTTTATGGCCTAAGAGAACCGCCTCGAAAACGGTGCAGTGGACGGCGGGCGATTTCTGCGGCATGTAACCGCAGTGCTGGGCGATCTCGCGGCGGGAGAGGTTGCGGTAATCCTGGCCGTCGAGAAATATGGTGCCGCTCTGGGGCGCGACCAGTCGGTTGATGGTTTTTAACAGGGTCGATTTGCCGGAACCGTTGGGGCCCATGATCACCCCTAAACTTGATGATTTAAGGATGAACGAGATATCGTTAAGGACTTTGGCTCCGGTTCCGGGATAGGCAAAGCTTAAGTTCTGTGCTTGAATACTCATCGGCTCTGACCCCCTTTGCGTGTCAGCAGGTAGAGAAAGAGCGGGGCTCCGGCAAAAGCGGTGAGGATACCGACGGGCAGTACGGTCGGGGCCATGAGGGTGCGGGCTGAAAGATCGGCGGCCAGCAGTAATACTGCCCCGGCCAGGGCGGAATAGGGGATCAGGTAGCGATAATCCTGGCCCACCAGGGGCCGCATCAGGTGCGGGGCAATCAGGCCGACAAAGCCGATAATCCCTAGAAAAGCGATGGTCACGGCGGAGAGCAGGGCACTGATAATCAGGGTTGCAAGGCGTATGCGGCCGACCCGAATCCCGAGACTTGAAGCGGTTTCATCACCCCAGAGCAGGGCGTTAAAACTCCAGCCCCGGCGCCAGAGATAGAAGAGCCCCGGCAGGAGCAAGGCAGTTATTATGGCAAGATCGCGCCAGCGGGCCTTGCCGAGATCGCCGAAGGTCCAGAAGACGGTGCCGGCAACCTCGATGTCGCTGGCGAAATATTGTAAAAGCATGGTCAAAGCGCCAAAAAAAGCGCTCAAAGCAACCCCGGCCAGAATCAGCGATTCGGGGGTGATGTCGCGAAAAAAAGCGAGCAGGCTCAAGACGGCAACCGTCAACAGGGCCCCGCCGAAGGCGGCGAGAACAATTATATAGGGGGCGAGGGCGGCCGGCAGCCGGCAGCTGGCCGTCGGCAGGCCGGCACCGAGGACAATAATCGCAAAAGCGGCACCGCAGGCGGCGCCTTGAGAAACCCCGAGGGTAAAGGGCGAGGCTAAAGGATTGCGTAAAACATTCTGCATCGCGGCCCCGGCGCAGCCTAAAGCGGCGCCGCTGACCAGGGCCGCCAGGGCCCGGGGCAGGCGGATCTGCAGAATGACATGGGCGAGCAGGCGCTCGCTGTCGCTTCCTTTAAGAATGTTGATAAACTGAGGCCAGGAGAGCGCGTAGCTGCCGACCTTGAGCGTGAGCAGGAAAAGCAGGATCAGAAGCAAAAGGAGCAGGAGGCCGCCGAGGTTGCGCCGGTAAAGACGCTTCCGGTAGGTGGTAATCGTGGTTTGGGTCGGGGTTATCATCAGCGGCCGGCGACCCTTTGCAGGGAGAAGGAGTGGTAGGCGGGCAGGCTGGTGCGGTCAATTTTCAGACCCAGAAAAAAGTTGAAAATCTCAGCGATTTTTGTCGTCACAGCAGCTTCGGTAAACTTTTCGGGGTAGAGGCGGCCGGCGATATAATAGGCGTTGGCCAGGGCGTTTTCGAGGTTGGTGTTGTACTGATTATAGGGCAGGAGCATGAAAAGCTGTTTGTGGTTTACCGCCTGCAGGAGTTGATAAAAATCGGGGTTGGCAAGATAATCCCGGCTGATTTGAGCCGTGCTGCTGTAATCGAGAAAAATGATCTCGGGGTTCCATTGCAGAAGTCGCTCTTTGTCGACAAAGAGGTGACCCCGGTCGGGATTGCTGCCGGCGACATTACGGGCCTGAACCAGGGTGCCGGGGAAATAGCCGGCTTCGGTGCTCTCCAGGCCGCGGCCGCCTTTGTAGGCAAGACCGCCGAAATAGGCCGTAGGCGCCGGGCCGGCGGCCGCACTTTTCTGGCGCAGCTCCGCCTGACTTTTTTCGAGAAAGCGGCTTAAAACTACGGCCCTTTCCTGGCGCTCAAGGATCTCCCCCATTAAAGCCAGCGATTGCTGGGCCTCGGCCCGCCAGACCCCAAGTTTGCCGTAACTTAAGATCACCGTCGGAATCCCGGTTTTGGCGGTCAGATTTTCGCACTGGCCGCGATCAAGGCCGATGGCAAAGAGCACCTGGGGCCGGGCCGCAAGCAGGGCTTCAAGCTCAGGCAGCTTACCCGGTCCGCCGCTGCCGATCTCAGGCAGAGCGGTTAATTCTTTGGCACAAACCTCAGAGTAAGGCCGAAAAAAAGGGGACAGTCCCCTTTTTTCGAGCGACTCTACCGCTACCACCTTGTCGAGGGCCTGCAGATAAACCACCAGGCGCAGGGTGCCGGGGCCTAAAGCGACAATCCGTTCAACCGTATCCGGCACAGTCAAATTACGCCCGGCCAGATCAACAATCTCCCGGGCCTGAGCCGCTACTGTAAACAGGAGAGAGAATAGGAAAAAAAGAATAATTTTTGTGGTTTTCAAAAAGATCTTTACGGGCATGGGTTTTCACCACAGAGTTCACAGAGAGAGATTCTCTGTAATTAGTCGAGCTTTCTTGGTTTTGCCTTTCTTTGCGCCTTTGCGTCTTGGCGGGAGATAAAAAGCCTTTTCCCGCGATCTTTTCTTAAAACTTGCCACTGAATTTACATACCGTGGTCAGCGGTATGCCGGCGTAGTACTGGCTCGCTTTAAAGCCGTCATCGTCGGCTCGGATTGAGCCGACATATTTTTTGTCTAAGAGGTTACTGAACTCGAGATCAATACCGGCTTCACGCAGAAAGTAGAAATTTTGAAGCTTGTAACCCAGATTCAGATTAACCACGGTATAAGCATCAACCTTTTCCTGGTTGGCAATGTCCCCGTAACGCTGATCGACATATTTGAGGCTCGGGGCGATGGACAGGTTTTTATATTTGTAGATGAGCCCGGCTTTAACAAGCCAGCGCGGGGTGTCGGGCAGATCGTTACCGTCGGTGGCCAGGCGTTGGCCGCCGCTGACAAGATCATCGTCAAAAGTGGCTCGGGTATAGCTGGGGTTGATATAGAACATGAGGTTGTCGGTCGCGTAAAGGTTACATTCAAGTTCCGCCCCATAGATGGTGGCGTCACCGATATTCTGATGATAGTTAAGGCCGACCCGCTCATCGTAGGCGACAAAGAGGAGATCGTGATGACGGGCATAAAAGAGGGTCGGGGCGAGGCTGAACCAGCGCTGCTGCCAGCGGCAGCCGAGGTCGAAATTATCCGAGGTTTCGAGTTTCCAGCCGTCGTAGATATCCTGCAGGGTGAGGTCGGCCGCCAGAAATTTAGCGCGGTTGCTACTGTAGATCGACGCCAGCGGGACATAGGCGTAGGGGCGCATGAAGTTGCGGCCGTAATTCAGATAAAAATCAAGATCTGGCGAGGCCTGGCAGCCGAGGCTTATAGAGGGCAGCCATTTCTGAAAGCGCATGGCTTTCAGGCTCATGGCGGGATCTTCGCCGAGGTTGTCGGCAAGGGCCTGGTTGTAGGTGGCCGGCGTACTTTTGTTGCTGAGATAAGCAATGCTGGCGGGTTCCTTGTAGGAGAAATACTTGATGCCGACCTGCCCGGAGAAGGGGCCGAACTGCCGACCCAGCTGAAGATAGGGGGTGTGAATCTGACCGCTGCCCCGGTTTTCGGCGAGATAGGCCCAGCCCGCATAGTTGCGGCCGAGATTGTCGATCTTGTTCTTGCGCACATATTTTTCAAGATCGTGGTTTTCATACCAGTAGCCGGTGCTAATCAGGGTGCCGGCCCAATTGCCGACATATTCGAGTTTTGCGCCGTAACGTTCCGCTTCTACGTACTTGTCGGCGGCACCGTCGAGCCATTTCTTATCTTCAGTCGAGTAGTAGGGTTTAAGGGAGAAGCAGTGCCCCTCGGCCGGGCGATAGTTGATAATCGTCATGAGGTCGTGGTTTTCGGCGCGGCTGTGATGGTATTTATAGTAATTGACATCGGCCGGAGTGCCGGTTAACTCTTCCAGGTAATCATCATCGGCATGGCTTGAGATGTGCCGGGCCTGGTTGTAATTGAGCCCTTGGTAAAGGTCCTGCTCCTCGTTGTTGTCGTTGTAGAAAAGCTCGGCGTCGAGGGTCTCGCTGATTTTCTGGCTGAGGCCTAAGGTCAGATGGTTGCGGCCGCCGATTTCGCCTGCTCCTTTCCATTTGTCGGCTTCGGTGTGGGAGGCGGAGATGAAAAATTTAGTCAGGCTCGGCAGACTGCCGGAATCAAGGCGAAAAAAACTGCGGCTTAAGGCGTTTGAGCCCAGACTCTGCTCGAGCTGCAGACCGAAATCATCGCTGGGGCGGGCAAAATTTAAGGCAATCGTGCCGCCGCGGTTGCCGGTGCCGCTGCTTAAGGCGGTCGGGGTGGCGCCGCGATAGAGTTTGAGCGCTGACATATTTTCTAGATCGTAGAGGTAGTCGCGGGGGCCGACGCTCATGATGCCGTAGTTGGGCAGACCTTCAACCGTCAGGCCCGTGAACAGGCTTTTGATGCCGCGCAGTCGCATCTCGGTCCCGCCGATGCCGGTCGGGTCGGTAAGTTCGGGGTTGAGGCCGGGCAGAATCGAAAAAGCCTGATAGACGCTGCTGAGACCGCCCAGGCCGGCGAGCTCCAGGCCCTCAGGGGTGATCTCGCTGCCCGTATAAAGGAGATCGCCCTCCTGGCGGGTGGGATTGATGGGCTGGGCTTCAACCGTGATCTGCTCCAGTTTGGTGACCGGGGCGGATGGTTCCGGCTTTGTCGCAGTCCCCATGCCGGCGCTCGAGGCGGTCGCCGAAGCAACCCCTAAAAACAGGAGGATTGACAGTGCCAGGAGACGGTTGCAAAATAAGTTGTGAAACATGCGATTACCCCTTTTTACTGGTATGAAAAAGGCCAAAAAAAAGACCACGAAAGCGGGCGGGCTCATTATTTCTAAGAGTCCGGCCGACCTTCGTGGTCGTGGTTTAATTTTTGCCTGACGGCAGTGTTGCTTCGGGAAAACGGCAGTATAACTGAGCTGATTAAAACTAACGGCTGCAGCCTTCTTGGCTGCAGTCCGGCTCGTTTGTGGCATGAGCCTTTAAATAAAATGGTTGAAAATGTCAATATTTTTTTATTCTTTGTCACCTGAACACCCTCAAAAATGAAAATTGACTTCAACCGTTACGGGTAAATAAGATTAGCTTTTACCGATTTTAGGTTGATTTTTATTTATACCTTGATGTAAAAGGGCGGTTTCGCGTGTGGCGGCCGCATGCTGGTCAGGCTTTAATTGGAGTCGGCATGTTTTGTGCCGTGGTTTAGTTTTTCGGGTCGTGTCCGGGCTGCGAACCGGGGCTCGCTTAGTTTTGTAAAGTTTAAAATTGAAAGTCAAATAGAGAGGGGTTTGTGATGACAGTATGGTCTGAGGCGATAAAGATTTTTGTCTTTGGTTTTTCGTCGGTTTTTTTCGTGTTGGGGGCGCTCTCCCTGTCGTTGGTGCTGACCCGGATGCTGACCGGCAAGTCCGGGGCTGCGCCCAAGAAAGGATGAGGCTTAAGACCTCACAGGTTATTTTTTTTAAGGAGTAGGTTATGACGGATACACTGTTTTCTTTTATCCATTCGATGGGGTTCTACCATTTGACCGTGGGCAACCTGATTATGTGGCTGATCTCATTTGTGCTCATGTTTCTGGCGATTCGGAAAGGTTATGAACCGCTGTTGCTGATCCCGATCGGTTTCGGCATCTTCGTGGTCAACCTGCCGTTGAGTAATCTCATGGCGGATCATCAGATTCTGCATATTTTTTATCATTACGGTCTGGAGTGGGAGCTGATTCCGCCGATTATCTTTCTCGGTCTGGGGGCGATGACTGACTTCGGGCCGGTAATTGCCAATCCTAAAACCCTGCTGCTCGGGGCGGCGGCACAGTTCGGCGTCTATATCGCCTTCTTTTTTGCGCTGGGGCTCGGGTTTACGATTCCCGAGGCCTGTTCAATCGGGATTATCGGCGGAGCGGATGGACCGACGACGATTTTTACGACGGTAGCTCTGGCTCCGCATCTGCTCGGCGCGACGGCGGTGGCGGCCTACTCTTACATGGCGCTGGTGCCGGTGATTCAGCCGCCGATTATTAGAATGCTGACCACCAAGAAAGAGCGTCTCATTCGCATGAAGCAGCTGCGTCCGGTCTCCAAACGGCAGAAGATTATTTTCCCGCTGGTGACCTGCGGCCTGGTCTGTCTTTTTGTGCCGGCTTCGGCCGCCTTGATGGCGATGTTTATGCTCGGTAACTTTTTTCGTGAGTCCGGGGTGGTTGAACGTTTAAGCGGTGCGGCTCAGAATGAGTTGATGAACATTGTCACCATTTTTCTCGGGATTGCCGTGGGCGGCACCATGAGCGCCGAAGCTTTTCTCAACCCCAAGGCCCTGATGGTTTTTGCCATGGGCCTGGTCGCCTTCTCCTTCAGTACGATCGGCGGGGTGTTGCTTGCCAAAATCATGAATATCTTTGCCAAAGAGAAGATCAATCCGATGATTGGTGCAGCCGGGGTTTCGGCGGTGCCGATGGCGGCCCGGGTGGTGCAGAAAATGGGAGCGGCCGAAGATCCGCGCAATTTTCTGCTGATGCATGCCATGGGACCCAATGTCGCCGGCGTCATCGGTACGGTAGTCGCGGCCGGCATGTTTCTGACTATGGCCCACTAGAAAAAAACGCCAGGCAGACTCTGTCTGGTGCTTGCTGGATCTGGTGGGGGTTAGCGTACTCCGTAATTTCAGTTGACCGCAAGCTCTGGTCTGTTGTATAAAAGTCGCTTACGCAGAAATGTCACTGCCGTGCAGTGGCATTTCTGTTGTTGGCATTGTTTTTTTTGCGAGAGTGGCGAAATTGGCAGACGCACTAGACTTAGGATCTAGCGGTTAAACCGTGGGGGTTCGAGTCCCCCCTTTCGCACCAATTATCAATATTTTTACCGAGGGAAAGGTTTCTCTCACAACCTGCCGAGGCGCCGGCTGCGGCGCGCCGTCAGGTTATCAGAGGGTTTGGTTTTATGAATGTTACAGTTAACGATATCAGTACCGTCAGGAAACAGCTGCTCGTCGATCTTGAGGCCGGGCAGATTGCGGAAAAATTGAATAAATTCTATGAAAAGGCCCGGAAAAGCGCGAAGCTCAAGGGTTTTCGTCCCGGGAAAGCGCCGCTCAATGTGATTAAACGGCTCTATAAGGACCAGGTGCGCATGGAGGCTATGGAGGAACTTGTTCAGGATGCCTACAGCAGCGCTCTCGACCAGTTCAAGCTTGCCCCTCTGGCCGCGCCGGAGATTGCCGATCTCGATTTTCCAGAGGATAACAGTAAGCTTTCATTTGCCGCGACCCTTGAAGTACTGCCCGAGTTTGCGATTGAAACCTATGCCGATATTGAGTTGAAGAAACATTCGAGTGCGATTGCTCCGGCTGAGGTTGATGCCGAGATGGAGAAACTGCGCCAGAGTATGGCGCAGTTCAAGACCATTGATGAACGGCCTTCACAGACAGGCGATACCCTGGTTATCGATTTTACGGGTCGTCTTGATGGGATTGAGTTTCCCGGCGGCAGTGCCGAAGATTTCACTATAGAAGTCGGCAGCGGTCGTTTTATTGCCGATCTTGAGCGGCAGCTGGTCGGGCTTGAGCTGGGCCAGAGTTATGAACTCGAAGCGGTTTTTCCCGAAGATTACAATAAGGCGGAGCTGGCCGGCAAAAAGACGGTCTTTACCGTCAAGGTCAAATCGATCCGCGAGAAAGAGGTTCCGGAACTTGATGATGAGCTCGCGATTCAGCTCTCCGGCGGCGAGATGGAGACCTTGGCTGAACTGCGTGAAAAGATGACTGAGTATGTAACTTCGGCCAGGCTCTCGGAAGTAAAAAATAAAAATGTTGAGGAGCTCCTGGCCGGTCTGCGGAGCAAGGTGGACTTTGAGCTGCCGGAGTGCCTGCTCAACGAAGAAAAAGAGCGGGCGGTTTCTTCAGCCCGGTCCCGTTTTCTGGCACAGGGGCTCAATCCGGAACTGGTTGAACAGCTGCTGACGGCCAACAGTGAGAAGGTTGCCGAAGAGGCGGCCAACACGGTGAAGAATACGCTGATTCTGGAGCATCTGGCCGCGGCGGAAAAAATTGAAAGCACCCCCGAAGAGTTGAACGCCCGTTTTCAGCGTTTCATTCAGGGCTCAGGCGAGAATCCTCAGGCCGTGTTTGAACGTTTCAGAGGGCGGGAAGCGGAGCTGAGCGGCATGCTCAGCCGTGAGGTGGTTATGGAAAAGACGATTGAGCATCTCTTGAGCAAGGTTTCATATAAAGAGAGTGAGAACGATGACGCGGTCAAGGAAGAGAGCGCGGCCGAATAGAGGATCGTTTTTTTAATTAATCTGACACGGTGGAGCGGTTTTGCCGGCTCTTTGCAGTCATAAATTTTTGGCAGTCGTAAATTCTTGAGGGTAACCGTATGAGTTTTATTCCGATGGTGGTCGAGCAGAGTCCGGGGGGCGAGCGGGCCTATGATATCTACTCCCGCCTGTTGCGCGACCGGATTGTCTTTCTGGGTACGCCGATTGATGACAATGTCGCCAACGCCGTCATTGCCCAGCTTCTTTTTCTTGAAGCTGACGATCCGGATAAGGATATCAATATCTATGTCAATTCACCCGGCGGGTCGGTGACGGCCGGCCTGGCGATCTATGATACCATGCAGTTTGTTAAACCCGATATTACGACGATCTGTGTCGGTCAGGCCGCCAGTATGGGGGCTTTACTGCTCGCCGCCGGCACGGCCGGCAAACGTTATGCCCTGCCCCATTCGCGGATTCTTCTGCATCAGCCGATGGGTGGTTTTTCTGGCCAGGCCTCGGATATCGATATTCATGCCCGCGAGATTCTGCGCTTGAAACAGATTCTCAACGACATTCTCCAGCACCATACGAATCAGGATATGCAGTGTCTGCAGCGTGATACCGACCGTGACTTTTTCATGTCGACCGAACAGGCGGTTGAGTACGGGGTGATTGATGCCGTAATCCGGAACCGGCGCCTGGCGGAGGAGAGCTGAAGATGGCTCGGAACAGGGATCAGGATATGCTGCGGTGTTCGTTCTGCGGTAAAGATCAGAACAGTGTGAAAAAGTTGATCGCCGGCCCCTCTGTCTTTATCTGTAATGAATGTGTAGATCTTTGTACCAATATCATAGTGGGTGAGAGTGAACGCGAAACCCTGGCCGATCTGCGCGAAACCCTGGTTCCGCCCCGGGTGCTTAAAGAGAGTCTGGATGAATATATTATTGGTCAGGATGAAGCCAAGCGCAAGCTTTCGGTGGCCGTTTACAATCACTATAAAAGGATAGCCTCACGCGGACTGGGCGGTGACGATGAGGTCGAGCTGCAGAAGAGCAATATTCTCCTGACCGGGCCGACCGGCAGCGGGAAGACACTTTTGGCTCAGACCCTGGCGCGGATCTTAAAGGTTCCTTTTACCATTGCTGATGCTACCAATTTGACGGAGGCCGGGTATGTCGGCGAGGATGTCGAGAATATTCTGGTCTCTCTGCTCCAGGCGGCTGACTACGATGTGGAGCTGGCTTCGCGCGGTATCATCTACATTGATGAAATCGACAAGATCTCCCGTAAAGGCGATAGCCCTTCGATTACCCGTGATGTCTCCGGTGAGGGGGTGCAGCAGGCCCTTTTAAAAATCCTTGAGGGCACCATTGCCAATGTGCCGCCCAAGGGTGGTCGTAAACACCCACAGCAGGAGTTCATCAAGCTCGATACCAAGGATATTCTTTTTATCTGCGGGGGGGCATTCAACGGTCTCGATGAAATTGTGCAGCGGCGCCTGCGCGGCAATGTCCTTGGCTTTCACGCCGATAACCGCAGAAAAAGTTTTGCCGGTGCCGGGGTGCTGCCCGAGGTGACGCCGGCGGATCTGCTTAAATATGGTCTGATACCTGAGTTTATCGGTCGTCTGCCGGTTATTGCCAGTCTCAGCGAACTCGATCAGGAGGCTCTGGTGCGAATTCTGACCGAGCCCAAAAATGCCCTGGTCAAACAGTACCGCAAACTTTTTAGTATGGATAATGTCGAACTCGAATTCAGTCCGGCGGCCTTGGAAAAAGTCGCTGCGCTTGCAGTCGAGCAGAAGACCGGGGCCCGAGGGCTCCGGTCGATTCTGGAAAGTGTAATGAATTCAGTAATGTTTGACCTGCCTGACCGCAATGCCGTCAAATGTATTGTCGAAGAAGAGGTTATCGTTAATGGTACGCAGCCGCTTTATCTTTATGAAAATAAAAATAAGCGGGAAAATAAAGCAGAATCAGCGTAAACCAGTGTTTTTTGGCTTGACTAGCCAGAATGCTTTTGCTATAAGGCGCTTACTTTAAGTCAAACACTTTGCGGGGAGGGATAATGATGACGAAGGCCGAAATGATTGAGGCAATTGCCGAAAAAGCGGATGTTACCAAAGCCGCCTCGGAAAAGGTGCTTAAAGCGTTTACCGAGGTTGTCAAAGATGAGCTGGTAAAAGGTGAAAAGGTTGCGTTGGTTGGTTTTGGAACATTTTATGCCGTTGATCGTCCGGCTCGTACTGGTCGCAACCCGCGAACGGGAGAGAATATAGAGATTGCTGCGAGTAATGTCCCGAAATTCAAGCCCGGTAAAGCGTTGAAAGATAGTTTGAATTAGACGGAACGTGTTTGTGGGCGGGTAGCTCAGCTGGGAGAGCACCGGCCTTACAAGCCGGGGGTCACAGGT
>JAFGVI010000109.1 GCA_016938065.1 Deltaproteobacteria bacterium | reverse complement strand
GCTGGGCGCCGGTTTTTCTTATGTCGGCGGGGCTGAGACCAGCACGAGGCGTGCCGGGTTGATAAAAGTCTGCGACAAAGCGGCCGCCACCGAGTCCGCAATCTATCTCGTTCAGTTTGCCGACCCGCCGCTGGCCCTCTATCGCGGTGGTCTTCGCAATCTGGCCGCAACCGCAGTTGCGGTGACCGGCAGCCGCAAACTCGATGTCAGGAGTCGTGCGGCTCTGGTCTATCGTCAATATCTGACAGACAGGCGCAAAGTTGTCGAACAGACTATGGTCAAGGTTCTCGCGCGCCCCCTGTTGAGCCGTTTTCGTTATGAGGTTGTTTTTAACGGCCTGGCGGTTGAGTTGACCCGGGCTGAGGCGGAAAAAGTCAGGCGTCTGCCGGGGGTTATAAGCGTGCAGGCGGAGAAAATGAGTTTTCTTCATACCGATGCCGGCCCGCAGTGGATCGGGGCCGACAAGCTCTGGGACGATCCTCTGTTTATTGATGGGATCAAGGGTGAAGGCATGGTCGTCGGGGTAATTGACACCGGCATCAATCCGCATAATCCCTCGTTTGCCGACATCGGGGGCGATGGTTATGATCACAGCAATCCCCGGGGCATCTATTACGGCATCTGCAACCCTCTGCATCCGGACTATGATGCCGCTTTCTGTAATGATAAGTTGATCGGGGCTTACGATCTGACGCCGGAAATTTCCGGCAATCTCAAAACCGCCCTTGATGTCAGCGGTCACGGTTCGCATACCGCGAGCACGGCCGCCGGTAATGTTTTGCCGGATGCTTTAATTGAGGCCCCGACGCTGGCCATCACCCGCGCCATTTCCGGGGTCGCCCCGCATGCCAACATCATCAGCTATCGGGTCTGTTACCCTGATGACGTGCAGGGCGGCGGCTGTCCGGGCTCGGCTCTGGTGGCTGCAATTGAACAGGCCGTCAGCGATCAGGTTGATGTTATCAACTATTCAATCGGCGGTCTTGCCTCTGATCCCTGGAGTGATCCTGAGAGCCTGGCTTTTCTCGCGGCGCGTGAGGCCGGGATCATGGTGGCGACATCGGCCGGCAACGAGGGTCCCGAAGCTGAGACGATCGGTGCACCGGCCGTGGCGCCCTGGCTTCTGGCGGTCGGGGCAAGCACTCACGATCGTGAGTTGCAGAACCGTATGGGAAACTTCAGCAACAGCACCGGACCCCAGATACTATCCTTTATCGGGCCGAGTTTTACCGCCGGCTACGGTCAGGCCGATCTTGTTTATGCCGGGAATCCACCCTATAACGATGCTCTGGCTCTGGGCCCCTTTGCTCCGGGAACCTTCAATGGCGAGATTGTGGTCTGTGACCGCGGTGAGATTGCCCGGGTCGACAAAGGAGCCAATCTCCTTGCCGGCGGTGCCGGCGGCATGGTGCTGCTCAACAGCATAACCGATGGCGATTCGCTGGTTTGTGATATGCACTATCTGCCGGCAATCCATTTGACCTATAGTGACGGTCTGGTTTTGAAAAACTGGCTGGCAGGCAGTTTTTCCCCACGGGGAACTATCTGCGGGACAACCTTGGCCGTCGGAGTGGGAGATCTTATGGCTTCCTTCAGTTCCAGGGGAGCCGATCCGGCGGTTCCTGATATCATCAAACCCGATGTTACGGCTCCCGGGGTCTCCATTCTGGCGGCCGGCGGCAGCGACCCGGCCCAGCCCTATGGTGTAAATATGTGGGAGCTCATGAGCGGTACTTCAATGGCCTCGCCGCATGCCGCCGGGGCCGCCCTCCTTCTGCATCAGGCTGAGCCCGGCTGGAGTCCGGCCGAAATTCAGTCTGCCCTGATGACGACTGCGGTTGACGACGGGGTTCTGCTGGATGATGGTCTGACCCCGGCCGACCCGTTTGCTCGTGGTTCGGGACGGATCTCTCTGCCGGAGGCGCTGGCCGCAGGTTTTGTCATGGATATCAGCGCGGCGGAATATAGTGCGGCTGATCCCGCTCGGGGCGGCTCTCCGGCGGCCCTTAATCTGCCCGGTTTCGCGGCGGCTCAGGTGATTGGGTCGCAAACCTGGGAGCGAACCATAAAAAGCACGTTGGCAGGTGATGAAACGTGGCAGTCAAGTGTTACGGCGCCTCCCGGTGTCTCTTTGCAGGTTGCGCCCTCATCTTTTACTCTGGCGGCCGGCGGCAGTCAGACTCTGACTCTGACCGCCGAGGTCAGCGGGGCGGCAGCGGCGACCTGGCTCTTCGGAGAACTGCGCCTGACCCCGGCCTCTCCGGCGGTACCGGTGGCGCATCTGCCGATTGCTCTGAAAAGCCTGAACTCGAATCTTACACGGTCTCTTGTCATTGAAAATGCTGAGCTCTCGGGCCGCGAGGTGATAAGCGATATTAAAGCTTCCGCAATTGAGGAACTTTATCCGCGCTATTACGGCCTGGTTGAGCCCCGAATCGAAGAGGCGGCGCTGATTCAGAATCCTGTACCGGGCGAAATCTCATTAGCTTCAGAGCCTGCCCCCAATCCTTTGACCGAGGGTGTCCTCCGGGTGGTGCAGAATGTTCCGCTCGGCAGCAAACGGCTGCTGGCCGAAATCGTCGCGGCCAGTGCCCCTGATCTTGACCTCTATATCTACTTTAAGACCGGCGGGGAGATGGTTGCGATTTCAGCCGGCAGCGGTTCGGTTGAGAAATGTTCCCTGCTTGATCCGGCTCCCGGCGAGTACTGGATCTATGTCGACAATTTTCAGGCTTCCGATCCCTCCGGCAGCACCCCGGATACGGTCACTTTAGCCGTAGCGCAGGTGCCGTCGGCCGGCAGCGCCGATCTGCAGGTGGTGATCTCGGGCGGAGGGGCAGCGCCCCCTGCCGGTGAACCCTTTAATCTGGATGTGGTCTGGGATCTGACGGCCCGGGCCGCGCCGGGAGATTATTGGTATGGGGCCTTTGATCTGGGCGGCAGTGCGGCGACGCCGGGCAACCTCGGCACCGTCACCGTTGATCTCTATCGCTGCCGGGGCGGCTCCATCCGGGTGCTGCCGCCGGCGACAGTCTATACGGAATCGTTGACTGCGGTTTATGAATATGCCGTGATTGCTGGCGACACTTTGCAGCTGCGGGCCGGTAATTTTGCCGGAGAGCTCAACTTTACCCGTAATATTGTGCTGACTTTGAGCGGTGGCTATGATTGCGCTTTCGCACAGGTGATCGGCACCAGCACCCTTAAAGGGTCTCTGACGCTTGCGGCCGGCTCGCTGACGGTTGAAAATATAATCCTGGAGGCGGCTGAATGAACGCGGATTGGGATTTATCTCTTGACAGGGGCAAGAATATTTGCTAGTCGGAGCGGTTCCCCCAGCCGGAGAGATTACCGAGAGGCTGAAGGTGCACGCCTGGAAAGCGTGTGTACGGGAAACCGTACCGAGGGTTCGAATCCCTCTCTCTCCGCCATTTTTTTTAATAAACGCGCTTTTTAAGCCGATTTTATCCCCATGGGTGATAACCAGGTCCTGTGCAACGGCGACGGCGTGAACCCCGTCAGATCCGGAAGGAAGCAGCGGCAGCACCGCTCTCCGTGTGCCGCAGGGTCGCCTGGTTATCACCCATGGGGATAAATTTTTAGGGTATAAGATTCATGGCGGAGGCGTATCAGGTTCTTGCCCGCAAGTGGCGGCCGCAGCTCTTTTCCGAGTTGGCGGGGCTCGAGCATATCGCCAGAACCCTGCAGAATGCGATTCTGCGGGAGCGGGTCGGACACGCCTTTCTCTTCACCGGGTCGCGCGGTGTCGGCAAAACCTCGGCTGCCAGGATTCTGGCTAAAGCCCTTAACTGTCTCAGAGGGGCGGCGGCCGAGCCCTGCAATCAGTGTGAAAACTGTCTGGCTGTGACTGCCGGCAATGCCGCCGATGTCATTGAGATCGACGGCGCTTCCAATCGCGGTGTCGGTGAGATTCGCCTGCTGCGTGATAATGTCGCCTACCTGCCCCAGAGCTCTCCCTATAAAATTTATATAATCGACGAAGTCCACATGTTGACGACGGAGGCTTTTAACGCTCTTTTAAAAACCTTGGAAGAGCCGCCGCGTCATGTCAAGTTTATCATGGCGACGACCGATGTGCACAAAGTGCCGATGACCATTCTCTCGCGCTGTCAGCGTTTTGATTTCGGGCGTCTGACGGCGATGACAATCGCTGCCGCCTTGACCGAAATCGCCGAGCGGGAGCAGCTGGTTTTCGCCGACGGGGCCGCGGCCCTTCTCGCCCGGGAAGCTCAGGGCAGTATGCGCGATGCTTTGAGTCTGCTCGATCAGGTGCGCTCCTATGCCGGAGAGACTATCAGCATTGCCGATCTGCGCTGTGCCCTGGGTCTGATCGAAGCCCGCCATACGTTTACTCTTCTTGAAAAAGTGGTCAGCGGAGATCTGGCCGCCGCCGTCAGTCTGGTCAGCGATCTCGAACAGGCCGGGGTTGATCTCAAAAAATTCAGCGAGGAGTTTCTTTTCTATCTGCGCGACGCCCTCTTTCTCAAGCTTTCGGGCGAGCTTAAAGGTCTGCTCGGCATCAGCGCTGATGAAATTGAGCGGCTTGAACCTCTGGTCGCACTGAAGGCACTGCCTTACTGGCAGCAGCTCTTTGAACTCTGGCAGCAGCACTACAGCCGGATCAAGGCTTCGCAGATTCCGCGTCTGGCCTTGGAGATGGCTCTGGTTGAGCTGGGCCTGGCCCGCGATCTGCTGCCCCTGGAGGAGTTGCTGGGTCGGATTGAGCGTCAGTTAAAGGTGCTGCCGCCGAGCGTTTCTTCAGGTTCGCCGGTTGCCGCCGAACCACCGCCAGCGGTCCCTCCTGTTTCAGCTCAGGCGGTGGCCGGTCCCATGCGTGACGGGCAGAACCGGTCGCGGCCGTTATCAGGTGTTGTCGTTAATAAGGAGGAATGCAGGGTCAGCCCGCCTCCGACTCAATTTCAGGTCGGCGACAATCCCGCTGGAGGGCGGCCGCCGACGGCAATGCCGACTCCGGCCGAGCAGGTGCCGGAAAAACCGGTGCCGGCAAGTGAGGCAGGGGAGAAAATCGAGCCGGCGCAGTGGGATAATTTTCTCTCACGGCTTGCCGGCCAGGATGCGTGGCTCGGAGCCATGCTGCAGCGTTCGCGTCTGCAGCCGGCCGCCGACGGCACTCTGGGGCTGGAAGTCGCGCCGCATGTTCTCGATCTGCTGGCCGCAGAAGGTGTAAAAGAGAAGATTTTATCCAGCTGGTCTCAATTTACAGGCCGACAGGAGAGCCGGGTTTTGCAGTTACGGGCGGTTGCCGCCCCTGCGGCAGCGGTCGCGGGCCGTCCGCAACTTACCGGAGTATCGCGGTCGCGGTCTCTGCCGAGCAAGGAGGAGATCTTTAACGATCCCGCTGTCCGTTTTGTCAGTGAGCGTTTCGGCGGCCGGGTTACTGAGATAAAACCTCGAAAATAGTTATAGAGGCAAAAAATAGATATACAGGAGATTGATTATGTCTAAAGGTATCGGAAATTTAATGAAGCAGGCGCAGCAGATGCAGGCGCGGATGGCAAAAATGCAGGAAGAGGTTGGCAAACGCACGGTTGAAGCCGCTGCCGGCGGCGGCATGGTCAAGGTTGTGGCCAACGGTCGTCAGGAGATTGTTTCGATCGTGATCGAGCCCGAAGCGGTTGACCCGGATGATATCGAGATGCTGCAGGATCTGGTTCTGGCCGCAATTAATCAGGCCTTGCGTGAATCTCAGGCGATGATGACCGACGAAATGAGCAAACTCACCGGCGGCCTGAAGATTCCCGGGTTAACTTGAAAACCGTTCAATCTGTTTTCCGGCTTGTAAGGTAACAACTATGTATTCATCCGAAATTTTTGCTTTGACTGAAAACTATGTGGCGCCGACCTATAAACGCTTCCCTCTGGCTCTGGTTCGGGGGGCGGGGGTCAGGCTCTGGGATGCTGAAGACAATGAGTATCTTGATGCTCTGGCCGGTATCGCGGTCTGCAATCTCGGCCATTGTCATCCGCGGGTAAGAGATGCGATTGCGGCCCAGGCGGGGCGGCTGATGCACGTTTCCAATCTCTATCACATCGAGCCCCAGGCTCGCCTCGCAAAAATCTTATGTGAGCTCTCTTTTGCCGATAAGGTCTTTTTCTGTAACTCCGGGGCTGAAGCCAACGAGGCGGCCATCAAACTGGCCCGGCGTTACGGCCATGAGGTTTTAGGCGAAGGGGCCAAACGCATAATCACCATGCATCACTCTTTTCACGGGCGTACCATGGCCACGATTACAGCGACCGGCCAGAAAAAGGTGCAGACCGGCTATCAGCCTCTGCTCGACGGTTTTGACTATGTTCCCTTCAATGACATTGCCGCGGTGGCTGCAGCCATAACCGATAAAACCTGCGCCGTGCTCGTCGAGCCGGTGCAGGGTGAGGGCGGGGTTATTCTGCCGGCTGCGGGCTATCTTGATCAATTACGGGCACTTTGCGATGAACGCGGGGTTTTGTTGATGTTTGATGAGGTGCAGACCGGGATTGGTCGTACCGGTACCTTTTTTGCGCATCAGCACAGTTCCATTGTCCCCGATATCATGACGGCGGCCAAGGCTCTGGGAAATGGTTTTCCCATCGGGGCGATGCTCGCCAGTAATCGGGTCATGTCCCATTTCGGCCCCGGCAGTCACGCTTCGACCTTTGGCGGTAATCCGCTGGCTTCAGCTGCGGCCCTGGCAACGCTTGAAACCCTGCGCGATGAGAAAATTGTCGAAAAGGTCGCCGACAAAGGGGCCTTTCTCAGGGCCGGGCTTGAATCTCTGCAGCAGCGTTTTCCGGATAAGATCGCCTCGGTTCGCGGTCTCGGTCTGATGTTCGGGGTCGATTTAAAAATACCCGTGGGCGAGGTCGTGGCGGCTTGTCTTAAGCGGCGACTGCTGGTGGGATCGGCGGGCGAGAATACCTTGCGGATTACTCCGCCCCTGATTATTGAGAAAACGGAAATTGAGCTCTTGCTGCAAATTCTGACTGAGGTACTGAAAGATGTCGAACAGCACCACCCCTAAGCATTTTCTTGACCTGGCCCAGTGGTCACGCCGTGAGCTTGGGGCCGTGCTTGAGCTCGCGGCTGAACTTAAGGCGGCACCTGAGATGTTTGCCGGGGCTCTGGCCGGTAAAAGTCTGGCCATGATCTTTAAGAAGTCGTCCACCCGGACCCGGGTCTCCTTCGAGGTCGGCATGTTTCAACTCGGTGGTCAGGCGATATTTATGAGTGCGACTCATACCCAGGTCGGACGCGGCGAACCGTTGCCGGACACGGCCCGGGTGCTCTCCCGTTATGTCGATGCGATTATGATTCGGACCTTTGAACATGCCGAGGTCGAGACTCTGGCTCAGTATGCGACTGTCCCGGTGATTAACGGCTTGACCGATTTTCTCCATCCCTGTCAGGTGCTGACCGATATTTTTACGATCCAGGAGCATCTAGGGTTGGGGCTGGATGAGCTTGCCGGCCTTCAGGTTGCTTATATAGGGGACGGTAATAATATGGCGAACTCCTGGATCAATGCGGCTCTGCGCTTTGGTTTTGATCTCAAAATCGCCTGTCCCGCCGGTTATGAACCCGATGCCGGTCTGCTGGCCCGGGTGCAAAAGCAGGCTCCGGGGCGGGTGGCCGTACTTCTAGACCCGTTGGCGGCGGCCCGGGGGGCACATGTTTTAAATACTGATGTCTGGGCTAGCATGGGCCAGGAAGAAGAAGCTCGGGAGCGGCGAAAAGTTTTTGCCGGTTATCAGATCAGTGACAATTTGCTAAAGGTTGCGGCCCCGGAGCCGTTGGTTCTGCACTGTCTGCCGGCCCATCGCGGCGAGGAGATAACCGGTAAGGTTTTTGATGATCATGCGGAGCTCATCTTTACTCAGGCGGAAAACCGCCTGCATGTCCAGAAAGCTCTGTTGCTGACCTTAATGAATTGATAATGCGGGGGCGAGCCCGCAAATAAGTGCTCTTATCAGAACATTTTCTTGTTTTTGCTGTTGAAAAAAATGTTGAAAAAACAAGAAAATAACCTGTAAGGCACTAATTATTTTCAGGAGTTATTATGAGTGATATTAAGAAAATCGTGCTGGCTTACTCGGGCGGACTCGATACTTCGGTTATTTTGACCTGGCTTAAAGAAGAGTATAATTGTGAGGTAATCGCTTTTGCCGCTGATGTCGGCCAGGGGGCAGAACTTGATGGTCTTGAGGCCAAAGCTCTGGCCACCGGCGCCTCCAAGGTCTATATTGATGATCTGCGCGAAGAGTTTGTGCGTGATTTTGTTTTTCCGATTTTTCGGGCCAATGCCATCTATGAAGGGGTTTATCTGCTCGGCACCTCGATTGCCCGGCCCCTGATTGCCAAGCGTCAGATCGATATTGCCCGTCTCGAAGGAGCTGATGCCGTAGCCCACGGCGCTACCGGCAAAGGCAACGATCAGGTCCGTTTTGAACTGACTTTTTACGGTCTTGAGCCGCAGATTAAAGTGATTGCCCCGTGGCGCAGCAATTGGGGTTTGAACTCGCGGGAAAAATTGATCGCCTATGCCAGAAACCACAACATTCCGATTCCGGTTTCCAAAGAGAAGCCCTACAGTTCCGACCGTAATCTGCTCCATATAAGTTTTGAGGGCGGAGTTTTGGAAGACCCCTGGCGTGAACCTGAGGAAGCGATGTTTCAGCTCTCAGTTTCTCCGGAAAAGGCGCCTGATCAGGCCACCTATTGCGAAATTGATTTTGTCAAGGGCGATCCGGTCGCGGTGGACGGGGTTGAGTTTTCACCGGCTGGCCTTCTCGCCCGTCTCAATGAACTTGGCGGCGCCAATGGCATCGGCCGCGTAGATATGGTCGAAAACCGTTTTGTCGGTATGAAATCGCGCGGCGTCTATGAAACCCCGGGCGGTACGATCCTTTATCACGCCCATCGCGCGGTGGAGTCTTTGACCATGGATCGCGATGCCATGCATCTGCGTGACTCTTTGATTCCCGAATATGCCCGTATGGTTTATAACGGTTTCTGGTTCGCGCCCGAGCGCGAAGCCCTGCAGGCCCTGATCGACAAGACCCAGGAGAATGTCACCGGGACGGTGCGGCTTAAGCTCTACAAAGGTAATTGTTCTGTAGTTGGCCGCAAATCCCCGGTTTCGCTCTATCAGCCGGAAATGGCCACCTTTGAAGAGGATATGGTTTACGACCAATATGATGCCGAGGGTTTTATCCGTCTTCAGGCTCTGCGCCTTAAAGCTCGGGCGGTTCTGAAAAAATAGTATAATTTTAACGAAAATCTTCTTAAAGATGGAATAACTCGTTGTGTCAATAATCTTCAAGAATGATCTTTGCGTCTTTGCGTCTTTGC
>JAFGVI010000108.1 GCA_016938065.1 Deltaproteobacteria bacterium | reverse complement strand
GATTGGCCATGATGTAGTCGGCCCGCAGGTCCGGGTGCTGGTCGTTGGTAAAGGTGTTGGCCGGTTCCTTGCCGAAGTTGAAGTCCAGGCCCCGGATCACCATGTTCATGGCCGCCAGCTGCCAGGTGGTGTGGTTGTACTCCTGACCGTAGATCGAAACATTGCCTAATCTGCCGCCATGCTCCTTGATGAAGTTCTCACTCTGGACAAAGAAGCCTCCGGAACCCATGGCCGGATCATAGACCCTTCCGGCGAAGGGCTGCAGCATCTCGACAATCAACGAGACGATGGATTTCGGGGTGTAGAACTGGCCGCCCTTCTTGCCTTCGGCCAGGGCGAACTGACCGAGGAAATATTCATAGACATGGCCGAGGATGTCCTTGGCCTGCAGGGATTCATGGGCAAAGGGAATCTCGGAGAGCAGGTTGATCAGCTCGATGAGCTTGGACTGATCAATCTGCAGGCGCCCGTATGATTTGTTCAGCACCCCTTTCAGCTTGGGGTTGTCCTTCTCAATGGCCTCCAGGGCATCGTCAATCAGCCGCCCCACACTGCGGAAGGTGTAGGCGTGGGTCTTGCCGTTCTTGATCTCGATCTCGGCGCCGGGGGCCAGGGTGGCATTATCACGCAGAGTCTGCCAGCGGGCCAGCTGCGGCACCCAGAAGACGTTTTTTTCGGTGTAATAGTCCCGAACCTCCAGTTCTTCCCCAATCTCGGCCTGGTACTCGACATCGGAGTCATAATCTTCGGGATCGAGAAAATAGTCATGCTCCGGATTCTTGAACTGCTCGATCAACTCCAGCCGCCGGATGTCGAAAGCATCCGAAACATATTTAACGAACAAAAGCCCCAACACCGCGTGCTTGTATTGAGAAGCATCCAGGGTTGAGCGCAGCTTGTCCGCCGCGTTCCACAGCTTTTTATCCAGATTGTCGAGAAAATTCTGCTGTTTGTCCGGCATTACTTTTATTTCCTCCGGGCTAAAGACTCACTGTCCACCAACCACTGGTCGATAAAATCCCGCCTTAGCAACCTTCTGGCCGGAAACCTCGCCCTTCCGGGCCGGCTTACAAAGGAAGAATTTGGAGATTTTCAGAGAGACGGCCAACTCTTCGATGGTGAAGACCTTGCCCAGCTTCTCAGTCATCACAGCTCCCACATTACTGGGATTGATACTGACTGTCCTTAACAGTTAGCAGGCTTAAGGGTCAAGGAGTTTTGTTGCCGGGAGACAAAGGATGGAGACACAGATCACAAACGAAAAAAGGGTTACAGAAAAAAATCTGTAACCCTTTATTTTTACCGATGGTGCCGGAGGTCGGAATCGAACCGACACGGGGTCGCCCCCGCGGGATTTTGAGTAAATAACTTGCTTTTTCTGAAAAGACCTATTTTCTCCACAACCATTCAATATTATAGCTATTCATCAAAAAACAACCATGGATTAGAGACTCAAATCTTCAGTAAAAATCCATCATTTTCCAAGACTGATTACACAAGAATTACACATCAATTTAGGCTCCCGAGCAAGCGTTAAACTTATCCTGAAAGCCACGAACCTTTTTCATAACAACATCAAAGCTTGGTGCCTCACCGCAAAACATCTCCTGCTGCATATTGGCGTAATCTGATCGCCAGTCCGGCATTTGTTTTTCAGTAGGCTCCAAGCGAAGCCGACCAGGCACTAAGGTTTCGTAATCAACCCAATTATGGCGAAAGAATACTTTACGATGTTCCGCCACGCTGAAAAAAAGGTCAAGATCTGCAAAGGCTTCCCCAGCGACACCGGCTTCTATCAATTTATAAAGATCATAGTAATGCCTCGCCATCTGATCTTTGCGACGTTTATCTACCGGCCGAAAGGTCTCTTCATGCAAGAGCATTGCCTTTTCCCAGAAGGTTCGTTTCGGCGATACAGCGCGAACCTCAGCGGTCGCCAGAGAAAATAGATTTGGGAAAACATCACTGATATAGGAACTGATTAAAATTTTCTCTGACGGATCGGTATCGGATCGGGCTCCCATTTCAATTTTGACTGCTCTTTTCAGGTACGCAGCCTTATCTGAGAAAACCGTCGGATAATTGAATAGCAAGGTTTGCTGATCAGAATCAGCCGGGTCTTCAATCAAATCCCATGAGATGGCATTCGGAATATCTTTTCCAATAGCATCGTGAAGAGTTGGCAGAATCTCGTTTTTAACACAATTGCAACTGGCAAGCTTAAGCCCATCAAGTCGTTTTCTTGTTTGTTTCTTGCTGAGAGCATTTTCCGGAGCCTTATCACCAGAAAATCCAAGCACCCCCCGATCAATAACAATGTCGATATCCTCTGAAAAACGTTCAATAAGTTTCCAACCCTTGGAAAGCGAAGTTCCTCCTTTAAATGTCAGGCTCTTCCCCCACTTAGGTAATCGAAATAATTTATCCAGCGTCCAACAAACCCAGAAATCCTTTTCCACCGCCACATCGGCCAGATTTAACTGTGCCGCAGTTTGCGTACACACGAGATTTCGGCGTTCATCATCCATCTCTATGAACTCTTTCACGCAGAAACCTCCTCAAGCGCCAGATTACGAAAAATATCAGCAATCCAGGCCGGCGCATAGCGAACATCCTTCATCAGCTGGGATCTGGCCTGTGTACCAAGTACACGATCAAGCTGAGCAATAATTTGATCATCCACATTTTTCCGGCCTATATGTCTTAAAGCCTGAATTACCAACCCGCTGATACGACCTGCTGTTGCCATATTACGTGGAGTCGTTCGTTTCAAAATAATCTGCCGATTACCAACCTGCACAGTCCGAGAGAGACTATCTGTAAGGTAAGTCACTTTCATTGGCACCTGAGTTGAAAGCCCGAGCAAGTTTGCCGCATAAGCCCCGGTCGGCTGCAACCTAGCGGCATCCCGTCCGGCCAAGGCTTTGGCAATATCGTCTGAAGAAGGCAGCAGAAGACCCAGCTGATGGTCACTTTTAGGGTAGTCATAAAGTCCCCGGGCTAACTGGCGTATCTGCCCTGATTGTTTGTAGCGCTTAAGAGACGAAGCAACAGCATTACGACTACCAAGATCCTTAAAGTCATTTGGAGTAAACACCCAACCCCTGCCATGACCATAAATCCTGCTAAGTATCTTATTATCTATGCTTTTTAAGTTCATTTTCATAAAAAACCTGACACAAATATATATTCTTTTTTGTGTCAATAAACATAACTCACTCACAAATCACTGTCAACTAATTTCAGACAGGAAGACTGTTGCCAGTTGTCACTAAAACCCATAGCGGCGGGATCGACATAAACTAATTTATACCCATTTACGCATCCTCAACGGCCAGGTGTTTCCTGGGCTAATCAGCTTGAGCTGATAGGCCAACATGATAATGGTATTGCCAATATTGCGCTCGCAAAAAAGAATCTTAACGTACATGTGTAATTTTCTGGCACGATTACACAGGAATTACACACAAGACATATCAGAAACAAAAAGGGGTTACAGCCATAAGACTGTAACCCCTTATTATCATTGATGGTGCCGGAGGTCGGAATCGAACCGACACGGGGTCGCCCCCGCGGGATTTTGAGTCCCGTGCGTCTACCTGTTTCACCACTCCGG
>JAFGVI010000107.1 GCA_016938065.1 Deltaproteobacteria bacterium | reverse complement strand
TCTTTTAGGTGTCGGCTCAAGCTTCGAGGTTACATTGATGGGAACCTTGATCGGGCTCCTCGCCTTTTCAAATTTCTATCTCTTCATGGGCCGCAGCGGGGCCCCCTTCACCTTCGCCTCAGTCACCACGCTGCAATACGCGGCGGCAACGGCCATCAGTTACGCGACCATCGTTTTCTGTCAGTATGTCAATATTCTTCAGCGCCGTTCCACCCGTCACACCCTCTTCAGCCCAATTTTTTTCAGCAACCCGATCCTGCTTTACTCGACCCTGATCTCGGCCGGGCTGGTCCTCATATTAATCTACGTACCCGGAATCCGTGATTTTCTCAGCTTTGCCCCCTTGCGATCGGGCGACTGGCTCTATATCTTTGCCGCGGCCGGACTCTATCTTTTCTTTTTTGAAGTGCTGAAACTGGTTAAACGTCGTATTTCACTCAGGAATTAACTTTTTTTCTGCAACTAATGTAAAACGAGGACTTGAAAAATTGACTGTCAACAGACTTAAACTGGGATTGCTGGGTTGGCTGGCTCTAGCCTTCGGACTGGTTTTCCCCGGCCAGGTCCGGGCGCTGGAAAATTATCCGGCAGCCTTGTCTCTGGCCGAGGCCCTGCAGATCACCAAAGAGCAGAATCCGGGCATCAAGGCGGCGCGGGCCGCCTGTGATATCAGCCGGCAACACATCGTTCAGACCCGCGCCGGCCTGTTGCCGCAGCTCAATCTCAACGAATACTTTCAGCGCAGCAACAACCCGCCCCTGGTTTTTTCCAACAAACTTTCCCAGGGTCGCTTCGGCAGTGATGATTTTGCCATCGACCGCCTTAACCATCCCGAGGCCCTCAATAACTTTTCGACCAGCCTCAATCTTTCCTGGCCGCTTTATGATCGCGGCCAGAGCTGGCACGGCTTGAAGCAGGCCAAGCTCGGATATCAGGCCGCCGAACAGACCCTGGCCCAGAATGAGGAACAGGCTCTGGCCCAAACCACCCGGGCCTATTTCGGCGTCCTGCTCGCCGGCAAAGGCGTAAACGTTGTCCAAGCGGCTCTGACTACCGCCCGGGCCAATCTCAAACTGGTGGCCTCGCGCTACCGCAACGGCATGGTGGTCAAAAGCGATGCTCTGCAGGCGCAAGTCCATGTTGCCGACCTTGAACAGCAGCACCTGACGGCCGCAAGTAATCTGCAGGCAGCCCAGGCGGCGCTGCACAATGCTCTGGGAATCACTAACACCCAACCCTTCACGCTGACCGACGAACTTCTCCCCGGAGATCAGATTGCCGGCACCATCGACGACTGGCTCGCCCGCGCCCAGGCGCAACGCCCCGACCTCAAGGGGCTGCGCCTGCGAGAAACCATCGCCGCAGAAGAGATCGCCAAAGCCCGGGCCGCCTACCTGCCGGCTGTCAATCTTGTCGGCAGCTACCAGATCGACAGCGAGGATTTTTCCGAGAGTGCTGACAGCTGCACGGTCGGCGCCGTGGTCTCCTTAAATCTTTTTTCCGGTCTTGCAACCTCGGCCCGGGCCAAAGAAGCCGCCGCCGCCCTCCGTCAGATTGCGGCTTTGCGTCTGCAGGCGGAAAACCAGACAGCCCTGGAGATCCGTCAGGCTTATCTGGCCGCCGCGAGTGCCTGGCAACGCATTGAGGTTGCCCGCCAGGCCCTGAAACAGTCAGCCGAAGCCTTACGCATCGTCAGCAAGCGTTATGCCGGCGGGCTCCTTACCATCGTCGAACTACTCGGAGCCGAAAACGCCCGGCAGCAGACTTTGATGATGCATTTCCAGGCCATCCATGATTATCTGGTGGCCGGCAATGCGCTTAAACTCGCTGCCGGCGACCTGACAACTTCTCCTTGAAACCAACTATCGCCGACTACCCGGCCCCATGAGGTTATTTAATGAAATACCATAAATCACGTATACTTATCGGTCTGATTCTGCTCGCCGGCACTTGGGGCTGTGGGGAAAAAATCGACCCGGGAACCACACAAAATCCCAGCGGCGCCCCTTTAAAATTAGCAACCATGAACGCCCAGCTGAGCCCTAGACCAGCGCTTTACGAGGCCGTCGGCACTGTGACCGCTGAAATCAGCAGCACCATCGCCGCCAACACCAACGGCATCATTACGGCCGTCAGGGTTCGCGAAGGCCAGTCGGTGAAAGCAGGCGAGCTCCTGCTCACCATCGACCAGCGCCAGACAGCCGCCCGTAAACAGCAGGCAGAAGCTGCGCTCAACGAAGCCCGACAGGGCGAAACCGCAACCGCGGCCGCCCGCGAGGCCGCGGTTGCCACGGCCGAACTGGCCCGGAAAACCTTGACGCGCTACCAGGGCCTGCACGCCGATGAAGCCGTCAGTGAACAGGAGTTTGACGAAATCAAAGCCCGCTTTGCGGCGGCCCAGGCCGCTCTCCGCCAGGCTGATGATCTGGTGCTGGCGGCCGCATCCCGGGTGCGCCAGGCTGAGGCGGCTCTGGCCGAAAGTCAGGTCTTTCAGGGCTATGCCCGAATCCTGGCCCCCTATGACGGCCTCGTCACGGCCCGTCTGGTTGATCCCGGCGAACTTGCGAACCCGGGCCGCGCCCTTCTGCGCCTCGAACAAAACCAAGATTACCGGGTTGAAATCATGTTGCCGGAACTCTACATCGGCCTGATTAATCTGCAACAGTCGGTGCCGGTTCGGATTCCGGCCCTCGATAATCTCGCACTGACCGCCACGATCAGCACGATTGATCCGGCGGCCGCAGCCCGCAGCCGTTCATTCCTGGTCAAACTTGCCCTGCCGGCCAATCCGGATTTACGCTCAGGCATGTTTGCCCGAGCCGCCATCGATGTCGGCCGGGATCAACTTTTTGTAATTCCGGCCAGCGCCATTGTCGTCGAAGGACAGCTCACCGGCATTTTCAAAATCGATGAGAAAAAGCTGGCCCACTACCGTCTCATCCGCACCGGCCGCCAGTTGGATAACGGGGTCGAGGTAATTTCCGGCCTCAGCTCCGGCGATATCTTTGTCCTCGCCCCGCCCGCAACCCTCAAAGACGGCACCCGGGTGGAGTCTGCGTTATGATACCGGAAACCCCCAATACCCCAGAAACCATCGGAAACCTGGGGCCGGCGGGTCGCATCGCCCGCTTCTTCATCGATTCCAAACTCACCCCGCTGATTATTATCTCCGCCATTCTCTTAGGTATCGGCGCGGTCATGGCCCTGCCCCGGGAGGAGGAACCCCAGATCATCGTCCCGATGATCGACGTTCTCATACAGATGCCCGGCGCGACGGCGAAAGAGGTCGAAAAGCGGGTCTCCGGCCCCCTGGAAAAACTCTTCTGGGAGATTCCGGGGGTCGAGTACCTCTACTCGACCTCAAGCCCCGGTCAGTCCCTGGTGGTGGTGCGTTTCAAAGTCGGCGAGGATGAGGAGGGGGCCATTGTCCGCCTGCAGGCCAAACTCATGGCCAATCTTGACCGGATGCCGCCCGGGGTTTCACCGCCCCTGATTAAACCCCGCTATATCGACGACGTTCCCATCCTGACCCTGACCTTCTGGAGTGCGGAAGCGGACCACTACACGCTGCGCCGGGTTGCGGCCGCGGCGGCGGAGATCATCAAACGCGAACCCGATGTCTCCCTGACCCAGCTTATCGGCGGAGAAAAACGCAGCCTTAACATCCTGGTAGACCCGGCCCGCCTGGCGGCCCGCGGCCTCGGAATGGAGAGTGTGACCCGAAGCCTGATGCCCGCCAACCAGGCGGTCGACGCCGGCAGTTATCCAACTGCGCAGGAAGGTGAAATCATCATTCATGTCGACGGCCAGCTGGATTCAGCCGATGCGGTCGGCCGCATCATTCTGGGCAGCTTTCAGGGCGGACCGGTCTATCTTCGCGATGTCGCCCGAATCAGCGACGGGCCGGCCGAGCCCGAACAGTATGTTTTCTTCGGCAGCGGCCCGGCGGCCCCGACCTCAGGCCTGCAGAGTGCCAGGCAGCAGACCTGTCCGGCCGTAACCCTGACCGTGGCCAAACGCAAAGGCAGCAATGCTACCGAAATCGCCCACCGGGTCCTTGAGCGCCTCGACGAGGTCAAGGGCAGTGTCATTCCCGACAATATCGAGATCGCCGTCACCCGTGACTACGGCGAAACTGCAAAGGAGAAATCAAACGAGCTCCTCCTGCATATGCTGATCGCGGTAATCTCGGTCTGCCTTTTGATCTGGTTCAGTCTCGGCCGCCGCGAAGCCGGGGTCGTTCTTTTCGCCATTCCCGTAACCCTGGCCCTGACCCTTACGGTCTTCTATCTGCATGGCTACACCCTCAATCGCATCACCCTTTTTGCCCTGATCTTTTCAATCGGCATTCTGGTTGACGATGCCATCGTCGTCGTCGAAAATATCGTCCGCCATTACCACCTGCCGGAAAACCGGGAGCGCTCGGCCACTTCAATCGCCCTGGAGGCGGTCAACGAGGTCGGCAATCCCACGATCCTCGCAACCATGACGGTGATCGCCGCCATCCTGCCGATGGCTTACGTCGGCGGCCTCATGGGGCCCTACATGCGGCCGATTCCAGTGGGCGCTTCGGCGGCCATGCTTTTTTCGCTGATCGTCGCCTTCATCGTCACCCCCTGGGCCTCAATCCGCCTGCTCCGCCGCCAGAAATCGGCCAACCCCGAAGCGGCGGCCCGCACAACCACAAGCGAACCCCAAGACACCCACACTCCGCATGGCCATCCGGAAGATGCCAGCACCCGTTTCTACCGCCACATCATGTCGCCCCTTTTACATCGCCCGCTCTGGCGCTGGAGTTTTCTCGGCGGCGTTCTGCTGTTGCTGGTTGGCTCCGCGTCCCTGGTCGCCTTCGGCCTGGTCCGGGTCAAGATGCTGCCCTTTGATAACAAAAGTGAATTTCAGGTGATCCTCGATCTGCCCGAAACCGCGACCCTGGAGATGACCGCCAATGCCGCCCTGGAGATGGCCGACTATCTGCGCACGGTCAATGAGGTAACCGACTACCAGCTCTATATCGGCACCTCCGGGCCCTTCAATTTCAACGGTCTTGTGCGCCACTACTACTTCCGGCGGGGACCGCAGCTCGCCGATCTCCAGGTCAATCTGGCCGCCAAAGGAAGGCGCCGCGAACAGAGTCATGCCATCGCCAAACGCCTGCGCCCGGCCCTGAAAAAGATCGCCGACCGCTATCAGGCCCGGGTCAAAATCGCCGAGGTGCCACCCGGCCCGCCGGTGCTCTCGACCCTGGTCGTCGAGGTTTACGGGCCCGACTACGCCCAGCAGCGGCAACTGGCGCTGCATATTCGCGATCTCATGGAAGCAACCGATGGGGTGGTTGATGTTGACTGGTATATGGAGGAGAATGAGCAGCGTTTCAAGATTACGGTCGATCGCGAAAAAGCGGCCTTGAACGGCATCAGCACGGCACAGGTGGTCGAAACCCTGCAACTTACTTTAGGCGGCAAAGTAGAGGGACTGCTCCACCTGCCACAGGAAGAGGAAGATGTTCCCCTGACAGTGCGCCCGCCCCTGGCCCTCAGGGGCGGAATTGAACGCTTGCGGGCCCTGCAACTGCCGACCGGCGACGGCCATCTGGTGGCAATCGCCGATCTCGTCCGCATTGAAGCCGCCCCTCTCGACCGCAGCATCTACCACAAAAACCTACTGCCGGTAGTCTATGTCACCGGCGATGTCGCCGGCGCCAAGGAGAGTCCGGTCTACGCCATCCTCGAACTGAAGAAAAAGATTGCGGCGATCGTGCTGCCGGACGGCTACCATATCGCCCAGCATACGGCCAGCCTGCCGGAGAGTGACCGCCATTTCTCGATCAAATGGGATGGCGAATGGCACATCACCTACGAAGTCTTTCGTGACCTGGGGCTCGCCTTCGCGGCAGTACTGCTGCTCATCTTCGTGCTCGTCGTCGGCTGGTTTCAGTCATTTTCGACGCCCCTGACAATCATGGCGGCCATCCCCTTCTCCCTGATCGGCATTCTTCCGGCCCACTGGGCCATGGGCGCCTTTTTCACCGCAACCTCGATGATCGGCTTCATCGCCGGGGCCGGCATCGTCGTCCGCAACTCGATTATCCTGGTCGACTTCATTGAACTGCGCCTCAGTCAGGGCATGCCCCTGGATGAGGCCGTCATTGACGCTGGAGCCGTCCGTTTCCGACCGATGATGCTGACCGCCGCCGCCGTCGTTGTCGGTGCCTCGGTCATCCTCTTCGACCCCATTTTTCAAGGCCTGGCCCTCTCGCTCATGGCCGGCGAAGTCGCCTCCCTGCTTTTCTCAAGAATGACGGTGCCGATTCTCTACTTCCTCGACAAACGCTGGGAAAGTGCCCATCAGCATGGCCACAGCCAGATACAAAGGTCTTCATGAATATGATAACTAAAGGCCGCTCATCCGGCCGCCGACGATCTCCATAACCTCGTCGGCAACCCGTTTGATCTGGGCTTGATCGTGTGAAACCATGAGCAGGGTACACTGCTCTTTCAAGGAGAAAATCAGAGCTTCGATCTCGCGCGCCGCTTTTTCATCCAGCGAAGAGGTGGGTTCGTCAAGCAGCAGGATCGCGGGCTCAAGAATCATGGCCCGGGCAATACAGAGGCGCTGCTGTTGGCCGCCGGAAAGCGTCCGGGCATCATCGCGCAAACGTCCTTTAACTTCCGACCAGAGATACGCCTGTTTGAGTACGCTCTCTACCTTATGGCCAATAATTTCTTTATTTTTCCAGCCGGCCATTCGCAATGGCAGGGCCAGATTTCGATAAATACTCATGGGCAGCGGATTGGGACTTTGAAAGACCATGCCGACCTTTCTCCGCAACCAGCTCAATGAAATATCCCGCGCATAGATATCAAGCTTTTCCTGATCGATAAAAAGGCTGACCTGACCGCTCATCCGCGCCCCGGCAAACTCCTCCCAGAGACGATTGATCGTCATCAGAAAAGTTGATTTACCCGAACCGGAAGGCCCGGTCAGGGCAACGATGGCAGATTTGCCGAAAGCGGCGCTGATATTATCCAGAATCCGTTTTTGACCGTAATAAAAAGAGAGATTTTCAATTTCAATAATATTTGCCATAGTTCTCTATATTTCTCTCAATGATGGTAAAGCAGGCGGGCGGTAACTTTTTTCCGAAGCAGCCAGGCCAGCGTAAAAAGCAGACCGCAGAGAATTAAGAGAATCAGCGCCGCCCCGAAACCTCGCTGCAACTCCTGCTGGTTGCTGAACTGCGAAGCCGCATTATAGATATAAAAAGGCAGCGCCTCAAAACTGTTAAATAACGAACGGGGAATGCCGGCTGAAACGACGACGCCGGTCAACATGATAACTGCAGTGTCTTCCGCCGCCCGACCAATCGCCAGCACAATACCACTCAAAATTCCGGCAGCGGCCTGAGGCAGCAGCACCAGACGAATAGTTGTCGCCTGATCCGCCCCCAAAGCCGCGGCCGTCAGGCGCAGGGTTGCCGGCAACTCTTCCAAGGCGGTTTGCGTACTGCGGATCAGATAGGGCAAGATCAGTAATGCCAGGGCCAAAGCGGAGATCAGCAGACAGGGGGTGATGAACGTAAAACGCTTATGCAGAAAGACGGTAAGCGAGAAACCAAAAAGACCGATAACGATCGAAGGTACCCCGGCCAGGAGATCGAAAACCAGTGAAAAGAGGGCTTTGCTGCTTTTTCCGGCATACTCGGCGAGATAGATCCCGGCCCCGAGACCAAACGGCACAGCTGCGGCCAGAGCCAGAAAAATCAAAAGCAAGGTGCCGACCAGCGCCGGCAGCAGACCATCAATCACGACTCTCTGCAAAAGCAGCGCATCCACCATACCCGTACGACCAAAGAGCAGAGAGCTATCCAAGGCCGGTAACCCCTGGGACAAGAGAAAACCCATGAAAACCGCAAAAGCGCCGACCAGAATCAGACCGCTGCCCCAGGCAAAAAGATAAAGCAGATAATCAAAAACTCTGCTCATGACCCACTTGCATCGAAGTTTTCGTCGCCTTAAAGTGCAGAAAACGTAAACTCAAGGTCAGGATTGCCGTCCATAAATAGAGGGTAATCCCACAGGCAAAGATCGTCTTAAATTCCATACTGTCAAAATCAGCAGCCATCACCAGCGCGATATGGGCCGTCAAAGTCCGCACCGGATCGAGGATCGATTCCGGCGTCGCTACCGCATTGCCGGCAACCATCAGGGCGATCATGGTGTCACCTACGGCCCGACCTGAGGCCAGGAGGAACCCGGTTATAATCCCCCGCCGTGCCCCCGGCAGAATCACATGAACCAGTTTTTGTCGCCGCGTCCCGCCCAAAGCCTCCAGCGCTCGAAGATGGCTGGTGGAGACGGCCGCAAAACTTTCGAGAAAGACCAGAATCATAGTCGGCGCAATAAGCAGAGCCAGAAGTATGCCGGCGCTCAGAACCGACATGCCGGAACCTCGGGAAAACCATTCGCGCACCAGAGGGACCAGCAAAAAAATGCCGACAAAACCATAGATGACCGTAGGCACCCCGGTCATCATCTTAACCATCTGATACAGAATGCGGGCAAGATGACGTGGGGCTAAGAGGTGGATGAGAACGGCATTGCCGAGGCTTAAAGGAAAAGCGAGCAACAGACTTAAAGAAACTACCGCTCCTGAGCCGCAGATAAAAGGGAATATTCCATAAAGACCCCGGTCGGGAGCCCAGTCTTGGGTCAAGAGCAGCCGCAATGAATGAGTCGAAAAAAGGGGCAGACCGAGCCGCACCATAAACCACAGAATCGCAAGCGTCAACAGCACCCCCACCACAGTTGCCGCCAGAAACAAAATCCGGCTTACTTGCGCCTCAGGTCTCATGCGACCCTTCACCTGGAAGCCGGGATCAAACCATTCCGGGAGATAATCTCGCGCCCGGCCGGGCTGAAAAGAAAATCGATAAAACTTTTGCTCAGGCCCCGGGCCTCCCCCCGGGTATTACTGTAAAGACCGCGCACCACCGTATATTCACCATTCTGCACATTTGCCAGAGAGGGTTCAACCCCATCCAGAGCCACGGGAGCCACCGATTCATCAAGATAACCGAGCGAAACATAACCGATGGCGCCGGGGTTGTGCGAGACCGCGGCTTTCATAGCGCCATTGGAAGCGACCACCAGAGATTTATTGGTTATCTCTTTTTCCATCAGGGCTTTTTTCGAGAAAACCTTGCGTGTACCACTGCCCTCATCCCGGGTAAAAACGGCAATTGCCTTATCGGCACCACCGACCTGCTGCCAGTTTGTCAAACGACCCCTGAAAATATCCTGCAACTGTGCCCGGCTCAAAGCTTTAACCGGATTGTCGGGATGAACAACTATGACAACCCCATCGTAAGCCCAGCAGTTAAGCACCAGGCCATACTTCTTGATTTCATTGTCGGTCGGCTTACGCCCCGAGTTACCGATATCGACTAGGCCTTCACCAACCTGTTTAATCCCGGCCCCGGAACCGCCCCCGGAAAGCGCAATCTGAATCCCCGGATGAGCCTGCATAACGAGCCCGGCAACCTCTTTCAGCACCGGAATGTGGGCCGTCCCTCCGGAAATCCTGAGCATACCGGATTGACCGTTAAAAGCCGCGAGCGGCTCCGCGCCGACAGATTCGGCCACAGGTCCTGAAAAAATTAACAACAGTAACAAAGCCGTGAATATAAACCAAACTTGCCCTCTCTTTGCAGTACACCATGCCATATTATCACCCATAACTGAAGTCCTGTAAACCTGCCAGGCACTTTCTTGCAACCTCGGAAGTGCCCTTGGCTGCGCATGCCTGCATTAAAATATAATTAACTTTTAGCACAGGCCCACAAATTTTATCCAATCGAAATTAATTATATTGAATTAAAGTATGATAGTTTCAGCGAATAGAGGAAAGAACTGTTGGCAAAATAAATCTGGCATCGGCGATGACTGCCTGCTCGGGGTTGCAGAGGACGGGATTAAGATCGATTGAGGTGATTTCATCGCGCAGAGCAAAGGCCATCTGTGAGAAGTTAACGATGAGCTCGGCCAGTTTTTCCCGGTTTACCGGTTTAGCTCCGCGGTAGCCTTCCAGGAGTTTGCGGCCTCGGATCGAGGTGATGGCGCTTATGGCCTCAGCCGGACTGACCGGGGCCATGCGGATTGCGACATCATGGTAGATCTCGACGGCGGTACCGCCGATACCGACAACAACCACGGTGCCGAACTGAGGGTCTTGTTTGGCCCCGACAATCAGCTCGAGACCTTGAGCCATCTGATCCAGAAGCAGACCATGAAACCCTTGAGCCGGGCCATCCGTTTATAAATTTCAGTCAGTTGTCGGTCGTCGGCGACGCCGACCACGACCCCGCCGACATCGGCTTTATGCATGATCTCCGGTGAGACCACCTTGGCGACAAGGGGATAGCCTACATCTTGCGCCCCTTGCCGACACTCCTCCAGACTCTTGCCCCAGAAAAAACGGGTCGTCGGCAGTCCGTAGAGACGGAGCAGGGCTTTAGCCTGGGGCTCCATGACCCAGCCATCCTTTTTTGCGCTTTGTAGTACAGCGAGCACCTTCTCATCCATGCTTACTCTCCTGCATCATCGCTTCGGCCATACAGACCGCCCCCTCCACGGAGTGGGAAACCGGCATCCGGTTCGAGGTAAAACCTTCGATCATGATACCATATTTCTCGACGTGGGGAATATAGGTGATGACTGGTTTTCGGTATTCGCGAAAGGCTTCGGCCAGACGCGCCCCGATATCGGAGCTGATGCCGGGCAGATAGGGCAGCAGGAGTAGAATAATGCCATCAACATAGTCCCGGCTGAGAAGAAAAGCCCCGGCCGCATAGAAATCATTGTCGATGGCGCTACCGGTCAGATCAACTGGATTATTAAGTGAGGCGATGGCCTGAATGCTGGGTGAAAGTCTTTTTTTGAGCTCGGCCCGGTCAGTTTCGGGGATCTCGGCCAGAGTCAGTCCCCGGACAAAACAGGCATCGGCGGCCATGGCTCCGTGGCCGCCGCTGCCGGTGATGATGCAGAGATTCTGCATCGGGCCGGATTTTTCGCCGCAGCTCAAGGCTTCACAGTAGGAGACAAATTCGATTTCGTCGTGGGCCTCAAGGGCCCCGCTCTCTTTAACCAGTTCGGCAAAGACCGGATAGTCACCGGCCACCGAAGCGGTATGGGAGCTGACCGCTTTGCTGCCGCCCGGGGTCTTGCCCGCCTTGAGCATGATTACTGGCTTTTCATAGTGGCGCATGAGCTCGACAAAGGCCCGGCCGCGGCCCGGTTTGAAACCCTCGATATAGATGCCGACCACGCTGGTCTGCGGGTCACCGCGGAAATAGTTGAGCAGATCAACCTCGTCGAGGACCGCCTTATTGCCGAGGCTTACGGCTTTGGCGATACCGACATCCTCCTGGGTCAGTTTGATGATCAGGTCGACAAGGATGCCGCCGCTCTGACTGATCAGGGAGACGTTGCCGACTTTCGGCACCACGAGTCTTTCATGGGGCAGGAAAAAGGCATCGAGCCAGGGCGGAGCATAAATCCCGAGACAGTTAGGACCGATTACGGGAAAATTATTCTCCCGGGAAATAACCCCGATCTCCTCTTCAAGATCACCGCGGCCGCTCTCGGCAAAGCCGCCCGAGATAACAATTGCCCCGGCCACCCCGGCGGCAATACAATCTTTCATGGCCTGCGGCACCAGTTCGGCCCGCAGGGCCAGCACCGCCAGCTCCACCGGCCGGGGAATTTCCCGCAAACTCTGATACAGCGGCTGCCCGTAGAGGCTGCCCCCTTTCTGATTGACGGCAAAGGTTTTAGCCTTATAGCGCAGATGGTTCTTGTTGTAGATCACATTGGCCGGATGCAAGGGATTGCTGCGGGAGACCCCGACAATCGCCATGCTTTTCGGGGCAAAGATTTTCTGTAAAGCCATCCCTTTCCTCGTAATCAGATCATTGTTGATGGACGATACATTCGTTTTCGCTGGTTTTGTCGAGAGCCGTTCTGGCCTTTTCCGCTTCCTCTTTGCTGCCGTGAGCAATGACCAGGAATTTATCCGCCTTCAGCGCGGTTTCATACTTGACGACACTGTCTTTGGGGATGCCGATACTGAAAAGGCCCGCTCCTAAAGCACTAAGGCCGCCAACCACCACGGCATTTTCCAAGGCTCCGAGAATCCAGCCGGCCACCGGCCCTAGAATCATGACATGACCGATGCCGGGCAGCACAAAAAATGCCGACCCGAAAAGCAGGCCGACAAAACCGCCCCAGAAAGCACCCAGCTTACCCCAATATTTGACCCGGTCTCCGGTATTGTAATAGCCGAGTACCTGTTCTTCAGTGTGGTAATCCTTGCCGACAATGGAAAGTTTTCCCATGTCAAAACCGCTTTTCTGCAACTCCTTGATCGCCGCTTCAGCTTCCTGATGAGAGTTGTAAATTGCGACCGTTACATTCTGTTTCTCCATAATTTTTCACCTCATGTTTTGGTTGATCAGATTAAAAAACTTTGAGAGAGTAATCTAGGCGTCCCCTGCCATAAAGTCAATCTGTTTGATGTGCAGCCTCAGTCAGTTTCTTTCTTACGGGCGCTCAGGTCGGCTTTTTGGCCAATAACGGTTCTTTGGCCGGATCAAAAATCCGATAGGCCAGCAGTTTTACACAATCATTGACGAAGAACCAGGCCAGAGCATAACCCCAGACAAATAGGGCCCAATGCCAGCCGAGGGGAGCCATGAAGAGACCGTAAACCGCAATCAGGGTGGCAATAATCTGAGTGCCGAGCACCGCCATCCATAAAATCCGTGCCGGTCGGATCGACCAGAAGGGCCCGCGTGTGCGGGTCACGAAAATCGTCATATGGCCGGCCACTGAGAGTTTCAAATACATCAGGGATTGAATGAAATTACGGTCCAGGTGAAAGACACGTTCCCCGATATAGAACATGCCGAACGAAGCCACGACCCCGGTGATGCCGAGCAGGGTGGCCAGTCCCAGGACCATGCGCATGTTCCAGGATTCGGGTTTGTTCAGATAGTGGACGTTGTCATAGGCGATCGAGAGGATGGCACCGTCATTAAGCAGGGCGAGGAGGACGATCATCACCGCCGTGACCGGATAGAAGTTGAAGATCAGGATCGAGAGAGTCATAAAGAGCAGAACCCGGATGGTCTCAGCAATGCGGTAAATGGCGTAACTGTTCATCCGTTGAAAGATCTTGCGGCTCTCTTTGATGGCGTCGATGATAACCGAGAGACCCGGGGTCAAGAGGACAATTGAGGCGGCGGCGCGGGCGGCGTCGGTGGCTCCGGAAACGGCGATGCCGCAATCGGCTTTCTTTAAAGCCGGAGCATCATTGACCCCGTCGCCGGTCATGCCGACGATATGGCCGCGCTGCTGCAGGACATCGACAATGTGAAACTTATGTTCCGGAAAGACCTGGGCAAAGCCGTCCGCCGCTTCAATTGATTCGGCTAATTGCGCGGTTTCATGAACTTTGGCGTCGCCGAAGCCGCCGGCATCAAGAATATTGCTGCCCAGCCCAAGTTTTGCGGCGGTTTCCCGAGCAATAGCGAGTTGATCGCCGGTCACCATTTTGACCTTGACGCCCATCTGCCGGGCGGTGGCAATGGTCGCCTGTGAATCTTCCCGCGGAGGATCAAAGAGCGGCAGTACACCGAGAAAACGCCATTGATCCGGTGCATCGGCAACCGCCACTCCCAGCGAGCGAAAGCCGCGTTTGGCAAAACCGTCAACCGCGGCATCGACTTCCGCCTTAACCTCGGCACCATTATCTGCCAGTTCCAGAATTATTTGCGGCGCCCCCTTGGTACATTTGAAGGTCGTGCCGTCAGCTCTCCTGACGGCTGCTTCAGTGCGTTTGTGAACCGGATCGAAGGGTTGAAAATGCTGCACCTGATAATCCTGCAGAACCTTGGCGTCCTTAAGACCACCGATCACCGCCAGATCAATGGTATCCTGATTTTCGGCCCGGGAAGCGAGGGCGGCATTGAGGACGACCTCGTCGCCGGTAACGCCGCTGAGGCTGAACGGTTCTCCCATTGTAAGCCGGTTCTGGGTCAGAGTTCCGGTCTTATCCGAGCAGAGGATGTCAGTGCCGGCCAACTCTTCGATTGCCGCCAGGCGGCTGACAATCGCCTCTTTCGTGGCCAGCAGGCGAGCCCCGACCGCCATCGTGACCGAGAGAACGGTCGGCATCGCCACGGGAATGGCCGCCACCGTCAAGACCAGGGCAAACTGCAGGGTAGTCATCATCGGATCACCCCGGAACAGGGCGACGGCAAGAATCAGAACCACCAGGGTTACGGCAAGAATGATCAGGTAATTGCCGATCTTTAAAACCGCGCGTTGAAAGTGGCTGACGGTATGGGCCTCCTGCACCAACAGTGCGGTTTTCCCGAAATAGGTGTTCTGGCCGGTGCCGTAGACCAGAGCCTCAATTTCGCCCTGGCGGATAATCGATCCCGAAAACATGGTCTCGCCGGTTTTTCGGGTGACGGGCAGCGACTCACCTGTCAGGGCGGACTGGTCCACTTCTATCGCGTCACCCTCAAGCAGGCGCGCGTCGGCCGGAACGATGTCGCCGAGGCGCACCCGGATCACATCCCCGGGAACCAGTTCCCGGGCAGCCACACTGGTCCATTGACCGTCGCGGCGAACGCGGGCCTTGACCGCCAGCCGGGCCTTCAAGGCGGCAATGGCATTGCCGGCCTGATACTCCTCCCAGAAACCGACGCCGGCGTTGGCCAGAAGCAGAACCAGAATGATGCCGAAATCGGGCCAGTGCCGAACCAAGGCCGAGAGCAGGACGGCAACTTCAATCATCCAGGGAATCGGCCCCCAGAAGTAGCCGAGAAATTTAAGATAAGGATTGCTCTTCTTCTCGGCAATCTCATTTGCCCCATATTGATCCAGCCGTTTTCCGGCCTCGGCCGCACTGAGGCCGTCCGCCGACGAACCCAGTTTTTTTTCGACTTCCGGCAGCGGCAGCGTTTTCAGATCGTCGTAGACGGGAACCACTTTATCCGGCTTGACGGCGGTCGATGACAACAACTCTTTATCGGTTTTCATAATGAAAGCTCCCTTGTTTGCCTGCAGGAAAAAAAAGCCATGCCCACTGTTTTCACTTTCCCCTATCATTTACCATGGCATAAATTACGCAAAATTGTTATCTGAATTTGTCTCTCCTCAATACATACGCAACCAACGACACATTTATCGGCTATTATATTGACACTAAAACTTCGGACGGCGACCCGGTCCAACGAGGTCAGTTACGAATGGCGCCGCGATGAATTTCCTAACCGCTGGTTCCACCATGGTCGGCAGTTGGGTTTTATCGCGCAGGAGGTTGAAGAGGTTCTGCCGGAGATCGTCAAAACCGAAATTTTATCGAGCCGAACTTATAAGAGCCGATAGCCAGAACCACCCCGGCAAAACATGGAGCATCCGGGCCCGACAGCGCGGACAGCAAAGTTTCTGCCCGGACGTGACAAACTCTGATGCAAGCAGAAGATCACAGCCGGGACAGACCAGGGCAGAAATCATAGGGGACGACAAAGATCAATAATCTCCATACTGTGATTGGCCTGAGGGCGTATCGGTGAGGGGCCTTCGGTCATGATGACGTAATCACCCTCGATCGCATACTCTTTTACCAGCGTTCTGGCGTAAGCACTCCAATCATCAGGATGTTCATCGTAAAACAGAGGATAGACCCCATAGGAAAAAATCAGCTCCTGGCAGGTCTGTTCCCGGGAGCTGATGGCAAAAATCCAGAACGGCAGCCGAAAGCGGCTCATGCTCCGGGCCGTCGCCCCGCTTAAGCTGGGAACCAGCACCGCACCCGGAGCGATCTCGTTACTGATTTTCTCGACACTCGAGGTGATCAGGTCGACCAGTTTTTTACTCTCTGCAGCCTTCAGATAGTTGAGCATCCGATAGTAGTGCCCGGGCGAACGATAAGGTTCGGTAGCCGCCGCAATTTTTGCGAGCATGGCCACCGCTTCCAGAGGATATTGTCCCACGGCCGATTCCCCCGAGAGCATCACACAGTCAGTACCATCTAAAACGGCATTGGCGACATCGGTAGCCTCAGCCCGGGTCGGGCGGCGGTTGTGAACCATCGATTCCAGCATCTGGGTCGCCGTAATTACGGGTTTGCCCAAAAGATTGGCTTTGGCAATGATGTTCTTCTGGGTTACGGCTATCTCTTCAATCGGAATTTCAACCCCCAGATCGCCGCGCGCCACCATCACCCCATCCGCCGCCGCGAGGATGGCATCAATATTCTCGCGACCGCTCTTTCTCTCGATCTTGGCAATAATAAAGGGCTGATAACCGAGAACCGCCGCCGCCTCACGCACGGCCTCAATATCGGCCGCCGTTGAGACAAAAGACTGGCTGATACAATCGACCCCGTTCTCCAGAGCAAACTTAAGACACGAGTAATCGTCTTTGGTAAAAGCACTCTCACCGAGATCAATCCCCGGCAGGTTCACGCCCTTGCGCGAGCGCAGCTCCCCGCCGACCTCAACCCGACTGACGACTTCACAACCTTGCACCGCCTCGACCCGAAGTTGAATCAGACCGTCGTTAATAAAGATGATGTCCCCTTTTTTGACCACCTGCGGCAGCGAAGTCAGACTCACGAAGGCCCGCCGGTCGCTCCCCTCAATTTCTTGTGTAGTCAGAATAAAGGGTTCACCCGGACGCAGCATAACCGGCTCGCCCGCAATCTGACCCAAGCGAATTTTCGGACCGGGCAGATCAGCCAGAATCGCAACGCGACGACCCACTGCCTCTGCCGCTTGGCGAATCCGACCAATCACCCGGCCATGACCGCTAAAATCCCCGTGCGAAAAATTGATCCGGGCAATATTCATCCCGGCCAGCATCATCCGAGAAAGCATCTCCGGAGAATCCGAAGCAGGCCCGATGGTACAAACAATCTTGGTTTTGTGGGAGGACGGCTGCATAAAATATTATCTCCTAAAAAACTGACCTACTATTCAGCCAGCTTGTACATCTGAGCGATCATTTACCCAATCACACGCCTTTATGTGAAAACTCAACTGCTGCAGCAGCTCCTGCCGCACAGTTGAACTGACTTTGGTCTGAGGGTCTCTCCAGTCTGCAATGTCATCACTAACGTGAATAAGCCTATCGAAACGATCAACCGGCAAACCGGTCTTCAACAACTCATCTGTTTGCACAACCAGAATCAACGCTTCAACATTTTTGTTCATCAACAGTGCTGCAGCTCTGTTGAAAAGGCTCTCAAAGGGGAAAAACAGCGGTTCTGCTGAAGCCGTAAGGGTTAGATTATGGCTTGTCAGATAACAATCGACGTTCTTATCAATAAATGCCTGTTGCCGGGATCGCCCCTCTTTCATCGCCGGATCGGAACCAAACACAACTTCAACTGGAATACGGCCATCACCATCCATTAACTTTTCCAGATAAAATGGTATTAAAGACTTGGCAATATCATTCCCCCCGAAGTAAGGAGCATAATTGACCTCGTTTATAATAGCCCCGTTTTCATACCAGGGCTTGGCTATGTCAGTGGAAATAATATCAATGCCGGCATTGGTTAAACAAAAAAGCCTCGCCGCCCTCTCGGCAATAATTCTGTTTTCAGGATGGACAAGTTCGCTTACATCTTCAATATGCCCTCCCCAGGCTGTCGATTCAATCCTGCGCAAGGGCACCCACACTCCTTTTTCCGGTATGGAGTCGTGATTAAATCCGGCCGAAGAGATAGCCGTCAACGCGAGCTTGTCCAGAGGGTAAGGTTTTTCCATCAGCCAAGGAGGTTTCCTACTGTTTTTAATAGTTACCCGACGAACGAGTTGAGCAACCGTATGTTTACCATCTCCTTCGATTGATCTCGGGTTTCTCCGTATAGCGTACAGTAGTTTGCCGTTCGTCAAAAGCAGACGATAGCAGACACCCGGCACTTCACGTTCAATAAGTATCACTTTGGAGAGAGCCGCAGCGGTTTTATATGCAGCAAGTAAATTTTCCCTGTCCCTGATGGCGACGGTAACCCCTTCTCCCCTTTCTCTGTCCGCGGGCTTGACAACAAGCGGCCAACCGAGTTTGGCTGCAGCAGAAGCGGCTTGATCTGCATTACTAACGACGATATGGTCTGGTGCCGGAAATCCTGCCGCGCGAAGCACCAATGCTGTCGAAAACTTGTTGTTCGCTATTTTTGAGCCGATAACGGAGTCTGAATCAACCGAACTTCTATCTATCAACCGGCTTTTCCGCCCCCATCCAAGTTGATAGATTCCCGTTCCAAGGTGACGAACTGGAAGATTATACAGGTGAGCAACCCTAAGAACCGGGATAGTTGAAATACCAGATCGGACCATTGCCGTAAGAGACTTCAAAACATTTTCTTCAACGGCTTTATACAATTTTACAGGCGTACCGGAAACACGATAGTTTTTCAAAACCCAATTCATCACTGCCATGGATGATCTGTAGGCGGTTCCAACAATCTCCAGTGACAAATTGTCGACCACGGGAACAAAAGCTATAGATTCCCACTGAAACGAATGATCAATCTTGCGTCTGACTTCAAGAATAACACCGATGTCAAAAACAGGGATCCTGGCAATTTGCTGAAGATAGCGACCTATCAGAAGAATTCTCCATAAAATGGAGAAGGCGATCCTGCTTTCCGGATCAATAATCTGGTTTACAGGCTCTGGTTCCATCTTAAGTTCCAGATAGTTTTCCAGCCAACTGTCGATTAAATCAAAATCAATATTATCCGGAAGCGATGAGAGGTTAATTTTTACCTTCTGACCTGGCTGCTGCAGTCCATGTCTATATCCATGATGATATTGAATAGGTAATTTTTTCATCTTCAGTGGCTCAGATCAAGTTCCAATACGGTCCAATGATCCCGGTTGAAATCTCCGAATAAGTGTTTTTTGTGATTTTTTCCAGTTATGCGATAGCCGAACTTATTCACATACCAATGAATGACCTCGGGTCGGTCTGACTCTGTACGCAAACGTTGAATGCCGCGATTACGCATCTCTTCAAGCCGGGCTTCCTGTAACCTGAACCCGATACCGCAACCCAGAAATTCAGGATTTACCGCCAGACTGGCAGTTTCCGCGTGATTATCACTAAGAATAAAATAACTCGCAACCCCAACAATTGAACCCTGCAGTTCCGCAACAAATGTATTGTCAATCTCTATTCGATCACGTTCCGGATCGGGAATTTTAGAATCGGCCGCAACTGGAGCCATATTCCATTTCGAAAGTATTGCCATGACATTATCCAAATCTTCCGGCTTCATCTTACGAATCGTGGCCAGTGTCGCCGCCCAGTTATCATGATCTCCTAAACATAGCTGTCTGCGAGTATATTGAGGCGTCGCTATGGTACGACCCAATTCTCCGGCAATCCGCACCAGACGTTTAACCAGATCTTCATTCCTGGCAGGATCCCTCTCCGAATAGCTATAAAACGGATTATCCTCAAGGCCGACCCGAACATTGCCACCCATGGCGATTGCGGCAATGTTTATCGGCAACTGATAACGACCGATCCCCGCGGCCGCCCAAGTCCATCCTTGTGGAATCTCACGCACAAGATTTGCCAGATCCAGGATACGACCCGGGACAGTCCCCAGAGAACCAAGCAATAGATTTATATAACAATGCAATGGCAGCAATCCTTTTCGCTGCAAATAAAAAGCATAATTGAGCATACCAAGATCAAAGGCCTCCAGCTCTGGCATAATGCCTTTCTCGCGCATACGCTGACAGAGCGCCTGAACTGTTTCAGGCTCATTGATGGAAGCCTGTTTAGGAAAATTAAGCGAGGTCAGGGTTAAAGAAGCCATATCCGGCCTGGCCTTACCATCCAGTTCCAGTACGGCAGAACGTTTTGCAAACGCACCGTGCAAACGGCCACTGGTGGTTGCTACCAACACGACCTCATGATAATGACTGCGAATCGTCTCAAAAATACGCCCGAATATTTCAGGATGCCAGGTTGGCACGCCATCCGAATCGTAGGCATGCACATGCAGAATGCTGGCCCCGGCTTCGATGACAGCCGCTGCATTTTCAGTAATTTCCTGAATACTTACAGGAATATGAGGATTTATTTCTCTGTTACTGATATTTCCTGAAAGACATACATTGATAATTAAAGGCTTCTGCCCGATCCCTTGCGAGGGATTACCACCATAGAGTACATCATGCGAGTATTGCTTAATCAAAACTTACTCCACAGTTTTTATTCCGGTTAACTAATAACTCATTTCCCTATGCAACGAAAAATGTAACTATTCAGCAGCATCAAGCAGCAGATATTCCGGCCTTCTTCCAGACAGTTTTCTGCTTTCGGGGTTGATGTGCCCAGGTTTATCCATAATGAAGTTTCGCTGACTGCCGACAGCATTTACATGAGCGAAAGCCTCTCCTTTTAAATCAGACATTGACGATAACGCTTTTCATGGCCTGCATATAGAATTTCTGCGCATACTCCTTAACCATGCGTCGGGCGGAAAAGTTGGTGCCGGTCTGGCGCATGGAATTTTTCATGACCCGCACCCAGCCTTCAGGCACACCTTCATCTGAAGTCTCGTAATATAAAGGAATAATTTTCTCTTCGAGCAGCCGGTAGACAGCTTCGGCATCGGCCGGAGAGCGATCACCGGGAACCGGATCGCCGCCGAAAGCCCATCCGTTGTCGCCGGTGAAGCCTTCGAGCCACCAGCCGTCGAGGATACTGAGGTTCGGCACCCCGTTAAGTGAGGCCTTCATGCCGCTGGTGCCGCTCGCCTCCAGAGGCGGAATCGGGTTGTTGAGCCAGACATCAACCCCATGCACCAGGTATTGAGCATACTGTTCACCATAATCCTCGACAAAAGCGATGCGGCCGGCAAACTCGGGATTATTGGCAATATTGACGATTTTCTGCAGAATCATCTTGCCCGGATGATCATCCGGATGGGCCTTGCCGGCAAAAATGATCTGCAGGGGACGCCAGCGATCCTTGAGCATTTTCTTGAGCCTCTCAAGATCCTGAAAAATAAGATCGGCCCGTTTGTAGGTGGCAAAGCGCCGGGCAAAGCCCAGAGTCAGAACCGAGGGATCGAGCATGGCGCCGCCGGCAATCACCATTGAGGGATTAACCCGATCCTGCGACCAGCGTTTTCTGGCAAGTTCGCGAATCACATCAAAAAGTTTCATTTTCAGCCAGATATGGGTTTCCCATAAGGCTGCATCGGGAACCGCATCAATCTTCTCCCAGAGGGAAGGATAGTCATGGTTTTCAAGCCAACCTTGAGGCAGATGCTGGTTTAAAAGGAGCTCCATTTTAGGCTCCAGCCAGGTCGGCACATGGACACCGTTGGTAATCGCCTGAATCGAAGGAGCAGCGGCCGCGGCATCAGGCCAGAGATTGTGCCACATCTGGTTGGCAACCTCACCGTGCTTGCGGCTGACACCATTGCGAAACTCGGCCAGACGCAAAGCAAAAGCGGTCATATTGAAACCCGAGCGATCATCGGGATGGGTGCCGAGTTCGAGAAAGGTTTCGCGGTCAATTCCGAGAGAACCCCAGAAATGACTAAAATATTTTTCAATCAAAGGAAAAGGAAAGATGTCATGGCCTGCCGGTACCGGGGTGTGGGTCGTAAAAACCGTGGTCTGCTTGACCTTTTGCGCTGCCTCGGCAAAAGAGAGGCCTTCACCGATGCGATCCCGGATTCTTTCAAGCAGGGAAAAGGCGGCGTGACCTTCATTAAGATGAACCACCGCATGTTCAATGCCCAGCGACTGCAGAACCTCAGCCCCACCGATGCCGAGGACTATCTCCTGGCGCAGACGTTGTTCAAGATCGCCGACATAGAGGCGGGCGCTGATGCCCCGGTTCCAGGGATCATTCTGTTCAATATCGGTATCCAGAAGATAAAGAGGCACCCGGCCGACGCTGACCAGCCAGACCCCGACATAGATCGGCGGATCAATCAGCGGAACCCGAACGATCAGGGGAGCGCCGCTGTCATCTAAAATCCGGGCAATCGAGGCCGCGTTCCGATCCATCTTGAAGCTGACGTTCTCCTGCCAGCCGTCGGCTCCGACCCGCTGCCGCAGATAACCCTCAGGATACATGAAACCCACCGCAACCAGCGGAAGATTGAGATCGCTGCACTCCTTGAGATAATCACCAGCGAGGAAACCCAGCCCCCCGGCATAAAAAGGCAGTGAGTGATGCAGCCCGTATTCCGCAGAAAAATAAGCGATGACCTGAGTGTCATGGTGGCACTCATTGCGCAGCAGAGAGCATTTTTTTTCATCCATATATTGACGAAACTGAGCCAGAACCGTGTCATAATAGGCGAGAAAATCAAGATCCTGACTCGCCCGCTCAAGTTCCTCGGCCGGCATCTCTTTAAGCATTTTATCGGGATTATGAATACTCTCCTTCCAGCGCCGCCGGTCGAGTATCTTAAAAAGCATCCGCGCTGCCGGATGCCAGCTCCACCAGAGGTTTTCAGCAAGTTCGACCAGACCGGCAATCCGCTCGGGCAGATGCGAAAAATTATTATTTAAAAGCTTCACCCAAAACCTCCCTTCTAACTTTCAAAATCAAGCATAACTATCTTAATCAACGAAGCATTACTACATACTGGCAATCAGATCAGCAAGCTTTTGCGCATTCAGCGCACGCCTTATCAACGGCGTCTTTTTCTCCTGATAGAGAAAAAGATTTTCCTCAAAAGTAGATTTTTTAGGATTCTGGTAAATAATCCCCAGCGGCCAGGGGTCGCTCTCCAGGGCTTTGGCAAAGGCTCTCTGACGATCGCCGGGATCATAGGCATCATCAAGTCCGATGGTGTTCTCTTTATACCATTGCCGGCTGTTGGTTTTATTGAACGAAACACAGGGGGTAAAGGTATCAACCAGGGCAAACCCTTTATGCTGGAT
>JAFGVI010000106.1 GCA_016938065.1 Deltaproteobacteria bacterium | reverse complement strand
TTCGTTGATCGCGGCAATGGCCAACATCTCAGCCGAGGTAACTCCACCCTGGCCACCTCTGCCGTGCACTCTGACTTCGATCATGGACTTTTCTCCTTTTGACTTAAAGGACTGTCCTGAAAAATGGCTTTTTCCTGAAACAGCCCAAGATAAAACAGCGGCATTAACCGACATAACCTTGTATACAATCATGTTAAACGGTACACTGTATACAATACAAAAAATTAAAAGTGAAGCACTAATAAGCTTAAAACAAATGAATTAAAAAGAATTAATCATCGGGATAAAAAATTCCCAATGTCGTTAGAAAGGACCCCGCCCATCCAGAGATTTGCGAATAGTGACCGGATCCATATACTCAAGATCAGCCCCAACCGGCAAGCCGCAGGCCGGACGACTCAAATGAACCCCCAGAGGGCGCAGAAAACGGCTTAAGAAAAGGGCGGTAGCGTTGCCTTCAACCGTAGGGTTGGTCGCAACCACCACCTCCGTGATATTTTGTTCGACTACTATCTGACGCAGTCTTTCAAGGCGCAGGTCATCCGGACCCAGCCCCTGCATCGGGGCCAGCAGACCATGCAGGACAAAGTAACGCCCCTTAAAGGCCCCGCTGTTTTCAATCGAGGCAACGTCCGCCGGATATTCGACCACGCAGAGCTGTCCGGAAACCCTTGCCCCATCCCGACAGATCGGACAAGGATCATGTTCCGTAAGATTCTGGCAGAACGAGCAGAGACTTAAACGCCTCTTGACCTCAATAATCGCTGCCGCCAGATCCGCGGCAGCTTCCGCAGGCATACGAACCATATGAAAAGCGAGGCGGGCCGCCGTCTTGCGGCCGACGCCCGGCAATTTCATCAAATGTTCAACCAGGCCCTGCAGGGCGTTGGGATAGCTGTTCATAGGTTCATAGGTTCGGCAAGTGCTGCAACGGCCCGCTATTTCTGTGAAAGTTCCGTCAAAACCCCTTTGGAGCTTTTCGGATGAATAAAGGCGATTTTAGCGCCGTGGGCGCCGTGGCGCGGCACTTCATCGACCAGCTGCGCCCCTTTATCTTTGAGGGCTTTGAGGTCGGCAACGATGTCATCGGTCGCATAACAGATATGATGAATCCCTTCGCCCTTCTTCTCCAGATGTTTAGCCACCGCCGAATCCGGACTGGTCGGGCAGACCAGCTCAATGTGGGTTTCGCCGATCTGAAAAAAGGCGACTTTAACCTTCTGCTCGGCCACCTCCTCCATACCGTGAAACTCCATCCCCAGCATATCCCGATAAAATTTAGAAGTTTCTTCAAGATCCTTGACGGCGATACCGATATGATCAATTTTTTTCAACATTTCAACTCTCCTTATTGGTCATACCCAAACCGGCGAACAACGCCTCAACACCATCCATCGGTGTAATCTCTTTGGCCGCCACCCGTTTGACAACCTCGTCATAAACGGCCAATCCGGTTGAGCGCTCCATTATATTATCAACAATATAGGCCCGCAACTCGCTTTCGGCCTTCTGCGCCCGCTTTTTCTCAATCAAACCACTGGCTTCCACCCGGGCTCCATGGGCGAAAATTCCCTGCACCAGTTCCTCAATACCGACATCGTCTACGGCCACGGTTCTGAAGACTTCGGGCTTGATCGTACCCTTAACCATATCGAGCATGGCGCGAATTTCACTGTAGAGTTTGTCGGCACCATCGCGGTCAGCTTTATTGATGGCGAAAACATCGGCAATCTCCATCACCCCGGCTTTGGCAATCTGTACCGAATCTCCGAGGCCGGGCACCATCACGACTACGGTCGTCTGCGCAATCCGCACGATATCAACCTCATCCTGACCGACCCCAACCGTCTCGACAATAATCACATCTTTACCGGCGGCATCAAGCAGGTGAATAACATCAACGGTGTTCTTGGCCAGCCCCCCGAGATGACTGCGGGTCGCCATGCTGCGAATAAAAACCCCTTCATCCAGAGCATGCTGCTGCATGCGAATGCGGTCGCCGAGAATCGCCCCCCCGGAAAAAGGACTCGAAGGATCGACGGCAATAACCCCAACGGTTTTGCCCTGGCGCCGCAGACTGGCGATAACCTTGTCCGTCAGCGTACTCTTGCCGGCTCCCGGCGGTCCGGTAATGCCGAGAAGATAGGCGTTACCGGTTTTCGGATATATCCGCGTCAGCAGTTCTCTTTTCCCAGGCCGGTCGTTCTCCACCACGGTTATCGCCTTGGCCAGCGACCGAACCTTACCGGACAGAAGTCCGTCTACTAAATCTTCCACTCTGAAATCCTTTCAAAACAGCTTATTTCACATGTTCTTTAATAAATGCAATGGTCGTTTCGGTTGAGGCTCCGGGCAGAAAAATCTCGGCGATGCCGGCATCCTTCAACCCTTGAATATCCTCATCAGGGATAATGCCGCCGCCGAAAACCAGAACATCGCCCGCCCCTTTTTCTCTCAAAAGATTGACAACTTTGGGAAAGAGTTTATTATGGGCTCCGGAAAGACAACTCAAACCGATACTGTCGACATCCTCCTGTATCGCGGTCGCGACAATCTGTTCCGGGGTCTGACGGATACCTGTGTAGATAACCTCCATACCGGCATCACGCAAGGCCCGGGATACTACTTTGGCACCACGGTCATGCCCGTCAAGACCCGGCTTGGCGATCAGAACTTTTATCTTTTTTTCCATTTTCTCTCTCCTTTAACTTTCGATATATTCGCCGAAAACTTCGCGCAGGACCCCACAGACCTCGCCCAGAGTGGCATAGGTCTTGACAGCGGCGACAATGGCCGGCATCAGATTATCGCCCGACTCGGCTACCTGCCGCAGGGTTTTAAGAGAATTCGAGACTGCAGCCGCGTCGCGTCCCGCCTTTACGGCGGCCAGGCTCTTACGCTGTTCGATCTCCATCTCCTGCTTGATCCGCAGAAGATTGGTCGGCGGCGCCTCCTGCACCGTAAACTTGTTGACTCCGACAATAACCTGATCGCCGGTCTCCACGGACTTCTGATAGGCATAGGCGCTGTCGCCGATCTCCTGCTGCATGAAGCCGGCTTCAATCGCCTTGACCACGCCCCCCAGATCATCGATCTTTTTGATATAGGCAAGGGCTTTGGCTTCGATTTCTGAGGTCATCGACTCAACCATATAGGATCCCGCCAACGGGTCAATCGTATCGGCAACCCCGCTTTCATGGGCAATAATCTGCTGAGTACGAAGGGCGATGCGCACGGAATCCTCAGTCGGCAGACAGAGCGCCTCATCCCGGGAGTTGGTGTGCAGGGAGTTGGTACCGCCCAACACGGCAGCCAGGGCCTGCATGGTCACCCGGACCACATTATTGTCGGGCTGCTGCGCAGTCAGACTGCAGCCAGCGGTCTGCGTGTGAAAACGCATCATCATCGATGCCGCTTTTTTTGCCCCGAAGCGCTCTTTCATCAACCGCGCCCAGAGCCGGCGGGCGGCCCGGAATTTAGCCACCTCTTCGAGAAAATTATTATGCACATTGAAAAAGAAGGAGAGCCGTTTGGCAAAATCATCAACATCGAGACCGCTTTTGATGGCGGCACCGACATAAGCAAGACCGTCAGCCAGGGTAAAAGCAACTTCCTGCACCGCCGAGGAACCAGCCTCGCGGATATGATAGCCGCTGATGCTGATGGTATTCCAGTTGGGCAGATTATCCTTGCAGTAGGAGAAGATGTCGGTGATGATCTTCATCGAGGGCTGCGGCGGAAAGATGTAGGTCCCGCGGGCAAAATACTCTTTCAGAACATCATTCTGAATCGTCCCGCGCAGCTTGTCGGAGCTCACCCCCTGCTTCTCCGCGACCGCGATATACATCGCCAGCAGCACTGCAGCCGGGGCATTGATGGTCATCGAAGTACTGACCTGATCCAGAGCGATCTGATCAAAAAGAATCTCCATATCCGCAAGAGAGTCAATGGCGACTCCGACCTTGCCGACCTCACCGTCAGCCAGCTCCATATCGGAATCGTAACCGATCTGGGTCGGCAGGTCAAAAGCCACGCTCAAACCGGTCTGGCCCTGGCCCAGAAGATAACGATAACGTTCATTGGTCTGTCTGGCCGAACCAAAACCGGCATACTGGCGCATGGTCCAGAAACGCCCGCGATACATGGTCGGCTGGACCCCGCGGGTAAAAGGAAACTCACCGGGGAAACCGACATCTTCGAGGTAGTCGACGGCATCAACGTCAGCCGGGCCAAAGAGACGTTTCATCTCAATCCCGGAGGTCGTCGTAAAAACCTCTTTCCGTTCCGGAAAGCGGCTCAAGGCTTTATCAACCATCCCCTGCCACTGCGTCTGCCGTTCGGCTAAACGCGCTTTCTTGTCTGTGCAACTCATTTTAAATACCTCTTTTTTATTTACAGCGGAATATTGCCATGTTTACGATAGGGCAGCTGCTCTTCCTTATCCTGCAGCATCTCCAGGGCGCGAATAATTTTTATCCGGGTCATCTCCGGTTTGATGACTTCATCGACAAAACCGTAAGCCGCAGCGCGATAGGGGTTGGCAAAGTTTTCTTTATAGTTGTCAACCAGTTCCTGGCGTTTGGCCACCGGGTCTTCGGCAGCTTTAAGTTCTTTGTTGAAGACGATATTGACCGCCCCATCCGGACCCATCACCGAAAATTCGGCCGTGGGATAGGCGTAATGAATATCAGCGCCGAGCTGCCGTGAAGACATGGCGCAGTAGGCGCCGCCAAAGGATTTTCTCGTGGTAATGGTAATTTTGGGAACGGTGGCTTCAGCGTAGGCAAAAATAATCTTGGCCCCGTGCCGGATAATCCCGCCGAACTCCTGGCCGGAACCGGGGAGAAAACCGGGAACATCAACAAAGGTCAGCAGCGGAATATTGAAACAGTCGCAGAAGCGGATAAAGCGGGCACACTTATCGGATGCATTAATGTCAAGACATCCAGCCATAAAATTGGGCTGATTGGCAATAATCCCGACCGACTCGCCATTGAAACGGGCAAAACCGATGACCAGATTTTTGGCATAATCAGGCTGAATCTCCAGAAAGTCGCCATAATCAGCCGCCAGTTTGATAATTTTTTTAATGTCATAGGGACGTCGGGAATCGGCCGGCACAATGTCATTGAACTCAGGAATAACCGCTTCCACTTCGCCGTCAAAATTAACCATCGGTGCCTTCTCACGATTACTCTGGGGCAGAAAACTGAGCAGTCTCTTAACCTTATCGATACTGTCCTGATCACTCTCGCCGGCGAGATGACAGACCCCGCTGGTTTTCATATGCGTATTGGAACCACCCAGCTTCTCCTGGGTTACATCTTCATTGGTCACGGTTTTGATGACATTAGGCCCGGTAATGAACATATAACTGCTCTTTTTTGTCATGATGATAAAATCCATGATCGCCGGTGAATAGACGGCACCGCCGGCACAGGGGCCCAAGATTGTGGCCAGCTGGGGAATGACCCCGGAGTAGATGGTATTGCGGTAGAAAAGCTCAGCATAGCCGCCGAGACTGGAAACCCCTTCGTGAATCCGGGCCCCGCCGGAATCATTCAGGGCGATGAAAGGGGCCCCGTTTTTAGCGGCCATATCAAGAATCTTGCACATTTTCTGGGCGTTGGTCTCGCTCAGAGTGCCGCCGATCGCGGTGAAATCCTGAGCACAGGCATAGGTCAGACGACCATTGACCCGACCGTAACCACTGACCACTCCGTCACCGACAATTTTGTTTTTCTCCATGCCGAAATCGGTACAGCGATGGGTAACAAATTTATCGATCTCTTCAAAGGTGCCTTCATCAAAAAAATAGAGCATGCGCTCACGGGCCGTCATCTTTCCGGCCTCATGCTGCTTGGCGATACGGGCTTCGCCGCCGCTTAATTCGGCGGCTCGGTTCATACTCTCCAAACGTTCTAACTGGGCTTCTTTCAATGACATCTTGCTGATCCCCCTCGGATAAATATTAATGTTAAGTAGTTGGGATTGTATACTGCATACCAAATCGACGAGAAGGTTTCACTATTATAGTTAACACTCCCCTGTCAAGAAAAATTTATCGGGGCAATCAGCGCCCGACACCGACATATTTAAATCCCAGGCCCCGCATTTTTTCGCTGTCATAAACATTACGCAAGTCAGCAAAAACCGGCTGCGCCATCAGGCCATGAAGGCGTTCAAGATCAAGATAGCGGAACTGATTCCATTCGGTCATCAGCACCAGGGCATCAGCTTCGGTGGCGGCATCGTAGGCATCGGCCGCATAAAAAACTTCATCCTCAGAATAAAAAGCCTTGCAGGCCGCTATGGCTTCCGGATCATAAGCCCGGATCTTCGCTCCCGCTTCGCGCATGGCGTTGATCAAATAGAGCGCCGGAGCATCGCGCACATCATCGGTTTCCGGCTTGAAGGAAAGCCCCAAAACAGCAATGGTTTTACCTTCAAAACCACCTTGGAGAAGGGTTGCAACCTTCTCCACCATACGCTGCCGCTGGCGTTGATTGACGGCGATTACGGCTTCGACAATCGCCAGAGGCTCACCCGCCCGGCGGCCGATAGCCGCCAGCGCCGAAGTATCCTTAGGGAAACAGGAACCGCCGTAGCCGGGCCCGGCATGAAGAAATTTCTTGCCGATGCGCCCGTCAAGGCCGATGCCGCGGGCCACCTGCTGCACGTTGGCCCCGACCTTTTCGCAAAGATTGGCAACTTCATTGATAAAACTTATTTTAGTCGCGAGAAAGGCATTAGCCGCATACTTGATCAGTTCCGCCGTTTCGATGTTGGTCTGCACAAAGGCGGTTTCATTGAGGTAAAGAACATTATAGATATCCTTCATGATCGCGGCCGCATGTTCACTCTCGGTGCCGATGACAACCCGGTCCGGCCGCATAAAATCGTTGATAGCCGAACCTTCACGAAGAAATTCCGGGTTTGAGACCACATCAAAATTGATCTTTAAGGCCTGATTTTCACTGACTACAGCTTTAACCAGCTGACCGGTGCCAACCGGTACCGTGCTCTTGTCGACAATCACCTTATAACTGTTCATCAGGCGGCCGATATCGGCGGCCACGGCCCGCACCTGACTCAGATCGGCCGAACCATCGTCCGCCGGCGGCGTCCCGACCGCGATAAAGATAACCAGAGAGACGCCTATGCCCTGCTCCAGATCAGTGGTAAAAGCCAGTCTTTTCTGGGCCACATTGCGGCTGACCAGATCCTCAAGCCCGGGTTCGTAGATCGGCATTTCGCCCCGGTTTAAAGCGGCGATTTTAGCCTCATCAAGATCCACACACAGCACATTCATGCCGAATTCAGCCAGGCAGGCACCGGTCACCAGGCCGACATAGCCGGTACCGATTACGGTTATATGCATTTTTTCTCCTTTCTCAATTTTTCCCCAGGCCGCCGAGACCATTCAGGCTCAAGAGCAGGCGGAAGGAGAGATCGTAAGGCTCATGCTCCTCGTCAATTGAAAAGTCAAGTGACCAGCACTGGGGATGATAGTTGAAACCATAAATAGTCTCCCAGATATGGTTGTCGACCAGTGAGTAACGGATACTGCCGTAAACATCAAGCCAGGGCATCAGCGGCAGCCGGCCGACTCCGGTAAAAAGTTCGGCCAGATCGCGCTCGTAACGATATTCGAGGGAAAGAAAGTCGCCCCCCTGATTATTGGTACTGAGCAGGGCGGTGACCAGCTGGTTGGCGTTCTGATAGGGATCAAAGCGGTTTTCCAACTTCATGTAGAGACCACCGTCCCGGCTGTGCAGTTCCAGTTTACTGAAAAAATCTGAAGCGTGCTGATCATTTTCAAAAAAACGCTGCCCGTCGGCGACATCGATAAAACTGTAGGCTTGACCCACCTGAAATTTCAGCCACTCATGATAATCAAACTGCTCCGGCTGACCGGCCCGCGGATAGCGTCCAACCAGACGGCTGACCAGGGCCCAGGAGACGTTACTCTCCTCGGCAAGATAGTCGAGATCATCAAAAGCGGGCAGATCCGACTGGTCGACATCGGGGACATAACGATAGCCCACCGTCGGCTCAAGGGTATGGAGCAGTCGATCCATGCCGAACCAGTCAAAGGCGTAAACCCGTTCAGCCACGGTTTTTATCTCCACCCCGGCGGCCATGGATTCGCGCGAGGCGCTGCCATCCTTACGCACAGCTGAGTTATTCGTCTGATAATAGGTCTCACGCAGTTCAAGAAACGGGGAGACCTCAAACGCGCCGAATTTCAGGGGCATGGTCAACGAGGGAACAAGATCGAAACGCTGGCCGCGCTCGCCCTCCCGGCGCCAGAAATTGGTGTAGACTCCCTGCATCTGCCAGAAAAGCCAGTCGGCACCGGCCACCGGCTGATTGCGGGCAGCGAAGGTTAGCTCAGGCAGAAGCTGCAGAGTGGTGTCGTCATTTTCTTTGAGCAATGACTGATAGTAACGGCCTTCACCGGTGATATTGTAACGCTCCCAGCTGTGGCCGGCGCTCGCCAGCGAACGTAAATAAGTATCGGTCTTATAGTCGGAGTTGCCGAGTTCATCAATGAAATCTCCGGAAAAGGTATCCGGAAAATCATCAAGGTACTCATTGTCGCTGACCAGATTGACTGCAGCCTTTAACCGTGTACCGTTCTGCAGTGTCTGCATATGATGGGCCCCTAAGGCCCAGCGCTCCCTGTCGGCATCAGGATAAGCGGCCGGATCATCCTCAACCAGCTTATCGCTCATAAAAAAGGCACTGACATCACCCTGGGCCTGTTCATTGATCACATAGCGATATTCCGCGCCGAACTTAACCCCGCGTTCGCCATAGATCTCGGGATAGAGGGTCAGGTCATGCGAACGGTTGATAGCCCAGAAAAAGGCGTTCTTGACAATTACGCCATCCTTGTCGGAATAGCCGATCCCGGGCAGGAGAAAACCGGTCTGGCGTTGAGTGTTCACCGGAAAGACCCCTTTGGGCAGATAGAGAACCGGCACATTCTTAACGGCAAAAACGGCATCATCAACGATCCCGTAACCGCCCTCCTTCACCTGCACCTTTTTGCAGCGAATCAGCCAGGCGGCCCGTTCCGCGTCACAGGTCGTCAGCGTTGCGTTTTCAACGTCGTATGCGTTGGGGCCCAGTTTCTCTATTTTTTCGCCGGTAATATAGTAATTTTTCTCTTTAATAAAGATACGGCCATCTTTAATTGAGCCGATCTGGTCGCGATAGTTGAACTTGAGATAACGGCAGGCCAGATAGTCGCTGCGATCGCGCAGAAGAACCTCACCCCAGGCTTCAAACTCACTGGTCGCCTGGTTGAGAATAGCCTTGTCGGCTTTAAGCTCCATCCCCTCCTGGCGGATAACGACATCACCCTGAGCATGATAGAGATTGGCCTGTTTGTCATAATAGAGATAACGAGCCTCAATCTCAACAGTTTTAGCAGCCATAACGGCCGTCGCCCCGGGCAGATTCGGAACAGCGGCGACAGCTAGCGACGCCCCACCCAGGCAAGCGGTCAGAACCGCAAGAAAAAATATTATAAAATTGGTTTTACCCCTGAATCTTTGCATATTTTCCTGACTAAAATATCTTTCCGTTGTAATCATACCATCTTCACCATATCCACCCCGGCCTGGCGGGCCTCCTCCAGATATTCGGGGTGTTTGAGAATATCATCGGCCCCATCCAATCCGCGATAGCCCAGGGTCTTCCAGAGAGCGGTATCGAAGGTGTCGAAAAAATATCTCACACTCATCTCGGCCCCATCAAACAGGCGTTTGCCGGTCGTTGCTCCGACAGCTAAAAAGAGGCCGGGTTTGGCATTATCCAGACGGCCCAGAGGCTTTTCGTCAAGCCAGTATTTTTTTACCCACAACGATTGACAACGGTCCATCAACGCCTTGACATGGGCGCTGACGGCATAAAAAAACATCGGGGAAGCCAAAATCGTCGCCTCGGCGGCCAGCAGGGTTTCAGCCAGAACCTGAAAATCATCTTTGATGGCGCAGCGACCATCTTTGCGACAGGCATAGATTTCAAGACAGGGCTGCAGCTTAAGATCACGCAGCACAATCTCAGTCACCTCAGCCCCGGCACTGCGGGCTCCGGCAACCGCCGACTGCAGCAACCGGGAGGTATTGCCTTGTCGCCGGGGACTACCGTAAATTGCGGTAATTTTCATACATTGTCCTGCGAGAGTAAAAGGTCGCTGACCAGGATTTAAAGAACCGGCAGATCGAGCACGTTAAAAGCTTCGCCGACACAATAGAGCGAGCCGGTAAGAAAAATAAGATCTGCGGCCCGGGCCCGCTGCCGGGCCAGGGCCAGAGCGTCACCCACCGAACTTGTAATCGTCACCCGGGGACAATGCGCCCGAACCTCTTCAGCCAACCGCTCGGGCGCACAGGCCCGATCCAAGGGCGCCTGCGTGACAATCACTTCATCCGCCAGCGGCGCGAGGCGGGCTACCATCTCCTTAATGCGTTTATCTTTCATCACGCCGATAATTAAAAGCAGCCGCCGTCCGGTAGCCAGACGCCTTAATTCCGGTTCCAGGGCCCGCACCCCGTGCGGATTGTGGGCCCCGTCCAGATAGATATCGGGAGCAGTGCCAACCTGCTGCAGACGCCCGGGCCAGCGCACCTCTCGCAAAGCCTGAGCCACAAGACCGGCATCAATTTCAAAAAGACCCTCATGCGAGATCTGCTCAAAAGCCCGCAGCGCCAAAGCTGCATTTTCCTGCTGATGACGACCAGACATGGCAAAACTTAAACCGGGAAAATGGTAGGCTGAGCCAAAGTAGGTGAAAGAACCGTCCCGCTGCCGCCGCAGACGAAAATCACGCCCCAGAAAATCACTGGAAGCCGCCATTTCCCGTTGCTTGTCCGCGAAGAAGCTGCGAATTTTTTCCCGTTTGACACCGGAGACCAGAGGCACTCCCGGTTTCAGAATCCCGGCTTTTTCCGCCGCCACGGCGAGCAGGGTCGAGCCCAGAAACTCCTCATGTTCGAGAGCAATATTGGTGATCATGGTCAGCAAAGGTTTGCGCACCACATTGGTCGCGTCAAGCCGTCCCCCGAGACCGGTTTCGAGCAGAACAATATCGGGTGCCTGCCGGGCAAAATAAAGGAGAGCCAGACAGGTAGTAAAATCAAAAAAAGTAACAATTCGGGGAATTTTTTCGAGAAGGGGACGCAACTCCCGAGTCAGAGCAACGATCTCTTTTTCGCTGATCGGGGTCTCATTAATAACAATACGCTCGGAAAAATGGCGCAGATGGGGCGAACTGTAGACCCCGACCGAAAGGCCATGCTGCCGCAGCAGCTGCCGCAGAAAAGCTATGCTTGAGCCTTTACCGTTACTGCCGGCCACATGGACGATGCGCAATTTATCCTGAGGATTGCCGCAGTCCCGGCAGAGCTCTTCGATATTCTCAAGCCCGAGACTGATACCAAAATGTTCGAGCCCGTAAAGAAAATCGAGGGTTTCCTGAAATGAAGTCATACTTTTTATATTAATGTGCCTCCAGCCAGTTTTTACCGACCCCGATATCAACCACGAGCGGGACTTTCAAGGGGTGGACTTCGGCCATCTCTTTGCGCACCATCATCCGCAGCTCATCAACTTCCTCAGGCGGCACTTCAAAAACCAGTTCATCGTGCACCTGCATGATCATTCTGCTGCGAAACTTCCGCTCCCGCAAACGTCGATCAATAACCACCATGGCCAATTTAATCAGATCGGCGGCCGTTCCCTGAATCGGGGTATTCAGAGCCGTGCGCCGGGCCATCTCTCTCAAGTTATTATTTTCGCTGTTGATTTCCGGAAGATAACGGCGCCGTTTAAAGATTGTCGTAACATACTCCAAGCGTTTTGCCTCATCCACCACCTTGGTAAAATAGTCCTGCACCCCGGCATAGGCGGCAAAATAGCTCTCTATATAGGCCTTTGCGGTTTTTCTGTCAATATCAAGCTCCCGCGCCAGCTTGTTGGCGCCCATCCCGTAGATCAGACCGAAATTGATGGCCTTGGCCTGACGCCGCATCTCGGGAGTGACCATCATCGGCAGCACCCGAAAAACCTCGGCCGCAGTGCGCGTATGAATATCATCCCCTTGGCGAAAAGCATCGACCAGAGCCGGATCCCCGGAGTAATGCGCCAGAATTCGCAGTTCGATCTGAGAATAGTCGGCCGCCAGAATGAGGTTGTCGCCGGCTCCGATAAAGGCCTGGCGGATTACCGCCCCATCGACGCCCCGAATCGGGATATTCTGCAGATTGGGATCGGAAGAGGAGAGCCGCCCGGTCGCGGTCACGGCCTGATTATAGGAGGTATGCACCCGTCCGCTGTGGGGATTGACCAGCCGCGGCAAAGCCACAAGATAGGTTGAAATGAGTTTGGCCAGCGAGCGATATTCGAGAATTTTGGCGGGCAGAGGATGCTCTTCGGCCAGGCTCTGCAAAACATCGACGGCGGTCGAAGGCCCGCTCTTGCTTTTTTTCTGCACCGGCAGCTGCAGACGCTCAAAGAGGATTTCAGCCAGCTGCTTAGGCGAGTTGATATTAAATTCGCAGCCGGCCAAAGCATAAACTTCGGCCGCCAGGGTTTGAAGACGCAGCTCATAATCGGTGGCCGTCTGCTTGAGAAGCGCAACATCAAGATAGACCCCGTTCATCTCGATCCGCTGCAAAACCTCAATCAGGGGTTTTTCGATCTTGTCAAAAAGTTCTTCAAGAGCGTCAGCTTTGAGTTTCGGAGCCAGTATTCGGGTGAGTAAAAATGCGAGCTGGGCGTCTTCACAGGCATAATCGGAGACTTTCTCCGGCGCAATCTGATCAATGGTCACCTGATTACGCCCCGTACCGACCACTTCTTTGAACGTAATCGGGGTATGGCCCAGATATTCCAGCGCCAGCACATCGAGCCCATGCCGATGCCGGGTCGGATTAAGCAGGTAGGAAGCCACCATCGTATCAAAATCAAGACTTCCCAACTCCAATCCGGCCCGTTGCAGAACTATAGCATCATATTTAATGTTCTGGCCCCATTTTTTAACCTTGCCGGACCCGAGCCAGGGCCGAAGGCCCTCCAGTACCGTTTTTTTATCAAGCTGCACCACATCTCCGTCGTGACCCACGGGAATATAAACAGCATCTTTCTCATTCCAGGCGAGAGAGATGCCGACCAGCTCAGCCTGCATCGGATCGACCGAGGTCGTCTCGGTATCGACGGCAAGCGCGGCCACCCCGTCGAGCTCGGCCAGCAGAGCGGAAAACTTCTCCGGCGTATCAATCAGGCGATAACCCTCCCGGGAAACCGTCTGCCGGGGACTTAATTTGCGGCTTAAAGCATGAAATTCAAGTTCGGCAAAAAGCTCCCGCAAAGCCTGGCGGTCGGGCTCGCGACAGAGACAATCGTCCAGATCAACCCCCAGTCTGACATCCTCGGAAAGGGTCACCAGCCGCCGCGAGAGCCGGGCTTCATTCTGATAACGCAGCATTTTTTCCCGCCAGCTTTTCGACTCAATCCGCTCACTCTCACCGAGCAGGGTTTCGAGATCACCAAATTGAGCCAGCAGCTTGAGCGCCGTTTTCGGGCCGACCCCGGGCACCCCCGGAATATTATCAGCCGCATCCCCGGCCAGAGCCAGAAGATCAAGCAGTCGTTCACCGGTCGCGCCATGGCGCTCGGCCACAGCCGCAAGATCGTAACGTTTGTTCTTCATGGTATCAACCATGACCACCCCATCCCCGACCAGACTCATCAAATCCTTGTCCCCGGAGATAATCAGCACCTCACAGCCCGCTTCGCGACCCCGTCGGGTCAAGGTCGCAATCACATCATCCGCTTCAAAACCGGCCGCCCCCACCGCCGGCAGACTGAAAGCCTTAAGCAGGCGCGGAACAAAAGGCAGCTGCGCCGCCAGTTCCGGAGCCATCGGCGGACGCTGGCCCTTATAGCCAGCAAAAACCTGATGGCGCCAGGTCGGCCCCGGCAGATCAAGAGCCGCGGCGACATGAGTCGGGCAAAAATCTTCCAACACCTTGAGCAGCATCTGACAGAAACCAAACAGAGCATTGGTCGGCTGACCACTTGAAGTGGTTAAAGGCCGGATCGCATGAAAAGCGCGATAGACCAGCGAACTGGTATCAATCAGACAGAGAAGTTTTGTCATGGGTTTCCTGTGGTCAGAGGTCAGTAGAAGGTCGTCGGTGATAGGTACACAAGTCATCAGACAATGTCAAAACAAAAAGGGCGGGATTTTTAAATCCCGCCCTTCGACTCTTTGCGCTACCTGAAAGCTGACTTTTTCTTAAGTAAGGAGCCTGACTAATGCAGAATGAAGATTATCACTGCGGTTTTGTACATTTCTAACGCACAAAAAATTTCATCTTGATACCTTGGTCCGACCACGCTGTTGGTGTTACCCGCTTTTGTGTTGCAAACTCTACCAGATAGTCGTTAACTGACCAATATCTTTTAATTTTCTGTCTGCTGAAAGCAAAGGGGCTTTGTGCCAGATTGCCGTAGCAGCAATCAATCTGTCGGCCGGATCTTTATGCGTGAAAAAATTCTGCTGCGACAATGACGCAATTTCCGGAGTTATAGGCAAAACGGTCAGCGACAAAACCAGACTGAGATCATTCATATACTGAACTGGGCAAACATCGTCTCTTAAGCGCCCAGAGTGCATCAGCATTGATATTTCCCAAAAAGAGATATCAGAACAAGCCAACGATTTTTTCCGC
>JAFGVI010000105.1 GCA_016938065.1 Deltaproteobacteria bacterium | reverse complement strand
TGACTATATTCTCGGTGCGGTCGGCGTCCTCCAGTTTGAGGTGACCATGGCCCGGCTCAAAGCCGAATACGGGGTCGATGCCATCTATGAGGCGGTTGATTATACCGCGGCGCGCTGGATTGAATGTGATGACAGTAAAGAGCTCGATCAGTTTAAGAAGAAAAATGAAAATCAGCTGGCTCTGGATGCGGAAGGGCACCTGACCCTGCTCGCTCCCAGTCTCTGGCGCTTAAACAGAGTGATAGAGTTAAATCCCAAGATTATCTTCAATAAAACCCGCGAACATGTCTGATGTCTCGTTTCCGGATTAAGGCTCCCTTTACGCCGCAGGGTGACCAGCCCCAAGCTATAGAGAAGTTGAGCGCCGGGGTCGAGGCGGGTCTGCGGAAACAGGTGCTTTTAGGGGTTACGGGTTCGGGCAAGACCTTTACCCTGGCGCAGGTTATCGCCAAGACCCAGCGCACGACTTTGGTGGTGGCCCCCAATAAGACTCTGGCGGCCCAGCTCTATCAGGAGTTCAAAGACTTTTTCCCCGAAAATCGGGTTGAGTATTTTGTCAGCTATTACGACTACTACCAGCCCGAAGCCTATATTCCGACCACCGATACCTTTATTGAAAAAGATTCCTCGATCAATGATCGCATCGACAAACTGCGTCACGCGGCCACGGTCTCGCTGCTGGAACGCGAAGATGTAATTATCGTTGCCAGCGTCTCCTGTATCTACGGTCTCGGTTCGCCCGAAGCCTATCAGGGGATGCTGCTCTATCTCGAACCGGAGCGCGGCGATCTGAACCGGGAGCAGATTATCCGGCGACTGGTTGAAATTCAGTATATGCGCAATGACTACGATTTTCACCGTGGTACCTTTCGTGTGCGCGGCGAAAGCGTCGATATCTTTCCCGCCAATATGGAGGAGAGTGCTCTGCGCCTTGAGTTTTTCGGGGACGAACTGGAGGCGCTTGCCTTAATCGACCCTCTGACCGGCAAACTGCTGGAGAGAATTGGCAAGTTTACGGTCTACCCGGCGAGTCATTATGTTACCCCGGAAGCGGTGCGTCAGCGCGCCTTTGTCGCAATTCAGGAAGAACTTGCGGAACGGCTCGGTGAACTTAAAGATCAGGGCCGCCTCCTCGAAGCCCAGCGTTTGGAGCAGCGAACCATCTTTGATCTGGAAATGATCGAACAGATGGGCCATTGCCAGGGCATTGAAAACTACTCCCGTCATCTCACCGGGCGCGAGGCCGGGGCGGCCCCGCCGACCCTGATGGATTATCTGCCCCGTAACCATCTTGTAATTATCGATGAAAGTCACGTTACCGTGGCTCAGATCGGCGGCATGTTCAAGGGTGATCGTTCGCGTAAAACCACCTTGGTCGAGTTTGGTTTCCGGCTGCCTTCCGCCCTTGATAACCGGCCGCTGAAATTTGCTGAATTTGAGGAACGTACGGCTCAGACCATCTATGTCTCCGCGACCCCGGGAGATTATGAGCTGGAGGTGGCCGAACAGGTGGTTGAACAGGTGATCCGGCCGACCGGCCTCGTCGATCCTGAGATTGAAATTCGTCCGGCGGAAAATCAGGTTGATGATGTCGTGGCCCGCCTGCGTGAAACCGTCGCCGCCGGCGGCCGCGCCCTGGTGACGACCCTGACCAAAAGGATGGCCGAGGATTTAAGTGAATTTTTACGAGAACTTGATTTTAAGGTACGTTATCTGCACTCCGATGTCGATACCCTGGAGCGGGTCGAACTGATCCGGCAGCTTCGTCTCGGGACCTTCGATATTCTGGTCGGCATCAATCTGCTGCGTGAAGGTCTCGATATTCCGGAAGTCGCCCTGGTCGCCATCCTCGATGCCGACAAAGAGGGTTTCCTGCGCTCGCATCGCTCCCTGATTCAGACCTCGGGCCGGGCCGCCCGTAATCTGTCCGGCAAAGTGATCTTCTACGCCGATAAAATTACCGGTTCAATGGCGACGGCGTTGGCCGAGATGGAGCGCCGTCGCGAAAAACAGCAGGCCCATAACCGCCAATATCAGATTGAGCCGCAAAGTATTGTTCGTCGAGTCCAGGAAGCCATAGAAATCGAGTATGGCGAAGAGAAAGCCGCGAGCGCCGCGCCGGCAACGTCGGATATTGATCTGCAGACTCTTCTGCGCAAAGGCACTAAAGCCTGCGATCGGGCTCTGCGCAAGTGGGAAAAAGAGATGCTGAGCGCCGCTAAAAATCTCGAATTTGAGCGCGCCGCCGAAATCCGCGACCGCATCGCCCGGCTGCAAAGGGAAATTATTCTTGCCTGAGGTGAAAGAATCTGTTAATAACGTAGAAAAATTTAATTTGCATAAATTTTAGGTGCAAATGAGGTGTTTAAGTTGATGGCCGGTTCATTTTTATAAAAGTGGGCTGGCTATTTTTGTTTTACAGTCCCAAAGTAGCTATGTACCAAACTGTTTCACCAATTTTTGTCAAAGCCCCAAGATAGTGATGCTCAGCCATTTAAACTATCGTTTTTGTTGTTGAAAAAAACAAGAAAACAACAACCTGTAAGGCCCAAAATAATTTTTTTTGAGGATGA
>JAFGVI010000014.1 GCA_016938065.1 Deltaproteobacteria bacterium | reverse complement strand
CGCATTGTGATCTATCTCGATCAGAGCCAGGCCGAGGTTTTCGGTGGGGAGAAGGGCAAGGCCAAGGTCAAGATTCTGCCCGGCAAAGAGTAAAATCAGATAAGTTAAGCTCTGGTCTGCTTTTGCCTTTCTTTGCGTCTTTGCGGGAAAACGCTTTTTGTCTCCCGCAAAGACGCAAAGGCGCAAAGAAAAACCGGGCTGTGGTCAATCCCGTTTTTTTACATCATGTGTGACTGCTTGTATTGATCGCGGCGAGATCGTCCGGAGCAAATATCCCTTTTTCGGTGATGATGGCGCTGATTAAAGCTGCCGGAGTGACGTCGAAGGCGGGATTGTAGACTTTGACGGCGGCGGGGGCGGTGCGCTTTTCGCCGAAGAATCTTACTTCTTCGGGATTGCGCTCTTCGATCGGGATTTGGCTGCCGTCGTTCAGAGAGAAGTCGATAGTTGAGGTCGGCGCTGCCACATAGAAGGGCAGGTCGTGGGCTTGGGCCGCGAGGGCGACGCAGTAGGTGCCGATTTTATTGGCGGTATCGCCGTTGGCGGCGATGCGGTCGGCCCCGACGATGACCAGATCAATCATTCCTTTGGCCATGCAGTGGGCTGCCATATTGTCGCAGATCAGGGTGACCGGAATCTTTTCCTGGAGCAACTCCCAGGTGGTCAGGCGTGAGCCCTGCAAAAGCGGTCGGGTTTCATCGGCGTAGACCTTGATGTTTTTGCCCGCCGCCTGCGCCGCCCGGATCACTCCCAAAGCCGTGCCGTATTCAGCACAGGCCAGGGCCCCGGCGTTGCAATGGGTCAGAATGGTGGCCTCTTCCGGGATTAACCGGGCTCCGAACTCGCCGAGCTTGAGGTGGTCGCGCTGATCTTCAGCATAGATTTTATCCGCTTCTGCCAGCAGGGCCTCCCTTAAAGCGCTTGCGTCCGAACCTTTTGCCAGTTCCTTTTCCCCAACCTTTTTCATTCGAGCTAAAGCCCAGAAGAGATTGACCGCCGTCGGCCGGGTTGCGGCCAGTTCATCAATGCTCGCGCTGAGGGTTTGGCTTGAAATCCGGTCTTCACGGGCGCCGGCATCCTGCACGCCTAAGACCACGCCGTAAGCTGCGGCGACACCGATCGCCGGGGCCCCGCGGACGGCCAGGGTTCTGATTGCTTCGGCCAGTTCCGGTAAGGTGCGGCAGGCCAGCCGGCACTCCTCATTCGGCAAACGCCGCTGATCAAGCAGAGACAGATAATGCTGCTCTCTGTTCCAGGTTAAGGTCTTAACCATAAGCTCCCTTTAATTTCCACCGTAGTTTATTCGATCACCTGCGGCACCTTGAAAAAACGTTCCTCCCGTTGCGGGGCATTGCTCAGCACGCGTTCCCCCAGACCTTCTTTGCGGTGGTCTTCGCGCATGGGGGTGGCGGTTGCCGTCACATGCGCCATGGGTGCGACATTACTGGTGTCAAGTTCCTGCAGCTTATCGACGTAGCCGAGAATGGCGTTCAGTTGCGTGCCGTACTGTTCGAGTTCGGCCTCGCTCATCTCAATGCGGGCCAGGGCCGCGACATGTTTGACGGTTTTCAAGTCGATTTTTTCCTCAGTCATCTATTCCTGCTCCGTTATGGTTTGGTTCTGTTGGGTTTCCGGTTGGCCGGAATTCAGGTCGGGTTGTATGATATTTGTCGAACAATGTCAAATCATCATAAAAGTAGTCCGGCGCAATAAAAATAAATATATGAATAATTATAAACTCTTATTTGCCATTTAAAAATATCTTTGCCAAATAAAAGATTGTATGTTACGACATTACCATCAGCTTTATATCGTATCCGCAGGTCTGTGAAGAGGTTTTTGATGCAGCCGGAAGATATTGCCAGGATTGAGTACGATCTGCTTTTGGAAGCCATTGACCGGCGTTACGGTTTTAATTTCAGGCATTATAGTCAGGTTTCATTCAAGCGGCGCCTGCGCCATTTCATGGCTCTGCAGACAATTACCGCGATTATTGTGATCTTCTTCCCCGCCTGCTCCACGATCCCGACTATTTTCAGGAATTTCTTTTCAATCTCTCGATCACCGTAACCGAGATGTTTCGCGATCCCGAGTCTTTTAAAGCGCTCAAGGAGTTGGTTTTCCCCCGCCTCGAAACTTATCCTTCACTTAAAATCTGGCATGCCGGCTGCTCTACCGGAGAAGAGGTTTATGCTCTGGCCATTCTCCTGAGCGAGGCCGGACTCTATGATCGGGCCCAGATTTACGCGACTGATTACAATGAAAAAGCCCTGGCCAGCGCTCGCCGGGGGATCTATCCGGTCGATAAAATCCGCGAGTACACTCTTAATTATCAGAAAGCCGGAGGGGCATCTTCACTCGCTGATTACTATCGCGCCGCCCATGCCGACGTCATTTTCAAGAAAGATCTGAAAAAAAATATTGTTTTCGCCAATCACAATCTTATCAGTGATGCCTCATTTGGCGAGATGCACCTGATTGTCTGTCGCAATGTGCTGATCTATTTTGACAAAACCCTGCAGAATCGGGTGCTGCAGCTATTCGCTCAATCCCTGGTGAAGAAAGGTTTTCTCTGGCTGGGGAGCAAAGAAGATCTCAAGTTTTCCGAGACCGCGGGCGCTTTTACGATACTGGCCGAACAGGACAGAATCTTTCAGCTGCAATAATTCTATGGTGAAAGTGCAACCCTTTCAATATCAGGCAGTTGTGATCGGGGCTTCGGCCGGGGGGCTCAAGGTTCTGGCCGAGGTCTGCGGGGCTTTGCCGAAAGGCTTTGCCCTGCCGATTCTGGTGGTTCAGCACCTGCATCCGCAGAGTCGTTATTCGATTCAGCTGCGTAACTACTGCGTTGGGCTGCAGCTCAAGAATAAAGAGGCTGACAACCGCGAACTGCCGGTTCCCGGGACGATCTATTTTGCGCCGCCGAATTACCATCTTCTGGTGGAAGCGGATTACTCTCTGGCCCTGAGTGTCGATGAAAAAGTCAATATGAGCCGGCCCTCAATCGACGTACTCTTTGAGAGTGCGGCCGAGGCCTACGGTGCCGGCCTGATCGGTATTATTCTCTCCGGGGCGAGCGGCGACGGGGCTGCCGGTTTAAAGCAGATTAAAAGGGCCGGCGGGTTGACGATTGCCCAGAACCCGGTGACTGCGGAAGCTAAGATCATGCCCGCGGCGGCAATCGCCACCGGCGCGGTTGACCATGTGCTTGAGCCGCGGGAAATTGCTTCGCTGCTTTTGCGAATAGTTCAGCGGGGTGAAGCCGGTTGTTGAAAAGTTTGCGGAAGATAAAATCGTTTTCCCGCAGAGGCGCAGTGACGCCGAGAACGGCAAAACCAAGGAGTATTAAAATGTATTGGCAGAAATCGGATAAATTCTTGTGGTCGAATTCATTGGTTGGCGGGGTTGCCCTTTTTATCGTGTCGTTTCTGCTTGCCGGTCTCTGGGCGGGCTCGGCGCAGGCAGCGGCGCCGCCGTATCGTCTCGGGGTGCTGCTCGTCGGCGATAACCGGCAGGAACCTTTTGCCGGTCTGCAGGAAGGGTTGGCCGAACATCGCCGGGAGAGCGGCGTCGTTCACCTTTTTGAGGTGCGGAATGCGCAGGGCGAGCGCAAACTTTTGCCGGAACTGGCCCGGGAACTGGTTGCGGCCCGGCCTGATGTTCTGATCGCCGGGGGCGGGGTAGAGGCCGACGCCCTGCGGACGGCGACTGCCGGCACCGATATTCCGGTGGTTTTTCTGGCGGTCTCCTCGGCGGTGGCGCGCGGTCTGGCCCAAAGCATGTTAAGTTCGGGCAACAATTTTACCGGCATCGACACCAATGACACAGAGTTGACCGAAAAACGTCTCTGGCTCCTGCAGAAAATCTTTCCCCAGAAAAAACGGATCACCATTCTCAATATGCCCTCTATTCCACCCTCGGTTAAATCCTGTGAACTGGCGCGGCAGGTAGCGCCGGCGCTGGGCCAGAAGGTGACGGTGATCGACGTCGAGAATGCGGCCCTGATCGGTGAGGCTCTGGCCCGGATCGATAATACTAATTGTGATCTGCTCTTGCTGGTGCCGGTGCCCTGGGATAAAACTGTGTTGAGTAATATTTTTGCTGACTTAAGGGGTAAGGGGATTCCGGTGATGGGGTTTGAGCTGGCTCAGATTGAGAGTGGGGCCACGTTTGCTTATGCGGCCTCGCGTTTCGCCGCCGGCAAACAGGCGACCCGGCTTGTTCATAAGATTCTGCACGGTACGGCCCCGCGCGATATTCCGCTGGAGACCCCGGATAAGATCGAGTTTATTATCAATCGTCGGGCTCTGCAGACTTTGGGTTTAACCCTGCCCCGTCCGATCTGGAAGATGGCGGACCAGGTCGTCGATCAGGAACTTAACTGAGGAAAGTAATTATGTTCAAGGCTTTGAAAAAATTTCAAATCCAGCTGCCGCTGCTGCTGCTGCTGGGTACCGTGCTGCCGCTGCTGGCTTTCGGTCTGATTTCGGCGGAACTGAATCGACAGGCTCTGGTGAATGAGATTTTTCGGGTCAAGCTTCATATCTCCCGGCGCGGGGCCGAGAAAATTACCTCCGTATTTGATGATCTGCAGCATCACATGATGATTTTTTCAGAGTTTATTGATCTCTCGCTGCTGAATCGTGAAGAGCAGGAGCTGCAGCTCAGTGAGCTGCTCAAGGATTTTCCCGAGGTCTATGGTTTTTCCCTTCTCGATGGTGCCGGTCGCGAGCTCGTGCGCCTGAGCCGGGACCGGGTCACGTTGCCGGGGGCGCTGAGCTCTTTGGCGAATGATCCGCTCTTTATTGCCTGCCGCCAGGGTCGCAAACCGGTTTGGGGTAAGGTTGACGCTCAGGATCTTGGGGCTATTCACCAGCGCCTGGCCCTGCCTTTGCTCGATCCGGGCAGCGGGCAGTTGACTCAGGTGCTGCTGGTGAAGATTTCCTTACGTCCCCTGTTCAGCGAAATCGAATTCATCAAATTAGATCAGGGCGGTTCTATCTTTGTGGTTAATCGCTCCGGTCTGCTGCTTGCTCACACTGATAACAGCCAGGTGCTGGCCCGGGCCGATTTCCGCCAGAATCCCCAGGTTGCGACCTTTATGCAGAAGAAGCCGGTCACGCCGCCACGGCGTTATCT
>JAFGVI010000104.1 GCA_016938065.1 Deltaproteobacteria bacterium | reverse complement strand
GCCAGACCATTAAGCACCGCCCCCATGGCATGCTCGCGCACCCCGAAATGAATATTGCGCCCGGCAAAATCGGGAGCGGCAAAATCGGCAGCCGCGTTGATCTGGGTTTTATTGGAAGGCCCCAGATCAGCCGAGCCGCCAAGCATCTCCGGCAATACTCCGGCCAGAGCATTAATCACCTTGCCCGAAACCGCCCGCGTCGCGACCCCTTTCGCATCAGCCGGAAAAACCGGCAGAACGCTTTCCCAAGCCACCGGCAAAATCCCCGCCTGCCGCCGCTCCCACTCCGCCTCAAGTTCGGGAAATTCCTGCTTATAGGCCACCAACATAGCCTGCCAGAGAGTTTCGGCCTTTACCCCGTCCTCTTTGACTTTCCGATAGTTGGCATAGACCTCCTCGGCCACAAAAAAACTCTCCGCAATCGGCCAACCCAGATTTTTTTTCGTCCGCATTATCTCTTCGGCGCCCAGAGGTTCACCGTGGGCCGAAGCACTATCCTGCTTGGCCGGACTGCCGAAACCGATATGGGTGCGCACCGCAATCAACGTCGGTCGTTCAAGCTCTCGGCGGGCCGCGTTCAGGGCCGTACTGATGGCGGCACAATCGTTGCCGTCAACAACCTCAAGCACCTGCCAGCCATAGGCCCGAAAACGAGCGACCCGGTCTTCAGTAAAGGTTAGTGCGGTATCACCTTCGATCGAGATATGATTATCATCATAGAGGCAGACCAGCTTCCCCAGTTTAAGGTTGCCGGCCAGTGAAGCGGCTTCGTGCGAAATCCCCTCCATCAGATCACCATCACCGACAATCACATAAGTAAAATGGTCAACCAGCGGATATCCGGGCCGGTTAAAAGTCGCCGCCAGACTTCTTTCGGCCATCGCCATGCCCACAGCCGTGGCCAGCCCCTGGCCCAGAGGGCCGGTGGTAGTCTCGACCCCGGGGGTGTGACAATATTCGGGATGACCCGGCGTCAGACTGCCCCATTGACGAAACTGCCGCAGATCCTCAAGGGTTAAAGGGTAACCGCAGAGATGAAGCAGCGCGTAGAGCAGAGCTGAGCCATGGCCGGCGGAAAGAACAAAACGGTCGCGATCGGGCCACTCCGGATTAGCCGGATTGTGTCGCAAAAAACCGCTCCAGAGGGTATGAGCCATCGCAGCCGCCCCCATCGGCATGCCCGGATGTCCGGAGTTGGCCTTTTCCACCATATCTACCGCCAGAAAACGGATCGTATTAATACATTTCTCTTCCAGGTTTAGCGTCATCTGCTTTACAACCTCCCTTGGTTCATAAAAAGGCAAAAAGAGAGCCCGGCCTGAGGCCGGCGGCTCACGTCAGCGGCCGTTATATATCAGCTTATAAACCCCATTGCAATCGGCGAATAGACGGCTTTTCCCGAGACGTAACATTCTCAATCAATCTTCGACCTCCTCCCAGCCGGTAAACATCGATCTGGTATAGGAAAGCAGGGTGCCGCCGGTGGTCGTCAGATAGACATGCACCACGAGGAAGAGAAGCAAGGCGAAAGCCATGGCCGTATGCAGATAAGCAACCCCGTCGAGCCGGGCCGTAACACCCCAGCTGACCCAGTCATTATAGTAATAGTAGAGCAACCCGGACAACAGCTGCACCGGCAGCAGAAACACCTTCAGAAAGAGATAGGAAAGGGCCTGCAAAGGATTAAGCTTACGCTCTTGACTCTTATGAAAGGGATGACGTTCGCCCCGCATGATTCCGATAAGATAGTGGCCGACAATATTGCGAAGATTGTAAAAGCTGGGCTGATAGTGACGCCACTGACCGGTGGTCAAGTGCCAGAAAACGGCAAACGCGCTTAATCCCAAGAGGGTTATACCGGCCAGATTATGCCAACGGCAGGCCGCGGCGTAGCCGAAAATCCTGCAGCTGCCGTGTACCTCGAAACCGGTAAGCATAAGAAAAATAATCAGAAGAGCCTGCGCCCAGTGCCAGAAACGTTCGAACCGGGTATAGAGATAGATTTTTACTTTCATGCGCGTCCTCCCCTACGTCTGCTGCCGATAAAACGCAAGCCCGCATGCAGCACGATTCCCATCAGAGTTATCCCCAGAGCCAGCCAGCCCGAACCGTCTAGCCCCCGCCAGCGATCACGACCGGGCAGATAAAAACCGCGCAAGCTGGCCAGACGACCATTGCGGCTGTGACAGGCCTCGCAGACAAGGGCCTTATCTTTAGGAGCGACCATATGGGTAATCGGCCAGTACATCTCAGTCTCAATAAAATCGATCTTGCCGCTGAAGGGCAGCCCCGCCTCTTTCATACCGACAGCCGCCGCTTTTCCCCAATCGTAGTCGCCCCAGTAGGGCCCGGTGCCTTTTTTGCCAAAGAGATAGGGAATCACCAGGGTCCGGTTTTCCGGATCGTAAGGTTGTTTACCGCGCATTATCTTAAAAGGAAAGATCCGCGCCCGGGGATCTGCATAATCACCTTTGAGCGCATTAATCTTCAGAGCGACGCTCCTTCCTGATTCATGCGGCCCCGGAATTTTGTCACCCTCGCGAAAATAGGTCATCGCACCGTTATACCAGTAATATTCAGGTTCCACCTCACGGGCCCACCCCATACTCCCTTTCATACTATGGTAAACAATGTTGCCGTACTCGTCTTTTTTGACAATCTCCTGGCCGTCATCGGTAAATTTCCCCGCCGTACTCCAGTCCCACCACATCTTGGTAAAAACTCCGCCGCGAGCATAGAAAGGAATATGACAGCTCTGACAGGCAACTTTATCAGTGTGACCATTTAGGAGCGGCTCTTTTTTATGCGGAGCCAAACCATGGCAGGATTCGCAGGCCAGACGCTCACCATCATCTTGAGGCAGCGCCAGTTGATGTTTATTGGGTGCCGGTCGTGAATAGATACGACCCGAAATCTGGTGGGCCTTGGTCACATGGCAAATCGTACAACTGTAATTTAAACCCTTGATATCCATGTGCACATCCAGCGCTTTACTCGCCTTGAGCAGCGATGAATCAAGATCGCCATGTTTAACCCCGTCCCCCCCGCCGCCGTAAAAGTGGCAGCGGCCGCAGGTTGTGCGGCTGCTGGGCCCGATATTGCGGGCAACCCGGCGCAGATCTACGGCTTTGACATCCTTACCGCCAAACTTTTTATCTTCATAGGCCGGGTGCCCGCAGGCCGTCGGAAACTTTCGATAGCTGCCGGTACTGTCGTGGCAGACCAGACAATCTATATTTTCCTGCGAGGTAAAATCGAACTTCTTATCTTTCCAGCCGTAACCGGCATGACAGCTGGTGCACCTGCACCAGTTTGATTGTGGCGACATTCAGAAATTATTAACGACATGAGCCTTGCCCAGCTTTTCGCCCGGCCCATCATCAAACTCCCAGGTCCAGTGAAGCGAACGCTGCACCTGACTGGCGGCCAGATTATGACATTGCAGACAGGCTCTGGTGACCTCGGGCCCCGAAGCAAACGGTTTATCAAGTTCGGTAAAACGAGTATGATCGGCCGTCGTCCGCTTCTCTTTAACTACCGCCCCGGCCTGCTCGTCCATGGCTGCCGAGGCGCGGTTCAGTGACAACCCCTGCAACAGCAGCAAAATCAATGTGAACCTTAAAATTTTCTCAACCATCATCCAATACCTCCCCGCTTACGCAACTCTTCTGATAAACCTTCGCGCACCTTCATAATTCCTTCAACAAATTTCGGGTTGGCCACCCGATAGTAAACCGTTTTGCCCTCTTTACGAAAACTCAGCGCCCCCTGATTGCGCATCAGCCGCAAATGCTGCGAAATATTGGCCATCGAAACATTGAGTTTTTCCGCCAGCCCCCCAACCGACTCTTCACCCAGCGCCAGCAGATCCATGATCTGCAAACGTACCGGTGAGGAAAAAATCGCACAAAAAACGGCATGCAGCGCCACTAGATCAACCCTTTCTCCATCGTCTTTCATTAAACTCACTGCGACTGCACCTCAACTGTTTCAACATTTAACAATTTAACAATTAACCAACTCTGCAACTATATAAAAAAAACAAAAGGGCGTCAAGCCCTTTTGTTTTTTAAGCAAAATTGTAACTATTCAGCCTCCGGGTGCTCAGGTGATTTCCCTCCACTTCTTAAGCTCAATTTCTGTTTTCCCAGCGCTCAATGCGCCCAAATTGCGGAACTCG
>JAFGVI010000103.1 GCA_016938065.1 Deltaproteobacteria bacterium | reverse complement strand
GACGGCCACATTGTCCTCTCCCGGCGTCTGGCGGATCGCAACATTTTCCCCGCTATCGACCCCTTAAGCAGTAAAAGCCGGGTCATGATCGACGTGGTCCGCCCGGAGCAGAGACAGCATGCCGGCGAGTTGCTCAACCTGATGGCCGCCTACCAGGAAGCTGAAGACCTGATCAATATCGGAGCCTACGCAGCCGGCAGCAATCCCCGCATCGACCGGGCCATAGCTCTGCATGAAAAGATTCTCAACTTTCTGCGCCAACAGATTGACCAGCCGGCAAACTTTGCCGACAGTGTCGCTCAGCTGAAAAAAATCCTGCAGAAGTAACCAACCCTCTTCAGATCGATCAGGATTGAGATCTACAGCAGGCCCGGGAGAGAGGCTAAGAACATTGCCGGACAATAAGCTGCCGAGCAATAAGCTGATTGACAAAAGCCCTGCAGTTAGACTAAAATAGTCTGCTTTATTCCGGTGCGGTCGTGATCTGTCTCTTGTGTCACGTCGACTGAACCTGACCGGTAAAAAAATGTTTACCGGAGCTTTAATTTCAAGGCCGTCACCATGACACCCTTAGAATCTACAGAGTCTTACGAAAAGTCAAAACCTTCCCCCCCCCAGGGAAGGCGCTCCCGCCTGGGCATGTTGCTGATTGATGAAGGTTTCATTACCCCATACCAGCTGCAGGAAGTTTTGCGCATTCAAAGAGAGAGCAGTAAACAACCCAATGATTATAAATATCTGGGGCAGCTTCTCGTCGAAAAAAAATATATCGATGCGGATCAGCTTCAGTATATAATGAAAAAACACGATAAACAGACCCGGCTCGGTGATATTCTGCTGCGCAGCGGTGCCATTACCGAACAGAAACTCGAATTCGCTCTCCTCGAACAGCAGAAGAGTGGATTGCGCCTGGGTGAGGTGCTGCTGAAAAGTTCCATTCTTTCCGATGAGATTCTGCGCCAGGCTCTGTGTACCCAGCTCAACATCCCCTATCTTGACCTCAATCGCCTTAATATTGATCGCAATCTGACCAAAATAATCAACCGCGACTACGCCTTAAGACATAATATCATTCCGGTTTCGATGACCAGCAACAGTATCACGCTGGCGATGGATGACCCCACTGATACCGAGGTGGTGGCCGAACTGGAAATGTTTACGCGCCTGAAAATCAACATTGTCACCTCATCCCAGGCAGCCATTCAGAGCGCTTTTCGAAAACTCTACAAGGATGATATAAAATCCTCCCCAACCACTGCCAACACCTCCAGATACGACCAGAATCAAATTGAGATAATTCTGGATATGGAGTCGGCCAATACCCTGGAGAGCCGGAAACCTTCCTACGTTGAAGCCCAGGAGAGCAAAAGAGCCGACGTTCTGGTGCAGCGGATTATCAGCTGGGCCATTCAGCACAAAGCTTCCGACATCCATCTGGAAACCCTCGACCAGCACATGGTGGTCCGTTTCCGGATCGACGGCCTGCTTCAGGAGTTCAATCTCGGCCCGCTGCAGGATGATATCGACAATTTTCACCGCGAGATCATCTCCCGCATCAAGATTCTCGGCAAACTCGACATTGCCGAAAAAAGACTGGCCCAGGATGGCAGCTTCCGCTCCCATATTGTCAGTGACGGGGAAAAGGTGAATATCGATTTCCGGATTTCGGTAATTCCATCCTACTACGGAGAAAATGTCGTCATTCGTATCCTCGACTCCCGCAGCACCCCGGCAGATATTGAACATCTGGGTTTTTCTCCGATAATGACCAAAAAACTGACCGCCCTCTTTAAAATGAACACCGGCATCATCCTGGTTACCGGGCCGACGGGTTCCGGCAAAAGCACAACCCTGCAATCGGGCCTGTTATGCGCTTACCGCCCCGGTTTAAAAGTTCTCACCGCTGAAGATCCCATTGAATATGTCCACGATAAATTCATGCAGTGTGAAGTCAATGAAAAAATCGGCTTAACCTTTGCCAGCTATATTCGGGTTTTCCTGCGTCACGACCCGGAGATTATCATGGTTGGCGAGATCCGTGATGACGAAACCGCCGAGATGGCGATCCGGGCGGCGCAGACCGGACATCTGGTCTTAAGCACCCTGCACACCAATGACTCACTGGGTGCCATCTCCCGTCTGACCGGACTCGGCATTGATCCCAACATGGTCACCTCATCTCTGATCGGGGTTATTTCGCAACGGCTGGCCCGCAAAATATGCCCCCACTGCAAGGGCCCCTACACCCCATCCGATGATGTTCTGCAAGAGTTTTTCCAGCACCCGCCCACCGACATCAAATGGGTCAAGGGCCATGGCTGCCAGCAGTGCAACTACACCGGTTTTAAAGGACGCTTAGCTTTAGCCGAACTTTGGCAGCCAAATCCGCGCGATATTCTGCTGATCAACAAGAAAGCCCCCCTGGAAGAGTTGGCCGCCAGCGCAAAAACGAGCACGATTCCCATAATCGGTGAGGCGATGCTGAAGATCAGGAACGGAGAAACCACCCTTGACGAACTGATCAGGGTCCTGCCTTTTTCAGCCATTACGGCCTACCGCGAAAGCCAGCAGCCTTAAACTTGCAAAATAACTTTTCTGCCCGAGAGAAGAATTTACCATTTTTCACCCGGCCTGACCTGATTAGGAGAAATTAAATATGCCCTATGAACTTAAAATCGAGACCGCCTTCGCCGCGGCCCACAACCTGCTCAATTACTGCGGAGCCTGCGAAAATCTACATGGCCACAACTGGAAAATCGAAATCTACATTCGCGGCACCGAACTCGACAAAAGCGGAATGCTGATTGACTTCAAACTCCTCAAGGACTACACCAACGAGATCCTCGACAACCTGGATCACACCTACCTCAACAACCTGCCGATGTTTGCCGGGATCAGCCCCTCCTCGGAACTGATTGCACAATACATCTTTGTCGAACTGGAGAAAAAACTCGCGAATCCTGCGCTGACAGTACACAAAATAGTTGCCTGGGAATCAGAAAAAGCCGCTGCGGCCTACTACCGTTAAATTTGAGGGAAAACGTATGCCCCCAATTCACGACACCCAGAAGATGCGCGACTTCCGTCAGATCGATATCAACAAGGTCGGCGTCAAAGGGGTTAAATATCCGATCACGGTTCTCGACAAAACCAACGGCGTGCAGCACTCCATCGGCTCCTTCAATATCTATGTCGGCCTGCCCCACCAGTTCAAAGGCACCCACATGAGCCGCTTTGTCGAAGTTATCAATAAATACCATAAAAAGATCGGCATCAACGTTTTTCCGATCATCCTCGGAGAGATCCGCGAACACCTGGAAGCCGAGTTTGCGCACCTTGAGATTGCCTTTGACTATTTTATTGAAAAAGAGGCACCGGTCTCCCGAGCCAAAAGTATGATGCCCTACGAGTGCACCTTCATCGGCAGCCAGACAGAAACGGCAATGGACTTTCAGGTCATGATCAAGGTGCCGGTCACCAGTCTCTGCCCCTGTTCGAAAGCCATCAGCGAAAATGGAGCTCACAATCAGCGCAGCCTGGTCACCGTCAACTTCAGTTTCAATAAGTTTGTCTGGCTTGAGGATATGATCCAAACCATCGAAAACGCCTCAAGCTGCGAGATCTATCCGTTGCTGAAACGACCGGACGAAAAGTATGTTACCGAAAAAGCCTACAATAATCCCATGTTTGTCGAGGATATGGTCAGGGATCTCTTCCAGAAGCTGCAGAGCGACAAAAATATCACCTGGTTCACTATCGAAGCTGAAAACATGGAGAGCATTCACAACCACAGCGCCTACGCGTACGTTGAGAAATATCGATAACCTGCCGACTTGAAGATGAGGCTTTATGTTGAAAACACTGCTTCTTTTACTCTTTGCCTATCTCTTAGGTTCCGTGCCGGTAGGTGTACTGGTCGCCGAATGGTTCAACGGCAATGACCCCCGCCACTCCGGCAGCGGCAATATCGGCGCAACCAACGTGGCCCGCACCGCCGGAAAAAAAGCCGGCATCATTACCCTTTGCGGCGATTGCCTGAAAGGTCTGCTGGCGGTTCTTGCGGCCCGCGCCTGCGGGGCCGGAGACGGGCTTCTGGCCTTTACCGGATTTGTCGCTTTCCTGGGCCATCTCTATCCGATCTTCATCGGCTTTAAGGGAGGCAAAGGGGTCGCCACCGCCCTTGGTATTTTACTGGCGATCGCGCCACTGCCGACCCTGGCCGGAATCGTGCTCTTTGCCGCCGTTGCCGGGATCTCGCACTTTGTTTCTTTAGGCTCAATCACGGCGGCCGCCGCCATGCCCCTTTTTCTCTGCCAGGCCGGCTACAACTGGAAAATCGTTTACACCGCCCTGCTGATGGCTGTTTTCATTATCTACAGACACCGCGACAACATCATGCGCCTCTGCCAGAAGACGGAAAATCGTTTTTTTTAAATCCGTTGCTCCACACTTCTGGTTCTTCTCCTCTCCCCTAAAAAAAAGACCGCCCTTTCAAACATCGTTAAAAGGGCGGTCTGCTCAGATATAAAATGGTGCCTGAACTCTATTGGAAATCAATCCTTGGGCAGTTTATCCTCAGGCTTGAATTCTCCGGCATCGCGCTCGGCAAAAAACTGCAGGGCGACTTCAGGAAAGAGGGCGTAAGAGAGAACATCCTCAACGCTTTTGGCCTTGTCACCCAGTTCGGCAGTGAGTTTCTCCATCTCGGGCGGCAACAGATCAGCCGGACGACAGGTTACCGGCTCCTCTTTCTTTAGCGCTTTCTTCTGGACTTCGGCATTAAAGGGAGCTACCGAACGACCATACATCCCTTTCAGAACATTCTTCGACTCTTTGGGAATAACCATATAGCGCTGGCCGGTAATCACATTCAGGGTGGCTTGCGTTCCCACAATCTGGCTGCTCGGCGTCACCAGCGGCGGATAACCAAAATCTTTACGCACCCGGGGAATCTCTTCGAGCACCTCTTTCAACTTGCCGATGGCGCCCTGATCGCGCAACTGACTCTCAAGATTGGACATCATACCGCCAGGCACCTGATAGATCAGCACATTAGTATCAACCCCGGTGAAACCGCTCTCGTAAGCATTATATTTTTTACGGATATCCTTGATATATTCAGCAATTTCAGCCATTGCCACCAGGTCGAGACCGGTATCGTACTCGGTCCCTTTAAGCGAGGCCACCAGACTCTCAGTCGGCGGCTGTGAGGTACCGGATGCCAGCGCTGAAATGGCACAGTCGACAATATCGACCCCGGCTTCAATCGCTTTAAGATAGGTCATCGGCGCCATGCCGCTGGTGCAGTGACAGTGCAGATGAACGGGAATATCAACCTTGCTCTTGATCGCCTTGACCAGATCGTAGGCATCGTAAGGTGCCAGGAGACCAGCCATATCTTTAATACAGATAGTATCGGCACCCATCCCGGCCACTTCTTTGGCCATCTTGACAAAATATTCGTTATTATGCACCGGACTGATGGTGTAACTGACGGCGACCTCGGCGATCTTGCCGGCTTTCTTAACCGCATCGATCGAGGTTTTCATATTCCGCGTATCATTCAAGGCGTCAAAAATTCTAAAAACATCCATGCCGTTGGCGGCGGCCCGTTCAACAAAGGTCTCCAGAACATCATCGGCATAATGGCGATAGCCGAGAATGTTCTGCCCGCGCAGCAACATCTGCAGCCGGGTGTTGGGCAGGGCTTTGCGCAGAGTTCTGAGACGCTCCCAGGGATCTTCCTTGAGAAAGCGCAGACAGGTATCAAAGGTTGCCCCGCCCCAGACTTCCAGAGACCAATAGCCGATACGATCAAGTTTCTCGGCAATCGGCAACATATCCTTAGTGCGCATCCGGGTCGCCAGTAACGATTGGTGCGCATCGCGTAAAACGGTGTCGGTAATCTGTACTTTGGCCATTTTCATCCTCCTTAGGTTCACGTCGCGAAACCACGGTATACATTATTGTACACTGTATACCGTCGACACTGATAGAAAAAAAGCGCGCCTTCATTACAACCTGAAGACACGCTCTGAAATCCGCTTACTCGATAACGGCAATAACCGTATCCGACTCAACTGCGTCACCAACCGCAACCTTGATCTCCTTTACGGTACCATCGATGGGGGAAACAACCGGCATTTCCATCTTCATAGCTTCGAGGATGACTACCTCGTCACCTTCAGCAACCTGATCACCAACTTTAACTTCAACTTTAAAAATTTTACCCACCATCGGGGAAGTTACTTCTGCCATTGTCATTCCTCCATTACAAATTATTTTCAAATTTAATTTCGTACCTTATGAGATGGCACAACAGCCAACCGGCACGACGCTTATCACATCAATTTTTCTTTTGCAACAGTTTTTCCAGTTTTCCTTTCACCTTGGCGTCATCTTTGAGCTCTAACGAACGTCGATAACTCTGCTCCGCCTCGGTAAAATTATTCAGCTGCACATAGATATCACCGAGATGGTCGTAAATGACCGGATCATCACCCTCGACCGCCCGCGCCTGCTGCAGATAGTCCAGGGCTTTGTGATACTCCCCGCGGGCAAAGCAGAGCCAGCCCATGCTGTCGAGAATGTAGCCGCTCTTCGGATCAAGCTCAAGAGCCCGTTTGAGCAGCTTCTCGGCATCGTCCAGCTGCACCCCCTGTTCGACATAGGTATAGCCGATAAAGTTGAGGACGGCGGCATCATCGGGATTCTCCTTGAGCAGGGCCTGCATCACCGAAACACTTTCCGCCACCCGGCCCAGATCATTGTAGACCACCCCCAGAGCAAAGCGCAGCTTATAATCGTCGGGATGCTGAACCAGGGCATCCTGCAGAATCTGCAGAGCCCCCTGGGTGTCGTCCTGTTTACGCCGCAGAGATGAAAGCATACGGTACAATCCAACCTTGTCAGGGTAGCTGACAATCATCTCGCGCAGTATATTCTCACAGGCCTGAAACTCCTCCCGGGCTTCATAAAGAAAAGCCACATGAATACGGGCATCATAATAGAGCTCGTCCGACTCCGGAATTGAGAGAAAGAGCGCAAGCGCCTCATCCTGACGATCCAAAGCTTCAAGACTTGACGCCAGATAGAACGTAATGCGCTGCTGCCCGGAATACTGGGTGTGCAGCTTCGCCAGCAGGGCGGCCGCTTCCTGATATTTTCCCTGCTGAAAATAGATCAGTGCAATCTTGACATCAATGCTGACCGGCACCTGTCCCTGGGTCTTGAGATGTTGAAAAATTTCCAGTGCGGCATCAAGCTCGCCATTACCGACAAGCAGCTGCCCCAGCCGTTCCAGGGCCTGACGGTTATCCTCATCAAATTCCAGCAATTTCCGGTAGGCCCTGACCGCATCTTCGCGACGCTCCGTAAATTCATAAATCATGGCCAGACTGAGCCAGGCGTCGACCATCTCAGGATCAAGGGCCAGCGCTTCATTATAATATTTTTCAGCCTCTTTATAAAGTTTGAGCTCGGCGTAGACTTTACCCAGATAAAATGGAGCTAAAACATCGTCGGGCCGCAACTTTCGATAATCCTGCAAATGCTGCAGAGCCTTTTCGTACTCCAGGGTTTCGACATAGAGGGCAACCAGATAATAGAGGGCCTCGCTGTTTTCCGGATCTTCAGCAACCAGACTTTCGTATTGCACAATCGCCGCAGCAGGATTGCCGCTCATCGTAAAAATCCCCGCCAGAAGCCGTCGGGCTCGAGAATTGCCGGGAAGCAGATCAAGTACCGCCTCGGCCTGTGCCCGGGCCTCATCCAGTTTGTTTGCCTTCAGCAGAAGTTCGGCCAGTTCCAGACGCAGATAAACCGAATCGGGGTCGGCTTTTACCGCTTTCTCCAGACTCTGCAGAGCGGCAATACGAGCCTCCCTGTCATCCTGATAGCGCAGCCAGTTATAGACCGAGAAGTAGTAACTGGCAGCCGGTGAAAATGCTGGAATTTTTGCAGGCGGGGCCTTAATCTCAGCGTCCGACGCAACCGATGGATGCGGTTCCTGAATCCGGGCGGCTCCGCAGCTCAGCAGAAGAGAAACTCCGGAAAAAAGCAAAAGGAAAAAACCAAACCCTCGATAGAAAATATTTTTTCGCAAAACCGATACCTTCGTATTTTTAAGTTTCCGCGCCAGTGCAAAGTTGTGCATTGACCACAATCATTTGAGCCGCGGCCCTTTTTTCACCTGAAAAGAAGAGATCTCCACGTAGCATTCGCGGGCCTTCTCAGGGTAATCATAAAAAGCGATCATAAAGGGAAGTTCGCCGCCCTCGGGCGCCACGACAGCCGCCGGATTTTCCAGCAGAGCCAGTTTAGCGGCGTCAAGCTGATCCAGTTCCTCAGTCGAAAAACTGACCCCGCCCGCCGTCACCACCTCAGCCACAGAGAGGCCGGCTTCATCCAGCAGAACCCCTTTTATTCTAAGATCACTGACCTGCCGGGGCGAATCGTTGACAACTTTTCCCCGCAGCACAATCACGATACGGTCGGAAGGCAGACGCAGGCGTTGGTTTTCAACCGCAACCAGCTTGAGGTACTTGCGCATGTCGATTGAAAACCGCTGCCAGAGCCCGTACGCGGCCCACAAAGCCAGGCTCATAATCAGAAAACAGCAGAAAACCAGGATAAAATTACGTCTTGTGGCACCAGTCCCACCATTTTTCCTCGCCGCGGAAGATAGTGACGCGGTACTTTCTTGCCGCCCTTTTTGAACATCTTTGTGATGGCCGGGCTCGACTTTCAGGGTTGCGGTCTGCTCGGGCAACTCCCCAACCTGCTTGAGCAGTTCATCCAGTTCACCATCATCATCAAGTTTTGTCGGCCGCATACCAGCGGTCTCCAGCTCATCGCCAAAACTTTCAAACTCGATATCGTCAAGATCCAGCCCATCAAGATCATCCAGATCCAGAGCCAGTTCTTCGAGACTCGCCTCACTCTCGGGGGCCGGGGCTGAAGTCTTAACCTGACTGGCAGCCGCGGGCCGGGCTTCTAACTCTTCTGTCAGAAAAGCGACATCCTCGTCATCCGCCGTCCCCTCCGACGCTTCCGAAACCTCCGGCTCCTCGTCGAAATCATCGGAGAGCTCAAAGACGTCATCGACATTCGCAGCCGGCGCAACGGCAGAATCGTTATCTTCAAGCTCAACCTCCAGTGGTGAAAAAAGAAAATCCCAGCCACAACGGGAACAGTGCAGCTGGAGCTTTGCCCCATGACCCACTTTGTCATCAGGCAGATTAAATTTTGTCAGACAACGCGGGCAGGTAACAATCATGGCTTTCACCCTTGAAAAGCAACGCGGGACGCGGCCCGCAAGTAATAGTCCTAAACAATAAAAAAAACAGCCCTGCTGTTCAATCAGGCCGGTGATCATAAAAATATATCAACTAAGTAAAGCAGAACCAGGTTCATTGCAAGAAAATATTATAACCGGCCCCGAGCCGGCGCCTCCATCGCCAAAACCGCAGAACCTGGTGTTCATCATCCTAAAGCCTGAAAAAGAGAAGGTAAAGAAGCGAGAAAGGCGCGCTGACGAAAAATTTCGACCACGTCGGAAGCAACCGCCTCGACCTCCAGCCTGACCCCTCCGGGGAAGTGGGAACGTAACTCTTTTCGGACTTCCGGCAGCAGTTCACGCAGATGCTGAGCCGGGGTTTCCCCGACAACCAGCAGCTTTACCTGCAGTTCCTGCTCCGCCGCCACCACCTGAGCCCCCAAGGGCCCGAGTCCCTCAAGATCCAGATAAATCATCAGGGTGTAAAGCTTGCTGCCGGCAGACCGGGACGCACCATCCCGGCTCAGACGCACCCAGAGATCAGCGGCCCCGCCCCATCCCCAGAGAGGCAGCAGCAACATGAAACCATCGTCGCCGTGCAGACCGGAATTATTCAGGCACTGATTCAACTCCACCATATCGAGCATGGAGTGCAGTGAGGCACTTAAGTTGGCACGTGTTTTTTCCGCCTTACCACTATCCCCCGAAAGCCCGTCCCTGATAATTTCATCATCTAATCCTGACAGCATCTGCCACAGCATCTCTTTGACCGTTTGCGGTTCACGCCCGGCCGAACGAAGAAATTTACCCGCATCGGCCGACCATAGCTGAGTCATTGCCGCTTCGTAAAAAAGTCCCATTCGGGCCAGGGGCAGACCCGTCCCGGAGCGCAGTCCGGCGATCAGGGACGCCACAGAAAAAGGCTCGCTCAAAGATTGAAGAGCATGCCTTAAAAGAGGCGATAACGGGGCGGCGTCATCCGTTAGCAACTCCCTAAGAAGCATCATCTCCCGGGAAAACAGATTGGGGCTGACAACCGCCTCACGCAAAAGCCGCTGCCAGTGCAAAGGCAGTCCGCTCTCCGCCTGATCGGCCAAGCTGAAACTTATCAGCGGCTCCAGACTATCGAGACGAACCTCAAACAGACCGTTTGCCCCCACCGGAGCTGAACCTTGTGCCACAACCTCGGTTCCGGCAATCTCAAGCAGTAACTGTCCGGGGCCGCGAACCTCAAGCAGACGAACCGTCAGCACATCGCCGAGATGACCGGCCAGATACTCTTTCAGCTGCGGCGGCACCGCAGCCGGTGGGGATGCAGGTTCCGTCCTGGGAAAGAGAATCTGCAGGGCAGCGGGGGAATTTACTGAATCAAGCAAAATACCTTCTCCCTGACTCCAGAACATCACCTCAAAACAGCCGACGGCAACCCTGCGGATAACGGGCGGCGAGATCGACATAAAGATCTTTGCCGTAATTCCAGAACTCTTTGTGACGTTCGTTAACCAGGCCGATTTCCCGGGCCGGATTGCCGGCCACCACCCGGCCCGGGGCGATAATTTTACCGTTGGGCACCACCGCTCCTTCCGCGACAATACTCCACTCGCCGATTTTGACATTGAAAGAGAGGATTGCCCCGATTCCGATCACAGCCGAATCGGCAACCTCCAGGCAATGCAGTTTCGCCCCATGCCCGATGGTCACTCGTGACCCCAGGCGACAGCAACAACCGGGATTGATATGCAGAATCGCCCCCTCTTCAACTGCACTCTGCGGCCCGATTTCGATAGTGCCATAATCGCCCCGCAGGATGGCGCCATGACCAACATAGACCCCGGCTGCCAGCCGCACATCGCCGATAATAATGGCGGTTTCAGCCACATAAGCGCCCTCCGCCAGAGTCGGGCGCCGTCCTTCAAATTCATAAACCGGCATAACACTCCTTAATTATTTTACAACCGACCAAATCGCGGCGCCGGCACCGCCAGGCCGGCCGCCTGAAAACGCAGAAAAGCTGCCTGATAGAACCTTTCCGCCGGCTCCCTCGCAAAGCCCAGATGAATGCGGGGCAGTTTTTCACCGGAGAGAAAATTCCAGTGCTGCAACAGGGTCGGCAGTTCACTGCCGCTCTCATATTGCAGCAGACGACGATGGGAAGAGCTCAACCGAGTCTGCGGCACATTCAGCTTGGCGGCAAAATTTATCAGCCGGGCCAACTCATCCTCTTCGGCCGGCGGCGCGCCGCAACTCTGGTAGGAGAGGGAAAAGAGCTGTTCGACGAGATAGCCATCCATCCCACCGGGGCGGCACTGCAGGAGAAATTTATCATAGGTGTCTACGGCATCGCTGAGAAAAGCCCCGAGCATGGCATCAAAACCATAACAGCGGCCGACATAAAGCAGGGCCAGATCATCACAAACCCCCTCCCCGAGACAACGGCGAAAATAGGCCTGATCAAATTCGGGATAGTCATAATTTTTCTTCTCGGCGGCAATCACCTCGAGCTCAACCAGCCGCTGGCGCTCGGCCGGACTGAAAGCCCGGGCCCCGGTATCCCCGAGCGAGAGCTGCGCCAGTCGTTCGGGGCGGACCACCTCCTGGCCACCATAACCTAAAACCAGTTCATAATCACCGAAGGTAAAAGGCAGAAGCGCCAGCGAACGCTGGCGGCACTCGGGATCATCCATCTGCCCGGCCAACACCAGCCCCTTGATAAAAGGTTCTCTTAAGACCCTTCGCCCTTGAAAAAAATCGATACCGAACAGCGGCCCCTGATCATCTTCCAGTGAAATATAAGGATCGTGAAAATGTTTGCGCAGATGTTCAAGCAGACGTTCAATCTGCCGACTGCGCCAGGCCCTGATCTGAAGATGGCCCATCTGCGGATAAAAGCCCTCAAGCACCGAGCAGACCCGATCGAAGGTCGCATCGATGAACAGCAGAGGCCGCCCCCCACCATCCATAAACCAGCCGTGCCCGTTCTGGGCCCGGCCGAGAACCGACTGCGGCAGCAGATTTTCTAGGAAAAGGGCCGAGGTGGCAAACTTCTGCGCCATCAGATAGGTGAAATCCTGACGCACACATTCGCGAAAAATTTCCCGATCACGGACAACGCTTAAAATCTTCGGCGGCAGACTTTCATCCCGCCGCCGATAGCGCCGGTCGAACGTATCGTTACAGCGACCCGCCAGACGGTCAAAAACCGCTTCAAGACGATCCCCGCTAACCCGTTTCGGCTTCTGTTTCAACCTGCGCATGCCATTTTCACAATGCAGCTGCCGCTCCTCAAATATCGTTCTTGACCAGCGCCGCTAACTTTATTATGATGAGTAAAACCAAACCAGCGCGAGCCCGCCGTCTATTTTCATCCCCAAACCAGACCGGTCGCCCCCGCCAAACGGAAACCTTTATCAGGTGACTCCATGAACAGAATCAGCCCTTCTCCGTCTCTTAATCCCAACATATTTTCTTTGCTCCGAGAGTGGCGGCGCCATCTCCACCGCCACCCTGAACTCTCGCAGCAGGAGCAGAAAAGCGCCGATTATATCAGCCGCATTCTCAGCCACTATAAGATCGAGCACCAGACCGGTATCGGCGGCCATGGCATCGTCGCCTGGATCAACCGTCAGGGACTAGGGCCGGAGATCGCTTTTCGCGCCGATTTTGACGCCCTGCCCCTGAACGACCACAAAAAAACCGCCTACGCCTCAACCGTTCCCGGGGTCATGCACGCCTGTGCCCACGACGGCCATACCGCCGTGCTTTTAGGACTGGCCGCCGCCCTGGCGGAAAATCCACAAGCTCTGAGCTTACCGATCAGGCTCATTTTTCAACCCGCCGAGGAGAATGGTCAGGGTGCTCTGGCCATGCTCAAGGATGGGGTTTTCGCAACCCCGCCGGCGGCAATTTTCGGTTTTCACTTCTTTCCGGAGATGGAGGTCGGCAGCGCCCGTCTCCATCGCCGGGCTTTCATGGCCGCTACCGAGCATTTTACAATCAAGATCAAAGGCCTCTCAGCCCACGCCTGCATGCCGGAAAAATCCGTTGATGCAATTCAGGTCGCAGCCCACCTGATTCTTGCTTTCAATCATCTGGCGGCTAAAAACATCGATCCCGTCGATCCGGCCCTGATCTCAATCGGCACCATCAGCGGCGGCACCGCCTCCAACATTATTGCCGACGAGGTCAACCTGAGCGGCACGATCCGCAGTCTCTCTCAAGAGCAGCACCAACGTTTACACCGGGCCCTCCAAAGAACAGTCCGGGAACTGCCCAAAGCCTTCGGCGCGGAAGCCGAAATCGCAATCAGTGAAGCCGCCCCGGCTCTGACCAATGATCCCCGCCTCTGCCAACGACTCACCGACCTGCTCAGTGAACATCCGGCCCTCTCCCATTTTGAAGATAACGGCCCGCCCCTGCTCGGGGGTGAAGATTTTGCCCGCTTTGCCGAAAGAGTGCCCGGCTGCTATATCTTCTTCGGCTGCGGCAACCCCGAGCGCGGGATTATTCATCCCCTGCACAGCTCCCTCTTCGATCTTGATGAACGAGCCCTTGATACCGCCCTCGAAACCCTTTACACGATCGCGTTGCAAGGCCGGGAAATAGTTGCCGCTTTAGCTGAAGACAAAAGCTCTGCATAACTGTTCCTCGGCCTAAGACTGAGGTCACAACTATCCGGCTTCGACCGCGGTTGCCGAAGCCAGATAATCAAGCTCGCCCATCTCCTCGCTGAAGATCAGATGGTAGACCTCATGCGGAGAGGCGGCGGCAATCACCCGCTCCGTCATCTCCTTGCGGCTGAAAACCTTGGAGATCGCCGCCAGGGTCTTCAAGTGATCAGCAAAACAGTGCTCGGGAATAATCATCAGAATTATAACACTGGCTTTCTGACCATCCAGCGAGTTAAACTCAACCCCCTCCCGAATCACCGCCACCACCCCCATAATCGCCCGACTCTGCGGCAGCAGACCCTCTGCCAGGGTGCCGTGCGGAATCGCAATCCCTTTACCAAGCCCCGTACTCAGCGAACGCTCCCGCTCAATGACCGAATGCAGCAGGGGCACCTGCACCGCCTCCGGCAGTTTGTAGACGGCCCCGGCGAAAGCCACCATCTCTTTGAGCAGGGCCCACTTGTCGGGCGCCCGCAGCTCCATCGTAACCGCTTCACGCCCGGCAATCCCGAAAAGCAGATGCCCGGCTTTGCCGGTCTCCCCGGCCCGTTTTAAAACCTCTTTGACGATAACCGGGCCAAAAAGTTCACTGACGACAATCGAGGCCAGAATAATCGCCGTCACCGTTGCCTCATAGGGATCAAACAGCGGATTTTCCTGCAGCGCCACGACCAGACCGATGGCCACCCCGGCCTGCGGCGCGAGACAAAAACCAAGGAATCTGCCTACCGGCCGGGGAGCCCGGCTCAACCAGCCGCAGACCCCGGCCCCGACCAGCTTACCCCCGTAACGGGCGACGATATAGGTGGTGCCCACTGCACCCAGCGAGGGCAGGAGCGAAAGATCAAGATGCGTCCCGGCCAGGGTAAAAAAACAAACATAGAGAAAGGGCTCAAAATCTTCAACTGCGGTCAGAATCTGACGGTTGACCGTCGAGAAGTTGGTAATTATGAAACCCAGCACCATATTCGGCAGCAGGGGTGAAATCTTCAACCACAGCGAAAGCCCGGTGGAAAAGCAGACAACCATCAGCAGGAGAGAGACAAAATGAGCCTTCTCCTGCAGTCGGCGAGCTAAAGCGATAAGCAGAGCCCCGCAGCTTATCCCCAGGAGCAAAGCCTTACCCAGCACCATTCCCGCCTGCAGCAGCTGTCCCCCCAGTTCGGCCCGGCCGCCGAGACGACTGCCGATCACCACGGAAACGAGAACAAAAAAGACAATGGCCAGAACGTTATCAAGGGCGACGACGGAGAGCAGGTTTTTGACCAGCGGCCCATCGGCCTCGGTCTCCCGAATAACCGACAAAGTGGCGGCGGGCGCGGTCGAGGCGGCAATGGTGGCCAGAAGCAGGGAAATTACCCAGTTATCAAGCCAGAAGTTACAGCAAAGATAAACGGCCAGCATCGCCAGCAGGGCCTGGCCCAAGGTAATTGCAAACAGACTCAAGGCCTGCGGCGCCATGCGCCGCCATTTCAGATGCGAAGCGATGGAAACCGCAATCAGACTCAAGGCTATTTCAGAAATCGGTTTAAGCGTCTGATAAACAATCTCATGGGTCAGGAGATTGGCCAGATAGGGACCGATTATAATCCCGGCCACGATATTGCCGGTAACTGACGGTAAATGCAGGCGCCGGGCGGCGCTGCCGCCCAGAAGCCCGGCGGTCACCAGAATACTTACGGCCAGAATGGCATTCATGCCGGAAACTCCGCCGCAAACCCGAAACGCGTAACGGCGGCCTGCAATAGTAAAGTCAGCATAATCATATGATCACTATAGCGAAGCCCTGATACTCTGACAAGCATAATTTACCGCAAACCACCTGAAAAGTTCTTCCGCTGAAAAACCGTCATGAAACCCGGCCGTAATCTTGAGCAGGGATTAAAATAACTATTAAGACTTTTTTACTTTACTTTAAAGCCGGGATTTTGTAGAAGACCTCAGTTGCTTATATTGATTATTGATATTTCCGTATTTTCGAGAAAATGGTAGAACCAATGTCCGCTCCTTTATCTCCTTCAGCTCCGTTGCTCAAACTGGAAAAAATCGGCAAAACCTATGCCGGGGCGGTTCCGGTAACCGCTCTTCAGGAGATCGATCTTGAAATCAGCGGCGGCGAGCGCCTCGCCCTGCTCGGCAAAAGCGGCTCCGGCAAATCGACCCTCCTCAATCTGCTCGCTCTGATCGACCAGCCGAGCCGGGGTTGCCTGCTCATCGACAATCGTGACAGCCGGACTTTTAACGAAAAAGAGGCGACCCGCTACCGCCGCCACGACATCGGTTTTATCTTTCAGTTTTTCAACCTGCTGCCGACCCTGACCCTGCGCGAAAATATCAAACTCCCCATGGAACTGCTGCAGCAGAGTGATGATGATCTCTTTGAGCAACTGACCCGGGAAGCCGGGATTGCCGATAAAATCGACCGCTATCCCGAAGAGGTTTCGGGCGGAGAGCAGCAGCGGGCAGCGGTGATTCGGGCCCTGATCAAAAAACCCCGCCTGATTCTCGCCGACGAACCGACCGGTAATCTTGACTTTGAGACCGGCCTCCACATTGTCGGCCTGATGAATGAGATCTGCGACACCTTCGGCACGGCCCTGGTCATGGTTACTCACAGCCAGGAAGCCGCCGCCGCCTGCACCCGCCGTCTCAGGATTATCGACGGCAGGCTGATGGCTCATGCTTAAACTGCTCAAAGCCTTTCTCCGGCACCATCACCGCCGCCCCCTGCCGACCCTGCTCTGGATCTTCGGCGTGGCCCTCGGGGTAACCATGGTTTCCGGCATCTATCTGGCCAACCAGTCGGCATTAAACTCCTTTACCAGCGCCACCAAGGTTCTCTCCGGCCGGGCGACGCATGAACTTTCCACCAGCGCCGGCCTCATCGACGAAAAAGTCTACACCGAGCTTCTGCGAAAACTGCCCGGACTTAAAGCCGCGCCTCTGGTCGAAGGCGAACTCAGCGGCAAAGGACAAATTCTGACTCTGGTCGGCATCGATCCTTTTGCCGCCCGCGAACTCAATCCCCTCCTGCAAACTGCGCTGGGCCCCGAGGAACTTCTGCATTTTGTCCTGAGCCCGCAAACCGTGCTCGCCTCGCCAGCGGCCGCCGCCCTGGCCGACAACCATAATTTTCTTCATCTCGACCGCGGCGGTCGCAACCGCAAAGCTCTCACCCTTGAGATCATTAAAACTGTCGACATCCCCGAAAACCCGGAAAAAGCCGTAATTTTCGGGGACATCTCCTGGACTCAAGCCCTGCTTCAGGGCCCCGGCAAACTCAAAAAAATTGAACTTGTTCTGACGAAGCAGGCAAACATCGCCGCCCTGAAAAAGCTCCTGCCCGCACATCTGCAACTGACGGCAACAGCCGGCAGCGCCCGCCTCTATACCGCGATGCTCGACTCCTTCAGTCTCAATCTGACCGCCTTAAGCCTGCTCTCCCTCTTTGTCGGTTTTTATCTGGTCTACAATACCATTCTTTTCTCGCTCCTGCAGCGCCGCCGTGAGATCGGCATTCTCCTGACGCTGGGTTTTTCCCGCAATCAGATCAGCGCCGCGCTGCTTTTGGAAATCAGCCTGATCGCCGCGGTCGGCTCCCTTATCGGACTCGCCCTGGGCTACCTGCTGGCCGGTTATTCGTTAAACATTATCAACCGGACAATCTCCGATCTCTACTTTTTCCTGCGCTCCTCGCTGCCCCGGCTGAGCCCCGGTTTCTATATCCGCGGGCTGCTCGTCGGTATCGGTTCGGCCTGGGCCGCGGCTTTTTTCCCGCTGCTCGAAATCCGCCGAAATACAATCCTGACCCTGCTCTCCCGGCGTCAGGGTGAGGATCGCACTTTTCGCCACCGTAAAATTAATTTTCTTCTGGGACTTACCCTTACTCTCAGCTCAATGGGCGTTGCCTACCTGCCGGCAGAGAGCCCTTTTTTCGGTTTTGCCGCCGCCTTCGGGGTCTGTCTCGGCACCTCGCTGCTGGCCCCGTTCGGCATTGATCTGCTTCTCAACCCGCGCCTGACCGCGATCCTGCCCAATATCAAATGGCGACTGGCGATCGGAACGGTACGTCGGTCTTTAAGCCGCAGCGCTCCGGCGGTCGCCGCCCTGATGGTCGCCCTCTCGATGTCGCTGGCCATCTCGCTGATGATCGGCTCCTTTCGTGAAACGGTCACGCAATGGTTTGCCAACAGCATTCAGGGTGACTACTATATTACCGACAGCGACCGCGATTACGACGCCAGCCGGCTTGATGCCGGGCTTATCGAAAAACTGCTCAAACTGCCCGAGGTGGCCGCCGGCAACCGCTATCGCAACCTGCGCTATCAGTTTAACGAGCGCCTCATTCGCCTTACCGGGGTTGACAGCCGGATTCTGAAAAAATATTCCACCTACCATTTCACCGCCAAGACCTCAGCCGACCCCTGGCTTGAGGTGAGCCGGGGCGCGGTGATGATCTCTGAAACCCTGGCCCGCAAGCACCGGCTTGCCCCGGGCCAATACCTGACTCTGAACGGCATCAGGGGGCAGCAGCAGTTTAAGATTGCCGCGATCTTTCGTGACTATATCACCGAACATGGAGTAATTCTGATGGATTTCAGCAACCTGCAGGCACTGATGCAGGATGACAGTGTCAACTCTCTGGCCCTGTTTCTTAAAGAGGGCACCGATACTAAAACTTTTGCCCGCACCCTGCAGGAGATGCTCAAACCCTACAGCTGCAAGCTCTTCGCCAACCATGACCTCAAACAAAGGATCATGGAAATTTTTGACCGCAGTTTCGCCATCACCTTAAGCACCCGGATGATCGCCATTCTCGTCGCCTTTTTCGGCATCATCAGCGCTTTACTGGCAATTTATATGGAGAACGAGCGTGAATACGGTATCCTTCGGGCTCTCGGTTTAAGTCGCAAAGAGGTGTTTGCCATCGCCCTGGGCCACTCCCTGACCCTGGGCCTGCTCGCGGTTGTCGGGGCCGGCTTGAGCGGCCCCCTGCTGGCCTGGATTCTGGTCAAGGTTATCAATCTCAAATCCTTCGGCTGGAGTATCGATTTTTCTTTTGACCTGATGCTCTATCCGGCCACCATGGCGATCACTGTAGCCGCCTCCCTGGCTGCCGGCCTCTACCCGGCCTGGCGGATCTCAGCCACACAGCCCTCTTTTCAGATGCGGGAGCGCTGACACCATGCTTTCCTGTAAAGATTCTACTCCGCTGCGTTTTCTGCGCAAGTATAGCTTGTTTGCCCTGTCGGCCCTTTTTATTCTGCCAACCCTGTGCACTCCGCTGCTCGCCTGGGAAAAAGCCCTGGCCCCTTACCCTTTTCACTTCCCGGCCGATCATGGCAGTCACCCCCAATACCAGACTGAATGGTGGTATCTGACCGGCCGTCTGACGACGCCGCAAAATCGCCATTTCGGCTACCAGTTCACCATCTTCCGCCAGGGCCTGATCGAAAAACCCGACCCGGCCGCAGCCTCACCCTGGCAGGTGCGCGATCTCTATATTCTGCACTGCGCTCTGAGCGACATAGACAGCGGTAAATTTTATCAGCATCAGGATATCAGCCGGGCCGGCCCGGAACTGGCCGGCGCCCGACAGGATGGTATGCAGACCTGGGTCAAAGGCAGCCGCCTTGTCTGGGATGAAAGCGCAAAGGTTTTACAACTTAAAGTCGCAAGCCCTGAGTATCAGATTGAACTCGAACTCAAACCGAGCTATCCGCCGATCTTACATGGCAACCGGGGTTTAAGCGCCAAAGGGTCGCTCCCGGGTCAGGCCTCGCACTACTACTCCTGGCCCCGGCTGCAGGGCCGGGGAGAACTACGGCTCCGGGAAGAGACCTTTCCCGTCACCAGTTTGAGCTGGCTCGACCGCGAATTCGCCACCAACCAGCTCGGCCAGAATCAGGCCGGCTGGGATTGGTTCGCCCTCCATTTCGACGACGGCCAGGCCCTGATGCTCTACCGTATGCGTTTAAAAAACGGCGGTCAGGATGATACCTCAAGCGGCACCTGGATCTTTGCCGACGGCAGCTCACGCCATCTGACAAATAAGGATTTTACCCTGCAACCTAAAAAACCCTGGCGCAGCCCGCAGAGCGGAGCCGAATACCCGTTAAACTGGCAGATAACCCTGCAGCAACCTCAACCCCTCACCTTTGCGGTTTCGGCTCTGCTCGACAGTCAGGAGATGCGGACCGGAGCAACCACCCTGGCCAACTACTGGGAGGGAGCCGTCACAGTTAACGGCCGGCGGCTCGAAGGCAGCCCGATTTCCGGCCATGGCTACCTCGAAATGACCGGCTACGACCAGGCCCTTGAAGCCCTGCAGAAAAAGTAAGGATAACATAACTATTCAACCTCCGGGTGCTCAGGTGATTTCCCTCCACTTCTTAAGCTCAATTTCTGTTTTCCCAGCGCTCAATGCGCCCAAATTGCGGAACTCG
>JAFGVI010000102.1 GCA_016938065.1 Deltaproteobacteria bacterium | reverse complement strand
CATCTCCAGGTCGAGGGCTTGCGCGGTGGCCAGATAGGCTCGGCGTCCCGGCAGTTCTTCTGCCATTTTCTGGGCAAAACTGCTTTTCCCGCTGCGGGCGCCGCCGCCGATTAAAATAGCTGAATTGGTTTCCGCTTTCACTGGGTTTCACCCTCCCTTTTGTCGAGATTGAGCCGATTCGTAATCCAATAACAGTTTCCTGTCAATGGTTTTTGCGAGGGTGGCCAATCTTGCCGGTAGCTGAGAGACGACTCGGTAAAGGGTAAAATCCGCAGCGGTTGGGGCGGTTCGTGAATGTAGAGGGTCTGTTCGTTAAGCATTATGATCAGCGCCGCCAGATCAAAGGCCGCGGCGATCGGCAGAACGCCACAGATCTGAGAAAGGTCGATTTGCAATTGTTGACTAGGCGCTGCCAAGTTGATTTCCGGGTGCTTGCGGCCAGGGGGGCGGCTGTAGAAGCGGGGGCCGGTGCTGGTTTTTGCCGAAGACTTGATCGGGTTGGGGTTAAGTTCCAGTTTTTCAAGGTAGCCATATAACGGGGCGGTCCCTGCGGGCCGACTCAGGCGCAGAAAAAGAGAGCCTTCGCCGGGTCCGTAAAATGCGGGAGCCGGGTCGGAATTTTCGGCGGTGGTCGTCTCTTTTTGCTCAAGATAATTCTGCCAGCAATAACCCAAAACGTCACAGTACTCTTCAACAACTCCGCATAAAATCGTATCGGCCCGTCCATCCGCCAGCCACTGAGCCGCTGTCAGCAGGGCCATGGGGAGTGAGAGTTGGCCCTGGGTCAGGCTCAGACTCGGGCCTGTAATCTGAAGATGAGCGGCAATATGCGCGGCGGCGGCGTTGTGTACCGAATTGGCGAAGAGGGTGGGTGAGGCCAGGAGATCGCCATCGTCGATGAGTGAATCGAGAAATGAAAAGGTGGTGGCTGTGGCCCCGTAGGCGCTGGCTATAATCAGGCCGGTACGAGCGCCGTTCAGGGGCGAGCCGGAATCTTCGCAGGCGAGACAGGCTCCGAGCAGCGCCAGTTGGGAAAAGTGATCAAGACGTCGCCGGTTGCGGTTTGGGATTCTGGTTTTCAGGTCATCGGTGGCGGCGCGAAAAACTGGTAGCTGGTGCGAACCCCGCTTCGTTTTGATTTCGGTGATTTCCGGTTCGACTCTTTTTTCACCTTGTAATGCGGCCCGCAAATGATGCCGGCCGGCCCCGAAAGCACCAACTGCGCCGATGCCGTGAATTGCCAGCGGGATCATAGTTGAGCCTCATCAAGTGCGATGACCAGGGCCGCGTTATTGCCGCCGAAAGCCAGTGATTGACTTAAGGCCCGGCGACCGTTACCTGTGCTGACAACGCTTGTCGGGGCGCGGCCGATATCCGGGTCAATCTCGCGGAAGCCGGCGCTGGCCGGTATTTTACCGCTTTCGAGCATGGCAATAGTAAAGGCGGCTTCTAAGGCGCCGGCGGCTCCGAGGGTGTGACCGGTATGGCCCTTGGTCGAAAAAAAAGGGGTAAGTGGAAAAAGACTTTGCAGGACTTTACCCTCGGTCAGGTCATTATTGAGCGTGGCCGTGCCGTGGGCGTTGATGAAAGAGATCTCTTCAGCCTGACAATGAGCCTTGTTTAAAGCTTCCTGGATAGCCCGACGCAGTCCCAGGCCTTCAGGGTGAGGAGCGGTTAGATGCCAGGCGTCGCAGGCACTGCCATAGCCTGAGATGAAAGCGCGAGGCTTCAGGTTACGGTTTTTCCGCAATTTTTCCGCTTCCAGGATCAGCACCGCCGCGCCTTCGCCGAGGTTGAGGCCGCGCCGCTGCCGGTCGAACGGGCGGCAGGGTTCGGGGTCGCTGATCATTAAGGAGATAAAACCGTTGCAGGTGACCCGGCAGAGTTCGTCGCTGCCGCCGGCCAGCACCAGATCGCAGAGCCCGGCTCTGATCCAGTCGGCCCCTACGCCGATCGCATCGGTTCCCGACGAACAGGCGTTAACCAGCGTCAGCCGCGGCCCGTTAAGGTCAAAGTGCTTGGCCAGCACCGTGGCGGGATTGCTGCGCCGGTAACGGTTAATGGCTTCAAGGCCGGGGTTTTTTCGGGAGCGAAAATCACGATAGAACTGTTCATCGTTCATGGTTTCGCCGACGGTCGTGCCGATGCAGACCCCGACTTTAAGTTGCGCCAGATTTTTACCGTTATCCCAGCCGGCATCGACAAGGGCCTCGCGGGCCGCGGCCAGGGCCAGGCGGCTGGTGCGCAGCCAGGGCTCATGTTCATTTTCATGGTCAAGTGCGGAAGACGGCAGTTCGAAGACCGGATAGGGGGTCGGGTGGTCAAGATGAAAGCGCCGGGGAGCGGCCGGTTTAAGACGTTCGGCAAAGAGGGCCTTAAAGGCGCTCGCAAAATCAAGGCCCCCGGCGCACAAAGCTCCGATGCCGGTGACGGCGACATTTTTATCGGGCGGCAACTTTTTTACGGGAGCATAAACTGACATGAGTTTGGCTTGACCAGATGATATTTTAAGTTGCGGAAATCGGGCTGAGGGCAAGTCTGAATGGAAGAAAGTACACGAAAAAAAAGTTTTTGTAAATATCTGCGCTTAAATGCTAACGGCCGTGAATCTGTACCGCTCGCGAGGTTGACAAAGGGGTCAAGCCTGTGTAATGCAAGCGCAAATTATTTTATAGTTATAGTCATAGGAGTTAGAGATGGAGAAGAGGTTGCGGCGACTGGTTTATACTTTGATTGTGGGAATCTGTTTGCTGCTGGCTGCCTGTGCGATGTCGACCCGTACCCGCGCCGTGATTCGACCGATCGCGCTGACGCGGCCGACCGATTATCGCCAGGCGGCTTATCTGGGATTCTTTTCAGCGCAGAAGAGCTTTCGCCTGACCGATATCGAGGCTCAGATTGTGGTTCTTGAAGTTTTTCAGGCGGGTTGTTCGCACTGTCGGGATCAGGTGGCAGATCTCAAAGAGCTCTATCATGAGCTTAATGAAGCAGGGTTATCATCACAGATAAAAATTATCGGCCTCGGTTTCGGCGAGGAGCTTGCCGGCGTTGAGGAGTTCGGTCGGCGCCAGGCGATACCTTATCCTCTTTTTGCCGATCCTTTGAGAAATAAGGTGAGAGTAAAAAACATCCCGGTAACCTTTATTCTCGCACTGAACCCTGAGGGAGCGCGCGTGCTTTATGAATATCACGGTCTTCTGCCAGGGACGGAGGCGTTGATAAAACTTATGCGGCAGGAACTCGATAGCTGACGCGGGAGCGTGCCCCGCGCAATTCAGCGGATTATTTTTTCTGCAGGGCCTTAAGGAAGGAGGCGGCTTTAGTCCGGGTCTCCTGGTATTCATCATCGGGGTCGGAGTCGGCAACGATCCCGCCGCCGACCTGGAAATAGAGATGGTCTTGGTAGGCTACCGCCGTGCGGATGGCGATATTGAAGTCGAGATCACCGGAAAAGTCGAAGTAGCCGATTGAGCCGGTGTAGACGCCGCGGCAGGTCGGTTCGAGCTCGTCAATGATCTCCATGGAGCGGAGCTTGGGCGCGCCGGTGATCGAGCCCCCGGGAAAGGAGTTTAGCAAACACTCACTGCTGCTTTTGCCCGGTCGAATCCGGGCCGCGACCGTGGAGACCATATGGTGCACGTTGGCATAGCTTTCTAAAATCTGCATTTCCGGCACATGCACGCTGCCGTAAGCCGCCACCCGGCCCAGGTCGTTACGTTCGAGATCGACAATCATGATATGTTCAGCCCGATCTTTGGGGCTGGCGAGCAGTTGCCGGGCGAGTTCGGCATCTTCGAAGGCGGTGGCCCCCCGTGGGCGCGTGCCCTTGATGGGCCGGGTCTCGATATAGTCATCTTTAATGAGCAGGTAACGTTCGGGGGAGTTGCTCATGATGCAGTGAGCGCCGGTTTCGAGATAGGCGCCGAAGGGAGCCGGGCTCAAGTTGCGGAAATGGAGATAGAATTCCTGATAGCTGCCGGTAAAAGAGGTGGCGAAGCGTTGCGAGAGGTTGACCTGATAGATGTCGCCGGCGGCAATGTAGTTTAGGATTTTTTCGATTGCCGCCCGGTAGGAAGCATAACTGAAATTGGCTTTGAGATCTCCGTCAGCCGAGGTGATCTGGGGGCTCTGTTTCGGGTGCGTTGCGGCCATGCTTCCGGTTTCGGTTTTATCCTTACGGGCTGCCATGACAAGCTCCCGCAGTTCTTCGAGGCGCTGCCGCGCCCGGTCGGCGGCGGCCGGGCTGGTCGGGGCTTCGGGCAGACCGCTGGCGACAAGCCAGGTTGTGTTATTTAAATGGTCGATGGCGATGAGGGCGTCGTAGGCGGCGAAAAAGGCGTCCGGCATTTTGAGGTCGTTTTCGGTAGTCTGAGTGAACGTTTCAACCTGATGACCGAGTTCGTAGCCGAGATAGCCGATCAGGCCACTTTCAAAGGGGAGAAAACCGCTCTCTTTCGGTCTCTGCCAGCGTTGCTGCAGGCGGTCAAGAAAAGGGAAAAAAGGGCTCCGGTGTTCGATTTTTTCTCCGTTGAGACAGTTTTCCTCAATAATCCGCTCACCGTAAGCCGTGATTTTCAGGAAAGGGTCGGCCGCAAGAAAGGAGAAACGGCCCAGGTTCTCACGGTCAACATTGGCATCAAGCCAGGCCGGAACGGCTCGGCTTGAGATTTGGCGGAAGAGGGCCGCGGCGGCCGGCGGCCTATCGACGGATTCAATAAGTAACATGGCGCGGCACCTTAGACTAAAGCATGAGTCGCTGTCAAGAATTGCCTTTAAGACCGGCTCGCGACCGGCAGAAAAAGATTATTAAAAGCGAGGCCAGAGCGATAAAACCGGCAACGATAGTGGTCAGGTCGGGGTGGCGGGCAAAAAAAGTTGGGTTGGTGACGGGGCTGACCCGCGCCGCGATTATGCCTTCCTGGTTTAAAGGCAGTTGTTGCTCAATCTTTCCTTGTGGGTTGATAATGGCCGAGATTCCGGTATTGGCGCAGCGGACAATAAAGCAATTGTTTTCTAAAGCCCGCAGGCGGATATTTAAAAGGTGCTGGCGCGGGCCCGGGGAGTCCCCGAACCAGGCGTCGTTGGTCAGGTTGGCGAGAAAGTTGGCCCCGGCCCCGAAAAAACGGGCCGTAAAGGCCGGGAAAACCCCTTCAAAGCAGACGGAAGGGGCGATTTTAAGGTTTTTCAGGGCCAGATTTTTAATCTTGCTTCCGGCCGAGTAGTCAAGACCGGGGACAATTTTGCTGATGAAGGGGAAAAACTCAGCCAGCGGCGTAAACTCCCCATAAGGGACAAGTTTGATTTTATTATAGATCTGCACCGGGTTTTTCGGCGTAAAGAGAAAGATGGCGTTGTAGAGTTTTTTTCGGCTTTCAGCTTGCAGGTTTGCCGGGGGCTCGGCGACATAGCGGGGCCCGCCCAGCATCAGGCCGGTATGGTGCTGGTTGACAAGCTCCTGTAGGCGGTCGTTAAGAGTTTCCTCTCTCTCCAGCAGCAGAGGCAGGGCCGCTTCCGGCCAGACAATAAGATCGGGTTTGGCGTCTAAACTTTGTTGGGTCATGGCGATCATTTTGGCGATGATTATTTCCCGGTTTTCCGGCAGCCATTTATCTTTTTGGGGAATGTTGGGCTGGATGACCGCGACGCTGATTGCGTTCGGCGCTTTCGGCGTCGAACTGGCCAAGTAAGAATCTGTTTTAACGGGAGCATGACTGCCGGCAAAAAGAGCCAGGGCCAACAGGGGGCCAAGGAGAAAAAAAACATGCAGGGCGGCCTTTTTTAAGTTTTTGGCAAAAATGGCGTTAAGGCTCAGGAAAAGACCGGCATTGCCGAGCATGATCAGACCCGAGAGCAGGCGGACGCCGCCCCAGGGCAGCAGCCAGTTAAGATAGTGGTTTTCAAGCTGGGTCAGGCCCAGAGGATGCCAGGGAAAGCCGCCGAGTAGCGAGCTGCGCAGATCTTCGAGCAGAATCCAGACGGCCGCCAGGGTCAGGGCGCCGGCGGCTTCGGCAAATCCGGAGCCTTTTCCGGGTAAATTTCTGAGATAGTGCCAGAGGCCGGAGAAAAGGGCGTAGTAGAGGCCCAGATAGAGGGCCAGCAGGGCCATGATGAGGTTTACGGCAAGATGCGGCAGGCTGGTAAAACCGGCGATTGAATTGGTAATCCAGAAGAGTTCTATGAAATTAAAACTGAAACCGGCGAGCAGGCCAAGCCCCAGGGCAGAGCGCCGGGAGCCGCTTCTTTCCGCGAGGGCTAAGAGAGGGAGCCAGGCAATAAAGGCCCAGCCCCAGCTGCCGGGGTGAAGATTAAAGGCCAGGTAAAAGGCCCCCGCGGAGAGCAGGGGCGCGAGCCAGAAAAAAACGCTGCCGATCACGATTTTTCGGTTTGCAGGTGGTTGGGCTTGTCGGCGGTTTCGACTTTGGCCGGCAGGGGAGAGTTGCTTGCGGCAGGTTCTAGGTTTTCATGCTGATCTTCAAAACGGCGCAGGCGGATTTTTTTGACCCGGCGATTATCCGCCGCCTCAATGGTCAGAGAGAGATTTTTATAGATGAAGCTTTCGCCGGCTTGAGGAATCGTACCGCTCAGAAAAACGGCGAGGCCGCCGACACTTTCAAATTTGCCGCGATTATCAATCTCCAGTTTGAATAGTTCCTCGATCTCTTCGATGTCGGTTTTGCCGTTGACAAGATAGGAGCCGTCATCGAGTTTTTCAATCAGTTTCTCACTCTCTTTAACGGGGTGGTCTTCCTCGTAAATTTTACCGATAATCTCTTCCACCAGATCGCTGATGGTCACCAGTCCCGAGGTGCCGCCGTACTCATCCACGGCCACCGCGATATGAATCCCTTTGACCCGGAACTCCTGCAGCAGTTCCTGCACCTTTTTGGTTTCGGGAACAAAATAGACCGGGCGCATGATGTCGCGCGGGCGAATCTGGTTTAAGTCCTGATTCCAGAGCTTGAGAATGTCTTTAGCGTAGAGCACGCCGATGACCTGATCCAGGTTGTCGTGAAAAATCGGATAGCGAGAGAAACCTTTGCTGGTAATGGTTTCAAGCTCTTCGCAGATGCTGCGGTCGGCCGCGATCGCCGCAAATTCGGTCCGGGGCACCATGACTTCCTGGACTTGGGTTTCTTTAAGCTGAATTATACTGCTCAGCATCTCGTGGGTTTCATCGGTGATGATTCCACTCTCTCCGCTTACATTTATAATTTCAAAGAGTTCGGCTTCGGTCGGGGGTGGTTCATGATCTCCGTGCAACAGCCCTTTCAGGCGCTGCCAGAGCCCTTTTTCTCTATCGTTCAACTATGCCTCCGAGGCTTTGATGTTGGTGGCTTTTTTGTCGCTAAATAAAGCTTGTTCCCAGCGTAAGTCAAGTATAATTGAAAAGTGATTGATTAAAGTTAAGGAAAATGATTAAACGCTGTCGTTTTTTTTGTGAAAATGCTATAGTTCCCGTTTCTATCGGGCCGATTTCCGGTTACTCAGGTTGCTCTTCCGGTCACTTTTGGTCACTTTTAATATAAGCAAAGGATTCTGATTTTTGAAGCCGTTGGCTGATTGTAAAAATATTCTGGTCATTCGTTTAAGCGCGATCGGCGATGTCCTGCGCACCCTGCCGGCGATCAACGCCTGGCGCCGTTATAATCCGGAAGCGCAATTTACCTGGCTGGTCGAGCCGGCGGCGGCTTCGCTTCTCGAGGGGCACGCGGCTCTTGATCGGGTTCTGGTTTTTGAGCGTGGTCTTTTCCGCGGCTGGCTGCGGTCGCCGCGCCGTCTGGGTACTGCTTTGCGCAAGCTTTTTACCCTGCTGCTTGAATTACGTTCGGCCAAGTTTGAGCTGGCCGTTGATTTTCACGGCATATTTAAAAGCGGTCTGCTGGCCCGGCTCAGCGGCGCTCCGGTGCGGGTCGGTTTTGCCCGGCCTGCGGCCAAAGAGGGCAGCCATTTTTTTTACACGCTTCATTTTCGGCCCTCTGACCCGGAACTTAACCGGGTTGATCGAGCCCTGGCCCTGGCTGCCTTTTTGGGCGTTGAGCTTGCCGGCCCTGTCATTTACCAGTTGCCGGTGGGGCCGGCGCATCAGCAGCGGGCCCGGGAGTCTCTGGCCGCTTTCGCGGAGTTTCCGAACTCGGGGCCGCTGATCGCTCTGCATCCCGGCAGCAGTAAAAAAACCGCTTACAAACGTTGGCATCAGAATGGTTATGTCGGTCTGATCAACGCTCTGGTTGAGAATCTCGGTGCCCGGGTGGTTCTGACATGGGGGCCGGGCGAGCGGGAAACGGTTGAGCTGATTGCCGGCAACCTTCGCGTCCCGGTGGTGGTTGCTAGAAAAACCGTCTCCCTGCTCGATCTGGCAGCGATCTTTGCCGCCTGCGATCTCTATATCGGCGGCGATACCGGGCCCATGCATCTCGCCGTTGCCATGGGTACTCCCGTGGTGGCCATCTTCGGCCCGACCCATCCTCAGATCAATGCTCCCTGCGGGGCTTCATATCGTATCGTTCGGCATCCGCTGCACTGCAGTCCCTGCCGCAAACGCTCCTGCAGAACCCGGCTCTGTCTTGAAGCTATCGGCTGGCGCCGGGTGTATGCCGAGGTGCAAGAGCTGCTGGCAATGGTTAAGTTAAACAATGGACCAGAATAGAGAAGATATCGAGCTGTTCAGAGAAATTGCGGAGATTATTCCCGAGGCCATTATTGTGACCGACCGGGAGGCCAGCGTTGTTTTCAGCAACCGGGCTGCCTGCAAAATGGTGGGGCGCGAGCCTGACAGGCAAAGCGAATGTTCTCTGCACGATTTTTTATGGGGCGATTCACTTAATTCCCGGCTCAACATAGCTCTGTATGAAAACAGTCTCACCGGGCAGCCGCAGTCGATTTCCGTAAAAAAAGAGGACGGCGCTGAGCTTTTTGTCAAGATGCGCACCGCGCAATGGGGCAGTTTTTATCTGCTTACCCTGCAGGACATTACCCGTGAAGTTGTACTGCTGCGCTCTACTGATCTGCAGAGAAGGGAAAAACAGGCTAAAAATACGCTTCTCGAGCGCTGTAACAGCAAACTTGTGGAAAAGCAGCGAACCCTGGAAGAGCTGCTTGATAATCTGCCGGAAGCGCTGCTCTCGGTCAGCGAAGCTTTTGTTATCGAGGCCCAGAATCAGGCGGCCGCAAAGTTTAAACCGAAAGGGCTGGCCCGGAAATGTCATGAGTATCTGGGCTATAACGAGCCCTGTCCGGGCTGTCCGGCCAGAGATGGTTTTGCGCTGCTTGAAGATGTGAAAAAAATTCATACCATCAATGACCGCTACATCACCGAGAGTATCTCGGCCTCTCATTTCGGCACCGGCGGCATGCTCCTCTTCAGAGATACTACTCGGCAGATTAAACTCATAGAACAGATCAGGTATCAGCAGCAGGCGCTTACGGAAAAGAACAATATCCTGAAGCTGCTTTCCGATTTTACCAATTTTGTGCAGAAAGAAAATAAGATCAAAGCGGTGGTTGACTGTTTCTGGAAAAGCTTTCTGCCGCTGCTGCAGGATGCGGCGGCTCTGCTGCTGATCAACGATATCCGGCCGGGCAACCTCTGGCTGGCCGACGGCCAGGGGGTGACTGATGAAGATCTCATGAAAGTAAGTCGGGCCTATCTCTCGCGTGATATGCAGAGTTTGTATCAGGAAGCTCTTGCCGAAGATTTCTTACCCTGGCCGACAACCAGCCAGATTTTACTTTATCGCAAGGATCGTACACTGGCCGGACTGCTGCTGCTGCAGGGAGCCTTTACCAGCCCGGAGGCGAAAGAGATTATCGATCTCTTCAGTGAGCCTCTGGGAACGTATATTGACAACCGTCTGCTGACGAGAAAGCTGGAGGAAAAAGCCAATACCGATCCTTTGACCGGACTTTATAACCGGGGGTATCTGGAGCAGGCCATACTTGAAGAGACCGAGAAGCGGCATAAGCTGAACCTGGAATTTTCCGTGGTCGTGGCCGATGTCAACCAGCTGAAGAAGGCCAATGATCACTATGGTCATGAAGCCGGGGATCGGCTTATTCTGAAGGTCAGTCAACTTTTGCGGCAGGCTTCCCGTGAGATTGACATTGTGGCCCGAACCGGCGGTGACGAGTTTGTTATCCTGCTGCCGGATACCACTGAAAAAAATGCTTTGCACTTTACGGAACGGCTTGGCCGCGAAGTTTTCGGCGACTGTTGCATTAAGGTTGGTGAGCATGAGACTTTTCCGGTAAGCGTAAGTTTAGGCGCGGCCGGTTCGGATCTGCAGCCGCCGGAAGAGCTGACAAAGGCGGCGGACCGGGCCATGTATGAGGCCAAAGAGGATTTTTACAGGGATAAAGAGCGCTACCGCTAAATTCTTGTTATTTTACCATTACCATGGTAAAGATGACTATGGTAACCGGGTAAAACTGTGCTATGTCGAATACAATTCTGCAGATATGAACATTTAATCGTCAGAGAGAAAAGATTTGACTATGACATCCTCATCCAGCGTAAATGATAAAATAAGCTCTCTTATCAAGGTTACCGACGGCCTGTTGCGCGGCGAATTCGATCAGAATACCGTTGAGTTTGACGCCGAGGGGGTGCTTACAACCCTGGCTCAGCAGATCAATCAGATGGTGGTCAATATGAAGACCGTGGAGGCACCGCTAAGCAGTGCCCGCGAATCCGCGCCTTCGGCGGTCAGTAATGCCAAAAGCGTGGTTGATCTGATGGAGCAGTCTACCGAAGAGGTGCTGGCTCAGGCCGACAGGTTGATGGAGATGACGGAAAAGATTGATCTCTCCCTTACCGCCGCTGGAAGTTTACGCGAAGTGGCCGTCAGCAGAAATATTCAGGCCATGAAGGTCGCGATATTTGATATAATTGCTTCCCAGTCATATCAGGACGCGGCGCGACAGAAGATGGAAAGACTGATTAAAGAGTTGAATCAGATGCGTGACTGGCTCGTGGAAACGCTGGTGGTCCTGAATATTGAACGCGACAGCGGACAGTCTCCCAGAGAGCTGCAGAAACAGAAGGAGCGACTCAAGGCGGCCAAGGATACAACCCCCAATCAACCTCTGGATCAGAGTCTGGTAGATGACCTGTTGGCGGAATTCGGATTTTAGTGAAGAGCAACGAAGCTATGGAAAAACCCGGGGTCAGACTTTCGACCCTCTCGGCGGCTTCCGGCTGAGCCGCGAAAATAGGTCCGTCGGAGCTGGCGGATGTGTTGCGGGGGTTGAAGCTGCCGGCAGATGAGCGTCTGCTGGTCGGGCTCGAGGGGGCGGATGATGCCGGGGTGTTTCGGCTGGATGAAACGCGTGCCCTGGTGCAGACCGTCGATTTTTTTCCCCCGATGGTGGATGATCCTTATCGTTTCGGGCAGATTGCCGCAGCCAACGCCTTCAGTGATGTTTACGCTATGGGTGGGCGTCCCTTAACCGTCATGAATCTGGTGGCCTTTCCCATCAACTGTCTGGATCCCGAAATTCTGCGGCAGATTCTGGCAGGAGGACTTGATAAAATTGCCGAAGCCGGGGCCGTTCTGGTCGGCGGGCACAGCGTTGATGATCCGGAGATAAAGTACGGTCTTTCGGTGACCGGCGAGGTTCATCCCGATAAGATCTGGCGTAATCAGGGGGCTTTACCCGGGGATATTCTGCTTCTGACCAAACCTCTGGGGAATGGTATTCTGGCGACCGCTCTCAAAGCCGGTTTTATCGGCGAAGAGGAAATTGGCCAGGCTCAGGAGTGGATGATACGGCTTAATGAGCTCCCCCCCGAAAGCGAGAAAAATGCCTGGCGACAGTGGGTTCGGGCCTGTACCGATGTTACCGGTTTCGGTTTTTTCGGACATCTGACTGAGATGATTGCCGACGACCGGGTCGGGGCTGTGGTTGAACTGGCACATGTGCCGCTGCTGGAGCGGGCCGAAGAGCTATGCGGTCTGGGAATGTTTCCAGAAGGCGGGCATCGCAATCGCGATCATTTCGGTTTTCGGCTTCTGGGTGAGGATTTGGCAGATCCGCTGCTGCGTGATCTGCTTTTTGACCCGCAGACCTCCGGTGGTCTTCTGCTGGCGGTGGCCCCGGCCGGGGCTGAGGCCGTGATTCGCGCTTTTAATGCGGCTGGTGCCGGTTGCTGGCCGGCAGGGCATTTTACCGAGAGTGATCCGGGTCGTATTCAGCTTTTATGAGTTTGCCGCAGAATCTGCCTGAGCTGCTGGCGCCGGTGGGTAATTTTGAGACCTTTATGGCGGCTCTCGACGCCGGAGCCGATGCGGTCTATCTGGGCCTGAAAAAATTTTCCGCCCGGGCCCGGGCGGAAAATTTTACCGTTGCCGATCTCGAACTGATGACCCCTTACGCGCATCAGCGCGGGGTCAAGCTCTATGTTGCCTTAAATACCCTGATCCGCAACGACGAACTCGACGAGATTTATCACACGCTGGACGCACTTTCCCGTCTCGGTATTGATGCGGTGATCGTGCAGGATCTCGGTCTAGTCAATATCCTTCATCGCGATTTTCCCGAACTTAAAATCCATCTTTCCACTCAGCTGGCCCTGCATAACGCGGCCGGGGTCAATCGTCTGGCGGCCGCAGGCTGCAGCCGGGTAGTTCTGGGGCGCGAACTTTCGCTGGCCGAGATTGAGCTCGTGGCCCGGCAAAGCACGCTGGAGCTGGAACTTTTTGTTTACGGGGCCTTGTGTATTTCGGTGGCCGGGCTTTGCCAATTCAGCAGTTTTTTCGGCGGTCAGAGTGCGAATCGGGGGCGTTGTAGTCAGCCCTGTCGCCGGCCCTACACACATGCCGGAGAAGAGGGTAATTTTTTTTCGCCGGCTGACTTCAGCGCGCTTGATTTTCTCCCCGAGCTGATTCAGGCCGGGGTCTCCTCCTTAAAGATCGAAGGGCGCATGAAGGGATCGCAGTATGTTGCGGTTGTGGTTGGGGTTTTTCGCCGGGCTCTGGATGAGCTTGCTAAAACCGGCCGGCTTGGCGCCGCGAGTCGTAAGCTGCTGACGGCTGAGCTGAAGGAGGCCTATGCCCGGTCGACGACGGCGGCCAATCTTTCCGGGTCCTATCCGGCTGCGATTATCGAGCCGCAACGGGCCGCGACTATCGGGATGGTTGTCGGCAAAGTGCGCCGGGTGATTAAAGAGGGACGTGAGGGCAAACAGTGGCGCATCTTATTGCGCTCCTCTCGTGAACTTGAGGCCGGCGATCGTTTGAAAGTCATCAGTCAGGCTAAAGATGGCCGCGATAACGCCTTTTCTTTAAAGGATGGATTCAAGCTTGAAAAAAAACGGGTCGGCAAAGGTGGCGGCCTGATTGTGTCGCTGCCGGTACCCTTTCAATGTCAGGTCGGTGATCTTTTAGTCAAGGTCGGTAGTCGTGATCAATACGGTCGGCGGGGCGGGGCCTGGTTGCGTAAGCAGATTGCGGAGGCGGTCGGCACTCAGCCTGCCAGGCAGCAAAGCGGTCGGCAGCGGGAACGGCATTACCGCTCCAGACTAAATGACCCCGGTTCGCTGGCCGCAGTATCTGTGCCGGCAGCTGAAGGGATGGGGAGGGATTCGTCCTGGCTGATCAAACTTGCCGACTGGGACACAGCCCAGATGTTTCTGCAACGTCGCGGCTGGCGCCTGGCGCTCGATCTTAACGGTCAGCTGATGGCGGCGGTGGCGGGTCGGGAGCGGGATCTTTTTCGCCGTTTTCCGCAAATTGAGTGGTCTCTGCCCCCGTTGCAGTATCCGGGGAGAGAAGCGCCCCTGGTCGCAATGGTTCAACGCCTGGCCCGGGCCGGTTTTCGCAGATTTCACCTCAATGGTCTGGGGCAGTTTGATTTTTTTACAGAAGTCGCCACCGGTCTTGGGGAGGCTGCTGCGGTTTTTGCTTTTGCGACCGGTCCTTTTCTGCATGCCGCCAATCAGGCCGCGGTCGATTTCTATATAGAGCAGGGTTTTTCCTTGATTCATCTGACCCCGGAGCTCGACGCGGAGACCATCAATTCTCTGTCAGCGGCCCCCGGCCGCAGCCTGGGGGTGACGGTTTTCAGTTTTGTTCCGCTTTTTCTGACCCGCGTGCCGCTGCCTTTACAACGCCGTAAACAAAGTTTTTTTTCCCGGCGCCAGGAGGAGCTTGATGTCATTAAACGCGACGGTCTCAGCGCCCTGGTCAGTGCCACGCCATTTTCCCTACTCAACCAGCTTCAGAGCCTGCACAATCCTGCCATTTCCTTAAAGATCGTTGATCTTACCTGGATGCCGAATCCGGCGGTGGCACGGCGTTTTTTAGATTTCCGGCGACTGCGTCTAGATGATCTGGCAGTCTCGACCTACAATTTTCGCGAAGGCTGGCGGTAGCGCCCGGGCAAAAGAAAATTTTTTTTGCCGCACCCCTTGATTTTTGATTTTTGCGTGAGTATATTCTCGCTTGTTAGCACTCAGGCAGTTCGAGTGCTAATTAGTCAGCAAGTCAGGTTGAAAACCTTATTGTAATCTGTCAATCTTAAAAAAACGTCTATCAGATGGAGGAGCAGCAATGAATATTAGACCACTGCAGGATCGGATCATTGTCAAACGGATCGAAGAGGAAGAGAAAACCAAAGGCGGCATCATTATTCCCGATGCAGCCAAAGAAAAACCGATGCAGGGCAAAGTTATGGCTGTCGGCAAAGGTAAAGTCACGGAAGAGGGCAAGGTTACACCTCTCGATGTCAAGGTTGGCGACAAGATTCTGTTCGGCAAATATGCCGGGACTGAAGTGAAACTCGATGGCGAAGAGTATTTGATCATGCGGGAAGATGACGTTCTCGGCGTGCTCAGCTGATAAGCTCTTTTCACTTGATTATTGTAGATTAGTATAATGAAAATGGGGTTTTTCATAAGCCCTGTAAAATTTTTTTGGAGGTTGATTTACCATGGCTGCAAAAGTGATTAAATTTGATCAGGAAGCCCGTCAGTCGATTCTGAACGGCATCAATATTCTGGCCGACGCGGTTAAAGTTACTCTCGGACCTAAAGGGCGTAACGTTATTATTGACAAATCTTTCGGTTCTCCGACCATCACCAAAGATGGGGTTTCGGTTGCCAAAGAGATCGAACTTGAAGATAAGTTTGAGAACATCGGGGCCCAGCTGGTTAAGGAAGTTGCCAGCAAGACCAGTGATATCGCTGGTGACGGTACGACCACGGCCACGGTTCTGGCTCAGGCCATCTATCGCGAAGGTTCCAAGATGGTTGCCGCCGGCGCTAATCCGATGGAGCTCAAACGCGGTATCGATATGGCGGTTGTCAAACTGGTTGCGGCGCTGGGCGAGATCTCCAAACCGACGGCGACCCACAAGGATATCGCTCAGGTTGGGATTATTTCCGCCAATGGCGACGCCACCATCGGCAACATCATTGCCGAAGCTATGGATAAAGTCGGTAAAGAAGGGGTCATTACGGTCGAAGAAGCCAAATCCATGGAGACTACCCTGGATGTGGTCGAAGGTATGCAGTTTGATCGCGGCTATCTCTCCCCTTACTTTGTCACCGATACTGAGAAGATGATTGCCGAGCTTGACAATCCCTATATTCTGATTCACGATAAAAAAATCAGCAACATGAAAGATCTTTTGCCGATTCTGGAACAGATTGCCAAAATGGGTCGTCCTTTCCTGCTCATTGCCGAAGATATCGACGGCGAAGCTTTGGCAACCCTGGTTGTCAACAAACTGCGCGGCACCTTGAACTGTGTGGCCGTTAAAGCTCCGGGTTTCGGCGATCGCCGCAAAGCCATGCTTGAAGATATCGCAGTGCTGACCGGTGGTCAGGTGATCTCCGAAGAGATCGGTTTGAAACTTGAGTCCGCTTCTCTGAATGATCTCGGTCAGGCCAAACGGATTCACATCGACAAAGACAATACCACGATTGTTGACGGGGCCGGTTCTCAGGATCTGATTCAGGGCCGTGTCAAACAGCTTCGTGCTCAGGTTGAAGATACCACTTCCGAGTACGATCGGGAAAAACTCCAGGAGCGTCTGGCCAAACTGATTGGCGGGGTAGCCGTCATTAATGTCGGCGCTGCCACTGAGACCGAGATGAAAGAGAAGAAAGATCGCGTCGAGGATGCTCTGAATGCAACCCGCGCT
>JAFGVI010000101.1 GCA_016938065.1 Deltaproteobacteria bacterium | reverse complement strand
GGGCCAGATTGGAACTGGCCTCTGCGGTTGCCAGCAGATAATAGGTTGCCACCGCATAATCAGTATGGGGCAGAGAAACCTCTTCCAACCGGGCTCCGGCATCAGCCAGGCAGCGACAACCGAGACGCACCGCCGCCTCGACCTGAGGATCAAGACCGGCGCTGAAATACTCCTGCGGCAGGCCGACTCTCAAACCTTTAATCTCCTTTTTCAAGCCCCCGTAATAATCAGGCACCGGGAGGTCAACCGAGGTTGAATCCCGCTCATCATACCCGGCAATCACTCCGAGAAGCAGGGCCGCATCGGCCACCGTCAGGGTTACGGGCCCAATCTGATCCAGAGATGAGGCAAAAGCCACCAGACCATAGCGGGAAACCCGACCGTAAGTCGGCTTCATGCCCACAACCCCGCAAAAGGAGGCCGGCTGCCGGATCGAGCCGCCGGTATCCGAACCCAGGGTCGCAATTGCCGTCGCGGCAGCCACCGCGGCCACCGATCCGCCACTGGACCCGCCCGGCACTTTCTCTATATTCCAGGGATTGCGCGTCGTTTGAAAGGCCGAATTTTCAGTTGATGAACCCATCGCGAATTCATCCATATTGAGTTTACCGGTAATCACAGCTCCGGCCTCACGCAGGCGGGTCACGACTGTGGCATCATATTCCGGCCGATAGTCGGCCAGCATCCGCGAGGCACAGGTCGTTTTCAGGCCCACGGTTGACAGCAGATCTTTCAAACCTAAGGGAATACCTGTAACCGGAGTCGTCTCTTCCCCCTGCCGCCGGCGCGCATCGGCGCTTGCGGCCTGCGCCAGAGCCCCTTTTTCATCAATTTCGAGATAGGCGGCAATCGTTTTGTCAACCGCGGCAATGCGCCCGAAAACCGACTGCGTGATCTCTAATGATGAGACCTCGCCCCTATCCAAACGCTGCCAGAGCTCTTCTAAAGAGCAGTTATAAAGTTCCATATAATTTACAATCTCTTAGTCTTCAGATCAAACAATAATTAAATCAAACTGGTGCTGAAATAGCGTTCAATGCGATCGGGCAGAATCGTTGCCACCCTTTTATCCGGGCCGAAACGCTGGGCCAGTTTCATTGCCGCCCAGACATTGGCTCCGGAGGAGGTTCCGACCATCGTCCCCTCAAGGCGGGCCAGGGTGCGGGCCGTACCGATCGCATCATCATCACTGACCGTCACCACCTCGTCAATCAGGGAAACATCGAGCACCGGCGGCACAAAACCATCACCGATCCCCTGAATCTGATGCAACCCGGGTTCCTGGCCGAGCAGCGCCGCTGAATTTTCGGGCTCGACAGCCACAACCTTGACCTTCGGATTCTGCTCTTTGAGAAAACGGCCAACCCCGCCCAGGGTACCGCCGCTGCCGATTCCGGCCACAAAAACATCGACATTACCTTCGAGCTGTTTCCAGAGCTCGGCTCCGGTGGTGCGATAGTGAATTTCGGGGTTATCGGGATTCTCAAACTGGCCGAGAATATGGGAATTTTCGATAGCGGCGGCGATCTCCTTAACCTTACGAACCGAGCCCGTCAAGCTCTCTCGGGCCGGCGTCAGAACCAGTTCCGCCCCCAGGGCCTTGATAATTTTTTTGCGCTCTTCGCTCATATCTTCCGGCATCACGATAATCACCCGGTAACCGCGATGCACCCCGACAAAGGCCACTGCAATTCCGGTATTGCCCGAAGTCGCCTCAACAATAGTTGAGCCAGGCTTCAACAAACCCCGCTTTTCCGCCTGAGAGACCATAAATTTAGCCACCCGGTCTTTAACGCTGCCCCCGGGATTCAAATATTCAGCCTTGGCAAAAATCGGAATCGAAGAAATTTTTGCCAGACGCAGCACCGGCGTATTGCCGATGACACTCAAGATATCAAAATATTCCATAAATTTTTCCACGAAAACAGGTTAACATTGTCCCGCCATTTTTAAAGCGCAGTACAATACTACATTTTCCATTCGAAATAAAGCCCTTAAATTTTCCTTAAAAATCTACACTTGACAATAATCAGGCACCAATCTATATTAAAATAATAATATTTGTAGTCACCTGGGAAAATAAACCATGCCGAAACAGATTATTGAGCTTGATCTTGGTGAAAATTTGGCCGCGGCGCGACAGTTCAAGCGTGAGCAGGCAGAGATGAGCCTTAATGATTTTCTCGGGATTTTTGCGGCCCGCTTTACCGATGGCAACCTTCCCGACAAAAAAACCCTGGCGCTTTGTTTAAAGGATATCGTTTTTCAACCCATCACGATTGCGGTTGACAGCGGCGAGACGAGCGCTGATATTTTTACGGCGACCCTGCCGGTTTCTGAAAACCTGCGTAATACCCTTGACCAACTCTGGTTTGACGAACTCCGAGATGATGAGTTCCGCCCTGATGAACGCTCTGATATTGAGTTCAACCAGATGCCGCAAAAAGCTTCAGATCCCGATCCCGAAGATTCTCATAATTTCCCCGAACGTCTCAGCGATAACGAGGCGGTGCGCTGCGCCTACCGCGAGGAGATGGACAGTATCTCCGACTACCTGCGACATAGGCTCTCGGTCCTGGTGAAATGCGATAAAATGCTGACCGAGTACCTGTACGAACTGGTCTGCCATCAAGCCGGCAAAAAACCGGTGCTTGATGCCGCTCGGCCCGAGGAGATGCGCCGCGGCATTGCCGGTGAACTTGACCGCACCATGCAGGGCGGCTACAGCAACCTGCCCCTGCTGCTGCGCAATCTTAAAACCGACGAAGTTCTGATCTTACGCTCCCTTGATCTGGTCGATGAGGGCGCGACCATAGAAACCCTTTATGAACGAACCAGCGCCGGCGAAAAACCCCAACTTCTGGCATTTCTCGACCCTTCCCTTGAAGTCAAAAAGGTGCTCTCCGACCGTTTTGCCGTACACATTCAGATCAATGGCCTGCCCCGCTATCCGAGTTCTGTCAAGGTCGGTGCCAAAGAGTTCACCGTCAGCCGCCTCCTGACTCGGCGGGAACGGGAACGTTTCGCCGACTTTGACCCGGAAGCCCTCTTCAAAAACGTCTCCGGCCTCAATGCCCTGCAGTTTCGCAACGCCATGCATTACGTCGGGGCCAAGGTGGCGCCGCAAAGCCCGGCCAAAGCGATCTATCGCGAGATCCGGGAGTTTAAGATTACTTCCGGCAGTGAAGTCGAAGTTCCCGATACGACCTTTGCCGATATCGGCGGCTACGACCACATTAAACGTCAGCTGAAACACGCCATCGCCCTGATTGCCGGCGACATCAAAAGTCTCGATGATGAACAGCGCGGCAAACTGCTGCCCCGCGGATTCATCTTTCACGGCCCCCCGGGCACCGGCAAAACCCTTTTTGCCAAAGCCGTCGCCAATGAACTGAACGCCACGATTCAGATGATCTCAGGCCCGGAAATCATGGATAAATATGTCGGTCAGAGCGAAAACAATCTGCGCCAGCTTTTCGCCACCGCCCGTCGCAATGCCCCGGCCGTCATCTTTTTTGATGAATTTGACAGCATTGCCAGTCAACGTTCGATCTACGCCGACGGCGGGGCCCGCGCCAACAATGCCGTCGTCGCTCAGCTTTTAACCGAGATGGACGGTTTTCGTCGCGACCAGGCGGTGCTGGTCATTGGCACCAGTAACCGCATCGATATCATCGACGAAGCCCTGCTGCGCCCCTCACGGCTTAGGCCGGTCGAAATCGGCCTGCCCGATCTCGAAGCCCGGCGTCAGGTAGCGCGCATCCATGCCCGAAGTTTTGCTATCGACAGCTATTTCCAAGAGTTCAGGCAAAACCTGAAAAAATCCGACGCTGACGCCGAAAGTCATGAGCTGCAAAGACTGCTGAGTCAGCTTGCGGACCAGGGGATTGCGCTTGATGATTTCATCAACGGACTGATTGATCTGATTGCCATTCATAGCGACGGCTTTAATAATGATGAAATTCGTGCGGTTTTTCAGGAAGCAAGTCTCGAACATCACCTTGAGGGTCGCGTTCTCTCCCCCCGCTTTTTCGGCAGTAAACTTGCGGCTTTAAAAAGACGGCGTCAGGAGCGCAGCCATCGACACCTTTAGAGACACGGGAAAGTGGGAAGTGGAAAGACAACTATTAATCAAAATATTCAGGAATAATCATGCAGCAGGAATTACTTGATGCGGTCTCCGACCTTGACGATGTTGCAAACCTTTTAAAAAACAGCTTTGTCGCCAAGGATGAAATTATCGAAATGCTGATTATCGGCGCTATCGCTCAGGAGCATCTTCTGCTCGCGGGCCCGCCGGGAACCGGCAAATCTGAGCTTGTTAAACGTTTTGCCCATCTCTGTACGCCCAGACAATATGACGAGCAGCAGCCGCTCCCCTATTTTGAATACCTGCTCACCCGCTTCACCGAACCGAATGAGCTTTTCGGTCCGGTTGACATTAAAACTTTTCAGGCCGGCGGCGGTTATCAGAGAATTGTCAAAGGTTTGCTGCCGACGACGGAAATTGCCTTTCTCGATGAGATTTTCAAAGCTAACAGTGCCATTCTCAATGCGCTTTTGACCATTCTCAATGAGAGGATCTTTTATAACGGCGGGCGCCCGGAGCATATCCCCCTGCTCTTTCTCGTCGGCGCCACCAACGAGGTTCCGGACGACCCTGATCTGGCGGCTCTTTACGACCGTTTTCCGCTTCGCCTCTGGTCGGACAATGTTGCCGAGAACCGTTTTGCCGAACTTATGCAATGCGGCTGGCAGCAGGAACGGCAGAAAATTCGGGACGGCCATCAGTCAAGCTTGCGCAATATCACTACCAGCAAGACCCTGCGTCGTCTGCATCAGGCATTAAATCAGGTCAATTTTGATAATGTCGGCCGCAGTTATCAGGAGGCTATCCGCCGCATTCGCTCGGAAGGCATTGAGATCAGTGACCGCCGCGCCGTCAAACTCTTAAAACTGGTGGCTGCCGCCGCGTTGCGCCGCGGCAGCCTGACCGCGGAGAAGGAGGATTTTCATATTCTCAGACACTGCTGGAATACACGCGAACAGGTCCCGCACCTGGAAGCCCTGCTCGCCCCGTACCTTGAGCAGAGTGTCGGCAGAAGCCCCTTGCGCAGCCGTCATCTCGAGGCTTTGGCGGCCGAAATCACGCTTCTCGAAAAGCTGAGTCTCAAACTGAACTCGGATATCGATCTCGCCGATTTTCTGCACCAGGCCGAACGTTTACGGCGTGAATTAATGGAACATCCGGAAAAAATTCTGGCCGACCCTTACCGGCAGCAGATTGAAGGCCTGATCGATGTAACCCTGAACAATCTGGAAAAATAAAAGGATATAAACAAAATGTGTAATCCCCGAAAGGTCATGATCCATGTCGCCCGAAGCATCGAGGAAGCCTGGGAAAAAACCATCAGTGAGTGCGCCAGCTGTTCAGAAGAAGTCGGCCAGCTCGCCTCGCTCACCGCCGACATCGAACTTGACCGGGAGATGGGCGAGGCCGCCCTTGTCATGCTGGAAAAGGTCCTGGCCGGGGATTTTCCGGGACATCCCGCCTGGGGCCGTAATCAGGCCGGGGATTTTGTCAAGGAAATGGAAGCTATCAGTCTCTGTTATCAACCCTCATCACGACAACTGACAATGACCGCCCATTTAAGCGGGATGGCGAGCGCTGAAGCGGAAAGCGTCGCTCAGGTCTCAGGGGTCACACGCGGCGAGATCGCTTTTGACGCGATCGGCCATTACTACGAAGACGGCTGGAAGGATCGCACAGAAGAGAAAGCTTTGGCCGAGGCCCGAGAGCAGGCCGAAATCCGTCTGGCTCGGGCCCTCTACGAACTTAACCAGGCCCAGCAGCAGGAGACCATCGGACAGAAAAGGGATGCGTTGCAGGAAAAGGCCCAAAACCAGGCCCGGAAAAAACTTGCAGAGAGTAAAAAGAATGTGCGCGTGGCGTTGCGCCGGCAACTGCAGGCTGAACTCACCGCGCGCCGTCAGGAGGCTTTTTACGCTATCAATCTGGCCGTCGGTGAAGCCTACCGTCAGACCTTATGTAAACTCGTACTCGACAGCGGTGGTCGCATCATCAGCGACCGCCAGAGCGGCAGCGTCATCGATCTCGAACTTGAGATTTAAGCGGAGTTTAAAAAAAATGAGCCATAAACGTCCTCCGGTTAAGATAAAATTCAAATTTAATATTGAGACCGGAACCATCGAAGAATTTATCATTGATGATAATGCCGCCGGGGCCAGTGAGGATTATCATGACCGGGTTGCCGCAAAGATCGCTGAGCTCTTAGCCCGCAATCCGGAAATCTTCGATGCCGGCCCCCGCCGCCAGGCCGAAATGCTGGCCGCCCGCTTAAGCGCCAAAAACAAATCGGCAACCGAAAGCGTAACATCCAACTGAGCCTCTTGCCCACGGCATGAAAATGACCTCCCTCAACACCATCCTGCACGAACAGGCCGCCCGGATAACTGCGCACGGCACCCCGATAGAGCACAGTGAAAGAGTCTACTGTGTCGCCTTTTCGCCGGATGGTCGTTATCTGGTTTCGGGCTCGGTCAACCGCCAGGTTAATATCTGGGAGGTCGGCGCGACTGAGCTTGCCGACTATATGAAGGGGCACACCAAATTTGTCTGGTCCCTCGCCTTCTCCCCCGACGGCAAAACCCTGGCTTCGACCTCAGGAGACGGCTGCGTCTTTCTCTGGGACATTCAAAGTCGCAGTCACTATCGCATTGAAGAGAGTCACTACGCCCTGACGCTGCCGCTCTACGGGGTCGCTTTTTCGCCGACCGGAGAATATTTTGCGGCCGGCTGTATGGACGGCATCGTCCGCCTCTGGAGTACGGCCTCGAGACGCCCGCCCTGGAAACTAAAAGGTCACACCAGCGAGGTTTACAGTGTCGCCTTCTCCCCGGACGGCCGTTTCCTGGCCTCCGGCGGCAATGATTTTACGGTCCGGCTCTGGAGTGTTGCCGACAAAACTGAGAAAGAGATTCTGACCCGCCCCGGCTGCCGGGTCAGTTGCGTTATTTTTTCTCCCGACGGCCGCCAGCTTGCCTATGCCTCCACCGACACCAATATCTATATTGTTGACCTGGCCAGCCGCGAAAGTCAGATTTTAAGCGGCCATCAGGATCTCGTCTGGAGCATTGCCTTCTCGCCTGACAGCCGCCTGTTAATCTCCGGTGCCAACGACCACAGCGTGCGTCTCTGGGATGTCGCGAGCGGCCGTCAGATCCAGATATTGGAAGGCCATCAGGGCGAAGTTAACAGTGTCGCCTTTTCTCCCGACGGCAAGCTTGCCGCTTCGGCCGCGGATGATCAGACTGTGCGGGTTTGGGATTTAAGCCTGTTTTACGAAAGACCCGAAATCTACCTGCGTCTGCTCGCCGATCAGGAGAAAGAGAGTGCCATAGATGATGAGCTCATCCACTTCATCAACTCTCACCGGCACAGCCTGAACTCCGCCCTCGGCCCGCGGTCAGACCTGGAGACCAGTATCAGGTGGCTGCGCGCCGGCCTGCGCACTGAAAATCCGCCGCCCCTCGGCCTGGTGCATGATCTGGGCCTTGTTCTGACCGCAGAAAAAGACTTTTTTTCTGCAGATCGGCACAAGCTCTCCCGCTACGGCCATTTTCTTCAGACCCTGCGGCAGACCCCGATTATCAGAGAACTCAAAGGACTTAAACTCACCCGCGCCGAAATCGGCCTGCTTATCGCCCAACTGCTTACCGGCGTAACCTTCAGCCCCGACTTTCAGGCTCCGAGCGCACGACCACTGCTGCAGTCCTGTCGTCTGCTCGAGGCGAGCCTGCGGGTTGACCAGCCGGAACCACAGGCGAAGACAGACCCGCAACTCGCTCAAACAAGCCCATCCCCTTTTCTTAACGACCAGGATCAGGAGATGATCAAAGAGCGTCTGCGCCATCTCAATAAAGCCAAGATCCAGATTATCAGAGATCTTTATGCCGGGCCCGATAAATTATTCAATCCCGACAAACTGGCGGCAATCCTCCCTCTGGAAAGCCTGCCCCCGGCTTTAACCGAGCTCTACAGCCAGCTTTTAACGATCACCCCGAAGTTGACATTCAAGGATCAACGCGGCTCCCAGACCTACAACTGCGGCGGCTATCACGGTTTAACCCATAAGGGCAGCCTCGACAATCTTGCTTTAAGTGAACATCTCTATGCTGCCACCCTCCTGCAGCATCGCATTCTAAACCGCGAAGCCCTCTACTACGGGCGCGAAGGGGAGAGGGAAAAACGCCGCCGTATAACCTTGATTATAACGCAAAGCGGCTTCGAAATCACCGGCAGCAGCAACCATCTGGCCCGGGCCCTGACTCTGGCCGCTATCACTCTTTTACGCAACCATCCTGGTGCTTTAAGCCACGCGTTCATCGGCAGCAGCTTGACCGACCCCCTTGACCTGCTGAAAACAGCCGGGCGGCAAAGAGTAATCACCTGGCAGGAGCACGCAGCTCTCAACCTTGATGCCTCCTTAAATAAACTAAAAGAGCGTTTGCAAAAGTGGCAGGAGAACTATCACCAGATCGACATACTCTGGATTATCGAGCGCAATTTTGCCGCCGACTTAAGCCGTTCCATGCTTGAAAAAAGAGCCAAAGAGCTTCGCAGTTTAAGCCGACAGCGAGCTTGGTTCATCACCCTTGAACCGGTTTCGAGGCCACCAGAGGCGGCTGTTTTTTTTAATCATTACGAGCAGATCCTGATGTACAAAGAAAAGATAACCCTGCTCTAGTCCGACCATAATTGAAACCACAAAGCCAGACAGGCAATCAAATCAGGAGATAAGACCTTGCCGAAGATAACCCTGAATCTTTTTAAAAACGAACTCTGGCGCCGGGCCGCCAGACATTTTGCAAAGGCCGGACACCTTACGGAAAGTGCCGATGCCTGGCTGGCCGCCGGGCACAACAAGCAGGCGCTCAATACGCTGCTTAAGGCCGGCGACCGGGCCCGGGTCACGCCGTTACTGATCAGGGAAAAACGCTATAAGGAAGCCGCAGACCTGGCCCGCCTCTGGCTCGAAGAGCTGAGCCTGACCCCGAAGCGCAGGGCCGAAGAAGAGATAGCAGCCCGCTTAAATCTCGCCGCCGCCCTTCATTTTGACCGGCAGAGAGATCAGGCGCAAGCTGCCTATGAGCACGCCCGGGAAAACCTGATTCAGTTGAACAGTACGGTAACACCTTTGACTGAAGGCAAGAACTGGGAGGCGCTGGCCGCTTATGGCGTACTCCTGAAACGTCCGGATCTGATTCGCTTAGGCTACGAAAAAGCTCTGGCCGCTTACGGACCGAGCTTCAACCTGCAGAGGCTGCGCTCTCTCGGAGAGTACTTGGAAAAGGTAGAAGATGATCTTTTATTGACTCATGATTTAAAGGAACGACGCGCCGCATGGCAGCCGCAAAGCAGCCTGAAAAGAGAGCGTGAGCGCCTCTGGCAGGCGCTGTCTGAGTTTACGGCATAGTCCTGAATTTATGTTTTTGAGTTGACGAAAGAGCGGCAAGGGAAATTTGAAAATGAAAATAAAACCGGAAAATGAGAATTGGAGCAGGGCTCAAATCCTGCAGGTGCAACTCCTGAAACGAAACCGACAGCCCTTAAACAGTGCCTTCCTGCTCTGCCCGGAAGCTCTCCTGCCGCTGCTGGCCCGGTATCTCCGCCGCCAGCAGATAAGTTTCAGAATCTCAGCCCCGCTGGCCCAGCAAAAACGACTGCTCTTTTTCACCCAGGACCGTAATGACCAGAAAAAGAGCCTGCCGCGCTTCGTCCTCTCCTATCTGCAGGAGTTATCCCGCTGCCGACTCTTCTATCGCTGCCTGCCAGCTGCCGATGTGAGCTGGGGGGAAAATAGTGAAGCAGCTGTATTTCTGGTTGAGTACGGCTTTCAACATCCGTTGCCGGCAGACGAAATCGCCGACCACTTGCCGGGCAACAGCCTCTACTGCCTCTATGGCGATCCACTGATTCCGGCTCTGATTATTGAACCGACGCCACCATTTAAAAATGACTGCGAGCTGACTAAATCCCAGGCCGAGATCGAACAATCACAGTATTCTCTGCCTTTCCTTAAGGCCACAGCCCCAACCCCGATTCTCCAGCTCAAATTACGACTCGTCGATGATTCGCGCCAACTGGGTTCCACCCGGGCCCTGTATCTCAAAGACAAAGAGATAAAGTGGCTCGAAACGCTCTACCAGCGCTTGCCCGGGCCTCTGCTCGCCCGCTTGCTCTGGGCCGGGAACCGGGAACACGGCCTTATTCTCGTGCCCGAAGGTGAGAATCTCGCGCTTCTGCCTTTTGCGGAGCCGCTGAAAAAATTTGAGGACAAGCTCTATCTGCCCTTAAGCCAAAGCTTCTCCCCGCAGTTAGACAAAACTCAGCTGGAAAACGTTTTGGGGCTGCACCCCGACAGACTTACATTTATCACCCAAAAGTGGCGTTTTGATATAGCGGAAAAAGATTTTCAACCCCTTGCCCAAATGATTATGACAACCACACCGTTTGCCGCCACGTTGAAATTTTCCACCCCGGACGATGATTTTACTGAAGCTTTCACATTTTCATGGAAGGATCATGCTAAGGCGCGAGAAAACGAGATCGAGGCCGAAGATGGCCCGAAATCGCAGGCTGAAACCAGAAGCGCAGCAGACTGCAAACCCGCACCTCTGACGATTACCAGAAACCCGCCAGCGGCCGGCACAATCCCCGAAACGACCCACGACCCGACCGCCCCACCAACGGCAATCCTCAAGGAGTACGCCCTCAAACTCCGCCGCGAGAATGATTTTCTCGGCGCCGCGACCTGTTTCTCGCTGGCTGATGAAGCGCTGGCGGCAGCGGAATGTTATCGTTTAGCAGCGCTTGCCTGTGAACAGGAGAATACAATTTCCGAATAAAATTCAAGAAAAAACTCACGTTTGCAGTGCCGATCCTGAAATACACTGACAGCCCGCAGGAGCATAATGCTATTCAGAATTTGTCTGCCCATGTACGAATTCCTTGCATGATCATTTCAACCGATACTGTTCCGACGTAGAGCGCTGTAATTCGGCCGGATATCAGTGCCTTACAGGTTATTTTCTTGTTTTTTTCAACATTTTTTCCAACAATAAAAACAAGAAAATGTTCTGATAAGAGCACTGATTTGTGGGCCGTAAAGGGCCCTTGGGTTGCGGGGCTCGCCCCCGCATTAGGAATCACAGTTTCCGCAGATGGCTGCCGCAGCCGCAACGACAATCCGAGGCGCCAAAGCCGGCAAGCACCACTTGGCCGCCCCCGGCGGCCACCAGCTCACACTCGGGCAGAGTGGAGACCAGAACCTTATGGATCACAACCGACGGTGCCGCCAAAAGATAATCGATATGCCAGCGTAACTTCTTGCTTTGACGCAGATGCCGGTTAAGCCGGGCCAGCATATTTCTTCGAGCGCTGCCGGTATAGATATAATTGCCGTCTGGAAATTCACAAGTTCCGAAACGACCGACGCTGATAATTTGAGGCGTACCCACCCGTATAAAAAGCGAGTAGCTGATCCAGGCGTACTCTGAAGTAAATTGTACTTCAGTCAGGGGATGGAAAGTAGTATCGGGAAAGGAAAATAACAAGTAAGACATTACAGAAGGGAAAACTTAAGCCTCATTCAGCAAAGAAAAAAAGTCTGCAGAATGAGGCTTAAGCTGAAGGTGTGGAATTACTGTTTCAGTACCGAAGCCGGAACTACAGCCTTTTCCGGCCAGTCGGCAGGAATGATCTGTCCCGGTTTTTCGCCGTTTTTCTCTTTGGTTTTAGGCAGTTCCGGCCGTTTGAAATCGGCCCGTACCTCTTTCGGAATGCGGCCGTTCAGGATCGCTTCGGACCGGAGACGACGTCCGACAGTGCGCTCCATCATGGTCCCGAGCTCAAGAATACGGTCAATATCAAGACCAGTGTCGATACCCATCTCATCCATCATGACCACCATATCTTCAAGCACGGAGAGACCGACCACATTGGGATCTTTGTAATAATAGGAGCCGGTACCAAGACCGGGTACGCCGTCGACAAAGTTGGCCGGCTGGCCGCCGGTGCCGCCCAAAGTCGCTTCAAAGTTGGTGATACCGGCCTGCAGAGCCGCCAGGACATTGGCATTACCCCAACCGCGGGTCACATGAAAATGACCGATATGCAGATCCGGATTCGGCAGCGCATCAAGAATCATCGAAAAATAACGGTAGACCTTATCCGGCGGGGCTGAACCATCGTGGTCGGCATGTTCAATATCATCAGCCCCGATACTGAGCCAGCGGCTGGTGAACTCGACCGCATCCTCAAATTTAGTCGGCCCGGAAATCGGACTGCCCCAGATGGTGCTGACCGTACCGCACATCTTGATGCCGGCATCGTGACATTTTTTAATACAGCGCTCCGCCTCTTTCCAGTAGTAAGGCAGCGTCGTTCCCGAATTGGCAAAATGGTGCTGCTCATCGGTTGAAACCATCATCAGAATCCGATCCGGACCGTAGCCCCGTTTTTTCATCTCGATCGCCCGGTCAACCGCACTTTCGCGAATCGTAATACAGGTCCACTCGATATCCTCATGCTTAATGCCGCGTTTGGCCAGGCGTTTCTTGAAAATATCGCTGTGCACATTCTTGAGCAGCTCCTCGGCATCTTCAAACTGCGGCATGTTACGGGGATTGCCGAGGTTGGTCACCTCCATCCGCTTGAGGCCGGCAAAAGCAAGCTCCTGCAGGTAGTAGATCTTGGCCCGGGTCGGAATAAAATGCTCCTCATGCTGAAAACCGTCACGAATCGTAATATCGCCGATATTGACTTTTTTCGGCATTCTCTTAAAAACATCAAAAAGATTGTGATTAGACATAAATTCTCTCCTTTACAGCAATGTTAATCGAGCTTTATTCACCAGTATATACGGGCTCTCTCTTCTCGCGAAAAGCGGTCAAACCCTCAATCCGGTCTTTGGTGGGAATGGTCACGGCATAACAGTTAGATTCGATGGCAAGTCCACTGCCGAGATCGACTTCACTGCCGTAATTGATCGCGTATTTAGCCATTTCCAGAGCGACCGGAGCATTTTTCTTGATCCGCGCAGCCATAGCCAGAGCCGCCTCCAGCAGACCGCCGGCCGGAGCCACCTGATTGACCAGACCCATGGCCAGAGCTTCATCGGCTTTGGCTCGATGCGCCGTAAAAATCATCTCTTTCGCCTTGCCCTTACCAAGCAGACGGGCCAGACGCTGGGTACCGCCGGCTCCGGGAATAATGCCCAGGCTGGTTTCGGTCAAACCCATGGTCGCATTCGGCGCGGCAATCCGAATATCTGACGCCAGGGCCAGTTCCGTACCGCCGCCGAAAGCAAAACCGTTGACCGCGGCAATCACCGGCTGCGGCAGATTTTCAACCATGGTAAAGGTATTGCGGATCATCTGAATGTACTGCTTCACCTCAATCGGGGTCATGGTTGCCCGCTCTTTCAGATCAGCTCCGGAACAGAAAGATTTCTCTCCGGCACCGGTAATCACGACGACCCTTACAGTCTTGTCGACACTGATTTCACTGACCAGTCTGTTTAAAGAGGCGAGCAGAGCCCGATTCAGCGAATTCATACTTTCGGGACGATTTAAAGTGACGATCAGAACACCATCACGATTTTCAGTCAAAATTATATCAGACATCATAAAACTCCTTTTTTTGCATGACGAATTATGAATGCGGCGCGATGAATGTTGCCATAATTCATAATCACTCTATTTACAACCCGCAGTGAAGGCCAGCATGTGACTGCCGCTGCTCCGGGTTATCCGGGCCTGACGTCGGGCCACGGCGAGCAAGGCCTGACTGTCGATCCCGGTTTTAATCCCCATGCGCTCAAGACAGAAAAGCAGATCTTCGGTAGCCAGGTTACCGGCGGCGCCAGGAGCATAAGGACAACCGCCGAGCCCGCCTGCAGCCGTATCATAACGATCTATCCCGGCCTGCAGACCAGCTATAACACAAGCCAGGGCCCGACCGCAGCTGTCATGCAGATGCAGACCGAAATCAACCTTCGGCCAGAGCTCCTGCAGACGGGCGGAAACGTTATAAACCTGATCTGGGGTTGCCACTCCCAGCGTGTCACAGAGCGTAATTTCGAGCAAACCGATACCGATCAGACTTTCGACGAGCTCAACCACGGCGGCAAAAGCGATATCCCCTTCATAGGGACAGCCGAAAACATTGGAAATTGAAACCCGGCGCGCCAGATTATCCGGCAGATGCTGCTGCATGGTCTGAATCTCCAGCAGCGTCTCTTTTTGCGCACAGCCCAGATTTTTCCGGTTATGGGTGTTGCTGGCCGAAATAAAGAAGACAATTTTATCAACACCGGCGGCCAGCGCCGGCTCCAGACCCCGAAGATTGGGTACCAGCGCGGCCGTAATCAACCCCGGCTGACGTTTGATCGCCCTGAAAACCGCGCCGGCATCTTTAAGCTGCGGAATCGCTTTAGGGCTGACAAAAGAACTTATCTCTATCTCTTTAAAGCCACAGTCAGCCAGATCATCGATCAGCTCGACCTTGATCTCCGTCGGAATATAATCAACCAGACTCTGCCAGCCGTCCCGGGGAGCAACTTCAACCAGACGAACCGCTCTGGGCAATTTATTGTAGATTGGTTTCAATCTTAACTTAAACCAGACTGCGGGCGATCACCAGACGCTGCACCTCGGAAGTGCCCTCACCGATATCGAGAAGTTTCTGGTCGCGATAGAAACGCTCAACATCATACTCCTGCATCAATCCGTAACCGCCATGAATCTGCACAGCCTGATTGACCACCCGTCCCATGGTTTCGGAACAGTAGAGTTTGCCCATTGCCGCTTCCCGGGAGAAGGGGCGATTGTTGCTGCGCAGCCAGCAGGCTTTATAGAGCAGGTTACGGGCCAGCTCAATCTCCATCGCCATATCAGCAAGTTTAAACTGGGTCACCTGAAAGTCAAACAGCGGACGATTAAACTGAATGCGCTCCTGCGAATAACGTAAGGCTTTCTCAAAAGCACCCTGAGCGCCGCCAAGACCCATGGCCCCGATGCTCAAGCGACCGCCATCGAGGGTGGCCAGCATCTGATGAAAACCTTCGCCCCGGCCCCCGAGCAGATTCTTGGCGGGTACACGGCAATCGGTAAAATAGATTTCGGTCGTATTGGAAGAACGCCACATCATCTTGCCGTGCATGGGCCGGCACTCCATGCCGGGGGTTCCGGCAGGCACCAGAATACAGCTCATTTCATTACGGCCGTCGGGACGCTTCCCGGTAATCGCCTGCACAATGACAACCCCGGTATTGGGCGCGGAAGCATTGGTGATAAAAATTTTGGAGCCGTTAATGACCCACTCATCACCGTCAAGTAAGGCGTTGGTTTTCGAATTTCCGGCATCGGAGCCGGCATTGGGCTCGGTCAGGCCGAAACCGGCCAGAATTTCCCCGGTGCACAATCTCGGCAACCACTCCCGTTTCTGCTCTTCATTGCCGTAATAGTAGATCGGCCCGATCCCTAAAGAGTTGCCGGCCGCCACCGTCGCCGCCTGGGAACCATCAACCCGGGCAATTTCCTCAACAGCAATAATATAAGATACATAATCAAGTCCGGAACCACCGTACTCCGGCGAGACAAACATCCCGAAAAGGCCGAGGTCTCCCATCTTTCTCGTCAGCTCCAGAGAAAACTCTTCCTTCTGATCAAGTTCCTGAGCCAGAGGCGCGATCTCTTTTTCTGCAAAACCGCGAACACTTTTACGTAATATTTCCTGCTCTTCAGACATGTCGAAATTAAGTGCCATTGAAATACCCTTCCTTTATCCCCACCTTACGTTAACTGTTAAACAAAAACCAAAAAAAAAGCAGCCTCAATAAACTTCATATAGCGGGGCACTGTTATCTTATTTGGCCGGGCTTGTCAATGAAAAATCATTAGCCGCAGAAAGTTCCGAAAACAATATGTTTTTCCACATGACAAAATGATTGACAAAGAAAAAAAAACCCATTAAAAAGCGCCTCGAATCAGCTTGATGCTGTTTATCTTACAACGGCGGTGTAGCTCAGATGGTTAGAGCATACGGCTCATATCCGTAGTGTCCGGGGTTCAATTCCCTGCACCGCCACCATGACCAGCCCGGAGAGATCCGGTTATGATATAACCCCCAGAACCTTTAGAGGATTTGGGGGTTTTTTTATTTATGTATGCAAAATGGTTGCAAAAGCAGGGCACTGCTGGTACATTACCACGCAATAAAAGAGATTGTATCCTTTTGTTCATAATGACTTTTTAGCAACAGGAAAGTATGATGCTGGCTTTCATTTTTGACCCCCACCCCGAATCGGCTGAAGAGATTGCCCGAGTGGTTAATTCAATCGGGCTGGAAACCAAAAAGTTAAAAACCCTGGCCGAGTTTATCAGCGCCCTGCAGAGCACTCCGCCGCGGCTGATCATCTGTGAAGCAATCATCAGCGGCTACGACGATTTCATTCTCCTTGAGTACATTAAAAAAGATAAAAATCTGCACAACATTCCAGTACTTATCACGACCAACCTGGCCACCCGGGAAAACATCATCAAGGCCCGGCAGCTCGGGGCCAACGGCTTCATCACCAAACCTTTCGACAAAGCCAATCTCATAAAACATATAAAGCTGGCGCTCGACATCCGGGATCTGGCCCAGACTGAAACCTGCCCGACCAACGTTAACCGGAACCAGGGAACCCAGCGTAAGCTTTCCCTTAAAACCATTGACGAAGAGCGCCTGAAAAGCCAAATCATGCAGAAGATCGAAGAGATTCCATCCCTGCCGGCGATTGTCTATAAAGTCATGGAACTGGTCAACAGTGACAAATCCAGCGCCCCCGACTTTGAAAAAGTGGTCGCCCGGGATCAGGCCCTGGCAGCCCGCATGCTGCGCATGGCCAACTCCTCTTTCTACAGCCTTTCACGCAAAGTATCGACCATCAGTGATGCGGTCGTCTATCTGGGGCACAACACCATCCGCAGTCTGGTTCTGGGAGCCTCAACTTCATCCCTTTTCAAACGCAGCCTGCCGACCTACGGTTATCAGCGCGAAGGACTCTGGCTGCATGCCAATATAGTCGCCAGTCTTTCCCGGGAGATCGCCGGCGTTGCCCGGCTGACCCATGAAGAGATTGAGAACTGTTATGTCGCCGGCCTGCTGCACGACATCGGCAAACTCATTCTGGGACCTTTTGCTCAGAAGCAGGCCGACGCTTTTATCGCTCTGGCGGAACAGGGAAAGGAAATCTCTGAAATTGAACAGAAACTGCTGGGCTTCAGCCACGGCGAAATCGGACGTATTCTTCTGGACAAATGGAAATTACCGAGAAATCTGGTTGAAACCGTACATTATCATCACCAGCCTGAAGCCAGCACCTATACGCCGCGGGAGACGTTGACAGTCTCCATCGCTAACTCAATCAGCAATCAGTTCGGCTTCTCCCTGGAAAAAGAGAAAGCGGAAAAAGACCCCGCAAACCTGTCCCGGCGCCTGCAAAGACTCGGCCTCGACCCGCAATGGCCGCAGCTGGAAGAAGAGCGGATCAGAGCCCAGGTCGACGATGTCATCTCAATGCTTGCCAAGATCTAGCTGAAAGGAATTTTCCATGATCCCCATACCTGCCAATCTGGTTCAGGCCATTCTTGCCATTCATCTCGCCATGGAGATCAAAGAACTCTATGCCGTTCTCGGCAAATATCTCAGCCGGCTCTTCGGCATCAACCAGTTCTCCTGTTTTCTTTTCAACAATGAAAGTCACTTCTACAGCCTTGACTACTCGACCAGAATTGAAACCTGCTACTGGGACGAAATTGCCTTTAAAGATGTCGAGGCTCCCTTCGCTCCTTTTTTTGACAATGAACCGCTTCTTTTCCCGACTCCGCTGGTCTGGTTTGGCGGCAGTTACGATATGTACTGGGCTCTGCAGCTGACCCACGAAGAGGAAATTGCCGCGGCTATAATTTTTCATGAATTTCCGGAAAACATGGATGAGCAGGCGATCTCTCTGCGTTTTCTCATGCACCACTTTACCACCGCGATGGTGCGCACCACCATTTACTGCGAGATGCGCAACAGCAAAGAGGAACAGGCCTCAAGACTTGATCTGATCAATGAAATGGGCAGCATGGTCGGCAACAAGTCCCTGGAACCGGTTCTGGCGACCCTGATGGGAATGGCTTTAAAGATAATGCACGCTGAAGTGGGTTCGATCCTGCTTTACGACAGCTCCGGAGCGCTGGTCACTGAGGTGGAATGGGGTCTAAAGGATGAATGCCTGCGTTCGCTGCACTTTAAGGATCAGAACAGAACCCCGTTTATCGACAAAGTCAGTTCGACAAAAGAGGTTTTTCTGGCAACTGATTTAAGGAGCAGCGGCCAGCTCGCCCTGCAGGATGAACATCATCAGATCAGTTCGATCGCCTCGTTTCCTCTTTACACACCCTATAAAAGTTATGGCCTGCTGAATGTCGTCAACCTCGACTTCAACAGTAACATTGACGAACAGAAGATCGACACCTTAAAAACCATCTCCCAGCTGGCGGCAACCACCATTGAAAATCACCATCTTCATAAAAAAATTGCGGCCAGCGAAGTTTACGGCCGGCAAGGGTGCAGTAAGCCATGAGTCGCATTAAACTGGAGCTTCCGCAATCGCGGCAGTTTATCTTCAGCACCAGCATTGCCCCGAGAATCAGCGATATCAACTACGGCAACCATCTCGGCCATGACCACCTGATCACCCTGCTGCATGAAGTGCGTCTGCGCTTTCTCAAAGAGCATGGTTTCAGCGAGTTTTCTGTTGCCGGCAGCAGCATGATTATGGCCGATCTCGCCATCACCTATCAAGCCGAAGTTACCTATGGCGATATTCTGACTGTCGATATCGCCCTGCTCGACCCTTCGCGGGTCGGCTGCGATTTTTTCTATCTTGTCAGAAAAAAGGAGCATCAGCAGGAAGTTGCCCGCGCGAAAACCGGCATCATTTTTTTCGACTACAGGCTGAAAAAAGTCACGCGCATGCCGGATGTTTTCGCGGAGCTGATTAAGGCATAGAGAACGAGGGCCTCAGCCCTGCAGCAGAATGCGGGCCTCGCCTTTGCGGGCCGTAACCTTACGCTGATCGAGATACTCAAAGAGGGGAATCACATATTTACGGCTGAGATTGATTTTGGCTTTGAACTCCTGAGTGGTCATCGTGCCGTTCTCTTTCAGAAAACCCACGACTTCTGAACGCATACTTTCGTAGTGCTCCGGGGTTAGAAAAATCCCGTCCCGTACCTTTAAAAGAGTCCCGTCCTTGACCAGCATATTCATCAAAGTCTTGATATCATCCTCTTCCGCCGCCAGATTTTCCGCCAGAGAACTGTAGTCCGGAAAACTGAGACCCGCCTGCCGATAAAGCGCAATCAGCTGCGATTTAAGCTTGTCCGTATCGACCGCCAGACGTACCCGGTGATCCGGGGTGCGCAATAGATCCTTATCGACAACCAACTTTTCACTCTTTACCAGACGCTGCAGAAGGGCATGAAACAGAGGGGCCGAAAGCCCTAAGCGGGATCTGACCTCTTCCTTGGGCATGCCTTCACGCAGCGGCTCGCGCTGGTGATAATCGACAACCTTGACCATAATTGCCTCGGCCTGCTCCGCAAAGAGATTCCCTCCGATAAAGAGCTGACGGTCGTTGTCAAAACGGACAATCTCCCGCCGGGCCAGGAGCTCATCCAGCACTTTAGTCAGAGCTTTTCCGGATAAATTAAGCGAAGCTTTAAGCGCCGCCAGAGGCAGCCCGGCAATCGCGGCCTGTTTGACAAAAATCGAAACCACCGCACCGGGGTCGCCGGCCAGAAGTCTCTCAAAATCGGGCAACAACGCCGCATATTCCTTAAGCCGGTGCTTGGCCGGACAGGGATTGATCACCAGACCGCCGCCAACGGTTTCGCGCCGCGCAAAACTGCGCATCACAACCCGGTCGCCATAAACGATTACAGTGGGATTTTCGAGCCGCACCTGCACAAACGCACTGCTGCCCGGCACCAGCTCCATACCGTTAAGCACCACCACGGTTCCCATCAAAGCCGCAGTGCCGCTATGCACCAGCATTTTGCTGCGCGGCGGCAGGGGCGAAGTCGCCGAAGCCAGATGACTGTAGTAGACATCGACCATCGAGGTCGGCACCACGGTTTCGGGGCGGGCCAGAATCTCTCCACGCTCGATTTCTGACTTTTCGAGACCGAGCAGATTTATCGCAGCCCGCTCCCCGGCAAAAACCTGCTGCCGCTCTTCCCCGTAAGCCTGCAGACTGCGCACCCGGCTGCTCAATCCGGAAGGCGAGAGGGTGACGCTGTCGCCCAGACCCAAACTCCCGGAAAGAACCGTGCCCGTAACCACCGTGCCAAAGCCTTTGATGACAAAGGCGCGATCAACCGGCAGCCGAAACGCCCCGGAGTCGGGTCGTTCGACGACCGTCTGTACGAGCTCATCCAGAGCCGCCAATAACTTGTCAAGGCCAACACCGGTCGTGGCTGAAACCGCGATTACCGGGGCCTCCTCCAGAAAACTGCCGGCCACCAGATCAGCCACCTCCTCAGTTACCAGTTCCAAAAGTTCATCGTCGACAGTATCGCATTTGCTGATGACAACCAGACCCCGCTTGATCCCCAGAAGCTGACAGACATCAAAATGCTCCCGCGTCTGCGGCATGACCCCCTCATCGGCCGCCACCAGCAGCAGCACCAGATCGATACCTCCGGCGCCAGCCACCATATTCTTGATAAAACGCTCATGCCCGGGCACATCGATCACCCCGAGCATCTGGCCGCTGGGCAGCGTGAGATGGGCAAAACCCAATTCTATGGTAATGCCGCGTTTCTTCTCTTCCGCCAGCCGGTCGGTGTCGGTTCCGGTCAGAGCTTTAACCAGAGTCGTTTTGCCGTGATCAACATGCCCGGCCGTACCCAGAATAATATGTTTTTCCGCCATTTTACCTCATGGTTCAGTATTTGGTTATAACCTTTGCAAGCATTTTGCCGCAGCCTCAAGGGTTGCCTCGGTTTTACAGAAACAAAAGCGCACCTGTCCACTCTCGGGGGTACCCGGTGCGAGAAAGCTTGAGCCGGGCACACTCGCCACGCCGATCTCCCTGACCAGATAGTGGGCAAAATCAAGATCACTCAGCTCGCTTAAGT
>JAFGVI010000100.1 GCA_016938065.1 Deltaproteobacteria bacterium | reverse complement strand
ATTGTAATGCTGGTTACGGGTCTGTTGGCGATGACAAGCCTGGCTTTCGCCGGAGGGGATAAGGTTCGGGGAGACAAAGGTGAGGGCGCGACAAGTACGCTGCATCACACCGATGATGCGCCCGGCACCGAATTGCCCGGCTGGTGGCAGTAAGCCTAAATTTTTTAACTTCATTCGCTGCTAATTTAAGGGAGTCAGTTCTTTCGAACCGGCTCCTTTTTTTTGAGCTTTGCAGGGTCAGTTCTTGACTTTACACAAAGCGCCTTTTTAGTAGGTGTGTGTAAAGACAAGAACTGACCCTTTTTGTTGGTTCTTCTTTTAATTTCATGTCTGATATGTTACTGAAAAATTATACTGAGGACTTGCTTTAAAATATCAGAAAATGGAGGATACAATGACGAAAACGGTTATCTTTGCTTTTCGCGGTGATCCGATGTGTTTCGTGCATGTGCTTTTGCACGGGCTGGAGATGGCGGCCAAGGGGATGGGAGGAGAAATTATTATTGAGGGCGACGCGGTAAAACTGGTATCAGAGATGGCCAAGCCGGGCCATTTCCTCCACCAGCTTTACGTTAAGGCCAAAACTCAAGGTTTGATTCTCGGGGCTTGTCGGGCCTGTTCCACCAAACTCGGGGTGGCGCAGGCAGTGGCGGCTGAGAATGTGGCTCTGATTGGGGAGATGTCCGGCCATCCCTCAATGTCGGCCTACCTGGAAAAGGGTTTTAACGTTATAACCTTCTGACTGTTGTTTATTTGGAAAGTTGGTCGGCATGAAAAAAACGCTGAAAATTGCTTCCTGGAATGTTAATGGCCTGCGGGCGGTTTATAAAAAAGGTGAGCTTGATAATTTTCTTGAAAGCTGTGACCCTGATGTTCTGCTGCTGCAGGAGACCAAGGCCAGCGCGGCCCAGCTGCCGGCAGAGCTTACCACTGACGAGCGCTATCTCAAGTTTTATCATGCGGCCGATAAAGCGGGCTATGCGGGAACGGCGATCTGGGTAAAATCGAAAAATTTTGCCGAGGTCGAATTTCTTACCGGGATGCCCGGTTATACAGATAGCGAAGGGCGGGTGGCGCAGCTGAAATTGCCGGGATTACGGATTTTCGGGGTCTATTTTCCCAACGGGGGCAAATCGGAAGAAGCCTGGCAGGGTAAGCTCACTTTTTACGAGATTTTTCTCGCCTATGTGAATGAACTGCGTCTCGCTGGGGAGAGGGTTATCTTTGCCGGAGATGTAAACTGCTGTCACGAAGAGATTGATATTGCCCGGCCAAAGGAGAATGATGGTCAAATCGGTTTTCACCCGGAAGAGCGCCGGCGTTTATCGGCTTGGGTGGCGGACGGCTGGGTTGACGTCTGGCGGCGAACCTATCCCGATAAGGCCGACGTCTACTCCTGGTGGAGTTTTCGGGCCGGGGCCCGCCGGCGCAATGTGGGTTGGCGGATCGACTATTTTTTTGTCGATCAGGAGGCTTTCCCCAAAGTTCTTCACATCGATTATCTCGGAGAGCAGATGGGCAGCGACCATTGTCCGGTGCTCATGGAAACCGCACTGTAGGGTTATCGCCGGGATTGATCTTTTTCGATTGTTGTTCGATGGATATTGGGTAAAGGGGTTTCTTTTAATTCAGCTTTTTTGTTCTGCTAAAGGTGTGAGACAATGATTGAAAATCATAAAAATTTTATTTTCTACTGCTCTCCGGCCGGGACGACCCGGCATGCCGCCGGTGTGATTGCCGACAGACTCCGAGCGGCTGATTCTGAGGTTACGCTTTGCGAAGTTGGAAAAAATGAAAAACAGTTAAGCCAGGTGCTGCAGGAAGTGGCCGAGGCTGATGCTAAGGTTTGTCTTTATCTCGGCTCTCCGGTTTACTCTTCGCATGCGCTGCCGTTGATGATGGCTCTGATCGAACGTTTGCCGGTAAAGAGTCGGGCTTACGCGGTGCCCTTTGCTACCTGGGGCGGCGCCACCAGCGGTCTGGCCCTGGAAGAGATGGGCGCGGCCTTGACGGCCAAGGGTTATGGTGTGCTGGCGGCTGCCAAGGTTCTGGCGGTCCACTCTCTGATGTGGCAGCTGGACAATCCGGTAGGTTTCGGGCATCCCGATGCGGCCGATGATCGTCTGCTGGAAGCCCTGGTCGAAGCGGTGGAGAAAAATTTGAGTTTGCCGGAACCTTTGCTGCTGCACTCAGCCGCTCTCGAATATCAGCCCCGGGTTATGGCTGAGGATATGCGCAAACTGAATTTGCGTATTGCCGGAAAAATTCTGCCGCAACGCGAAATCAATCAGGACAAATGTACGCAATGCGGGCAATGTGCAGAGCAATGTCCGGTTGCGGCCTTGACCTTGAATCCCTGGCCGAGTTTCGCCGAAAACTGCATTCTCTGTTTCAACTGCATGCGTCTCTGTCCGGAAGAGGCTATCGCGGCGGATCTGTCGGCAATCTATGCCCGCATTCGCGAACGGGCTCAGGCCGCAAGGGAAGGAGAGCCCAGCCAGATATATCTTCCCTAGGATGAGCGTTATTGGTTCGTTAATGTATCGCCAGCCTTTCAGAGCTGTACGATAATGTGTCTTTTGAGGGAAGGCTTTGTATATATGAGGTTTTTTGCTGAGCGCTGGTTTTGCCAGACTGTTTCTTTCTTTGCCGGCGGCACGATATCGTGCCGCTTTTTTTGCCAAAGGTGTTTTTTAAAGTGAACACTTGGTTGAGTTTGGCTGTTTTAAAGGCTTTTTTCAACTTTTTTTGAGGTTGGCACGGCCTCTGCTATCATCTGCCGCTGAATGTAAAAAAATTTTTTAGGAGATGAAAATGAAAAGCATAGCGGTAAATTTCATGAAGTTATTTCATAAGTCCGGGACAGTTTGTGAAGTCTTGATTTTTCTTCTTTTATCATCCGGTACTCTGATGGCGGCCGAAAAGCCGGTTGCCGTAGACACTGGCACGACAGCCTGGATGTTGACCTCTACGGCTCTGGTTTTGTTGATGGTTCCGGGTTTGGCCATGTTTTATGGCGGTCTGGTCCGGACCAAGAATGTGTTGGGAACCATGATGCACAGTTTTGCGGCGATGGGCATTATCGGGGTTTTGTGGGTGGTGCTCGGTTATTCGATGTCGTTCGGCAAAAGTGTGTTGGGCGGCTGGTGCGGTTGGAATCCTGACTACTTTCTCCTGCGCGGCATTGATAATATGATTCTGGATGCCGGGGTCCCGGAGTATGTCTTTGCCATGTTTCAAGGGAAATTTGCCATTATAACCCCGGCCCTGATCGCCGGAGCTTTTGCGGAACGGGTTAGTTTTCGGGGCTATTGTCTCTATATCGTGCTCTGGAGTATTCTGGTTTACAATCCCCTCTGTCACTGGGTCTGGGCTGCGGATGGTTGGATTTTTAATCTCGGGGCCAACGGGGCCATCGACTTTGCCGGCGGCACCGTGGTGCACATTTCGGCCGGAGTCAGTGGTCTGGTGGCGGCTTTTTATTTGGGCAGTCGGCGGGGTTATCCCGGAACGGCGATGCATCCCAATAATCTGGTGATGACCCTGATGGGAGCCGGGCTTTTATGGGTGGGTTGGTTTGGCTTTAATGCCGGCAGTGCCGTCTCCAGCGGTCTCGATACGGCCCGGGCTCTGACCGTAACCCAGGTTGCGGCCGCGGCTGGGGCGACGGCCTGGTTGTTGATTGAGGCGATTCATCTGGGCAAGGCCACGACATTAGGTATCGTTAGCGGCATTCTGGCAGGTCTAGTCGTGATAACGCCTGCTGCCGGCGTGGTTAAACCGGCGGGAGCCATCGTGCTGGGTATGGGGGCTTCTCTGGTCTGTTATTTTGGGCTCTTTGTTAAGGAAAAAATGGGTTACGATGATAGTCTGGATGCTTTCGGCATTCATGGTGTGGCTGGAATTTTCGGGGCCCTGATGCTGGTTTTCTTCATTCGGGAAAGTTGGATGGTGCATGCCGGAACCTCTGTGGGTGGAAGTTGGAGTGTGGCCCAGCAGTTCCTGGTGCAACTAAAAGCGGTGTCCGCCACTATAATCTACAGTGTTATCGTCAGTGGTATCCTGATTGCGGTCGTCGAGAAAACCGTGGGTTTCAGGCTTGTGGAAAGTGATGAGAAATCGGGAATGGATCATGCCCTGCATGGTGAACATGGTTATGGCCTGATAAATCTGAATTGATCGAAAGATCTTATTTGATAGTGGGGGTATGCTTATGCAACTTGTAACGGCGATAATTCAGCCGGATAAACTTGATGAAGTAAGAGAAGAGCTGGTGGCGGCGGGGATTACGAGAATTACCACCAGTCGTGTGACCGGGCATGGCCAGCATCAGGATCAGCACGACAGTGAACGTCTCTATCGCGGTCAGAAGGTGATGCCCAATCTGTTGCCCAAGGTGAGGCTGGATATTGCCTGTAATGATGAATATGTGGATGTTGCGATTGAAGCCATTCTGCGTTCAGCTAAACATGGTGAAGGCCGTATCGGCGACGGCAAAATTTTTGTAACAGAGTTGAAGCGCTGTATTCGCATCAGAACCGAAGAGAGCGGCAGTCAGGCCATCTGATGGTGCTTTTTATTTCCCAAGAAAGGAGCAATGGTTAATGGAAATTGCCGGTTATCAGGCCCTTTGTCAGAGTGCTGATGTACTTTTTCTGATGCTGGGTGCGGTCATGATTTTTTCGATGCATGCCGGTTTTGCTTTTCTGGAAGTCGGTTCGGTGCGGCATCAGAGTCAGGTTAACGCGCTTAACAAGATTATTTTCGAGTGGGCCATCTCAACGGTTGTCTATTTTACTATCGGTTTTCCCATAGCGTATGGGATTAAGGGGTTCAATTTCTGGCAGAGTGCTGAAACCCTGGCGACCGGTGGTCAGGTAACGATGGTGCGTTTTTTTCTCCTGCTTGGTTTTGCCGCCTGTATCCCGGCGATTATTTCAGGCGGGATAGCCGAGCGGGCCAAGTTCTGGACCAATACTCTGGCCGGGGCGGTGCTGGTGGGTCTCGCCTATCCTTTGTTTGAGGCGGCGGTCTGGGGCCAGTTGCCGATCTTCGGTCAAAATTCATGGCTGACGTCCTGGGCGGGATTGCCTTTTCATGATTATGCCGGTTCCGTGGTGGTGCACTCTCTGGGTGGCTGGTTTGCTTTACCGGCAGTGCTGCTGCTGGGGCCGCGCATGAAGCGCTACACCTATTATGGTGACAGTGCGCCGATCAAGGTCAGCAGTATTCCCTTTCTGGCCTTGGGCAGCTGGATTCTCTGTGTTGGCTGGTTTGGTTTCAATGTGATGAGTGCCGGCAGTCTCGGGGCGATTTCATCGCTGGTAGCGATCAATTCCCTGATGGCTATGGTCGGTGGGATTATTTCCGGAATGTTGCTCTCCCGTAATGATGCTGGTTTTACGCACAATGGTGCCCTGGCGGGTCTGGTGGCGGTTTGCGCCGGCAGTGATCTCTTCCATCCGGCCGGAGCTTTGGCGGTTGGTGCCATTGCCGGGGCCATTTTTGTCTTTGGATATCAATGGGTGACTGAGCGTTTGAAGATTGATGATGTTCTCGGAGTCTGGCCGCTGCATGGTTTATGTGGTTCCTGGGGTGGTCTGGCGGCTGGTTTGTTCGGCCTTAAGGTGATGGGTGGCCGTGGTGGTGTTTCTTTTGTCTCGCAGCTGGTCGGAACGGGCTCGGCAATCCTCTACGCTTTTGTTATAAGTTCTTTGATTTACGGGGTTTTGAAAATGACAGTCGGCATTCGTCTGTCGGAGCAGGAAGAGATGTTAGGGCCCGATCTGGCCATTCATCATGTCGAGTCCCGGCCCGAAGAAGCACTGTAGGTTGATAAGGAGAAATATCAATGAAAATGGTGGAAGCGATTATTCAACCCGATAAACTGCAGGTGGTTAAACAGCATCTGCGGGCCGTTGGGGTCAGTAAAATGACTGTTTTTCGGGTGAAAGGTTGCGGTCAGCAGATGGGATACACGGAATCTTATCGCGGTCGCACTTTTGATGTAAATCTCCTTCCCAAGGTCTGTATTCGCATTGCGGTTAACGATGAGTTTGTGCAGAAGACGGTGGACGCGATTATCGAAGCGGCCCGGAGCGGGGTCATCGGCGACGGCAAGATTTTTGTGCTGCCGCTGGAGCAGTGTATTCGAATTCGCACTGGGGAAACCGGGGCCGATGCGATTGGTTGATGGCTGGATTAAGGCCTGGGCTTGATAATTTTATGGTTGTGTGTTTTAAGGCGGGCTGATAATAAGTGTGGGCCTGCCCGGATGCTTAATTTTTATGTAATCACAAGGAGTAGAAAATGACCAGAGAAGAGATTTTGCAGATCGTACAAAAAGAGAATGTCCGTTTTTTCCGTCTTCAGTTTGTCGACATTTTCGGCATTATGAAGAATGTCGCCATTCCCTTAAGTCAGTTGGAAAAGGCCCTGGACGGCAAGATGATGTTTGATGGTTCCTCAATTGAGGGCTTTGCCCGGATTCAGGAGTCAGACATGTATCTGATTCCCGACTATAATACTTTTTGCGTGATGCCCTGGCGCAACAAGGAAGGTGTGGCTACTGCGCGAATCATCTGCGATGTTCATAAACATGACGGGACTCCGTTTGTTGGCTGCCCTCGGGTCAATCTGAAACGGGTTATGGCTGAAGCGGCAAAGCTGGGCTATACGATGAATGTCGGAACCGAGTGCGAATTTTTCCTGTTCGAAACCGATGAAAACTTTGGCCCGACCACTGAAACCAGCGATAACGCCGGCTATTTCAGTGTTGATGCGGAAGATGAGGGAATCGAGTGTCGGCGTGAAATTATTGATACTCTGGAGAAGATGGGTTTTGAGATCGAGGCTTCCCATCATGAAGTTGCTCAGGGTCAGCACGAGATCAACTTCAAATATGCCGACGCGGTAACTGCTGCAGATAACACTGTTACTTTCAAATGGGTGGTCAAGACGATTGCCAAATCATACGGCATGCATGCTACTTTTATGCCGAAACCGGTTTTCGGGATCAATGGTTCCGGAATGCACACCAACCAGTCCCTGTTTGATCTTGAAGGCAATAATGTGTTTTACGATGCCGATGGTGAATTGGAGCTCAGCAAGGTTGCTTACCAGTACATTGCCGGGATTGCCAAAAATGCGCGGGGTTTTTCCGCGATTACCAACCCCTTGGTCAACTCCTACAAGCGTCTGGTGCCCGGTTACGAAGCTCCGGTCTATGTTGCCTGGTCGGCCAGCAACCGCAGTGCCCTGATGCGGATTCCGGCTTCCCGCGGCATGGGCACCAGGGTTGAAGTCCGTTGCCCGGATCCGACCTGTAACCCTTATCTTGCCTTTGCCATGATGCTTAATTGCGGTCTTGACGGCATTAAAAACAATCTCGAAGTGCCGCCTGCGGTTAACGTCAACATCTTTCACATGACCGCGGAAGAAAAAGAAGCCGCCAATATCGCCAATATGCCGGCTTCGCTAAAAGAAGCCTTGGAAGAGTTCATCGCCAATCCGATTGCCCGTGAAACCCTGGGCGACCATATTTTCGAAAAATATGTCGGCTATAAGCAGGTTGAATGGGATAAGTTCCGCACCGCAGTTACCGATTGGGAGCTGGATAACTATCTCGCGATCTATTAAAAAAGCCGCTGTTTCAGTGGAAAAAGGGATTGACAACCGCGCCTATCTCGGCTAGAAGCTCGCTTGTCGCAGCCGCAGTCCCGGATTCTTCGGTTGCAGCTTGGTATTGCAGCGGGCCATTAGCTCAATTGGCAGAGCAACTGACTCTTAATCAGTAGGTTCACAGTTCGATTCTGTGATGGCCCACCATAAAATCAAAGGCTTAGCTAACGTTTGTTAGCTAAGCCTT